>CAILMQ010000015.1 GCA_903835385.1 uncultured Microcaldota archaeon | reverse complement strand
CTGGTAGCCCTGATGGCCGCCAATCACCTGTTGGTAGGTGTATTCCTCGGGAGTGTCCACCAGCCCGGTTATTTTCAGCCTGTAGGAGCCTTCGTCTATGTACTGCGGGCCATGAATGGAGTTTTCCCTGAAGTCGTTCACCGAAGAGAGATTCACGGACGAGAAATTGCTTCCGCTGTAATTGTTAACTTCCACCCCGTTCAGCTGCACCGGGCCCTGGGGCCGCGTGCAGCCTGCAAAAAGCACGAACGCGATGATTGCCAGGGCGAACAGCGCGTTCCTCATAATCCAGCTAACGCGGATAAATAATATAAAACCCGCGTTTGATTGCGTGTCGCAAGTCAGGCACCGAAGGACTTTCGGAGCGCAAGTCAAACTGAAGACGACGAATTCTTAGACCTCGCATCCGACGCTTCGGATGCGGGGCTCCATGTTCGATGCGTCGAACATGAGGGATACAGTAAGAACACGACGAATAACCTTATAATGTGAATACAGAAAGAATACCGCAGTGCCCTCATAGTCTAACCTGGATAAGACACGGCCCTCCGAAGGCTGTGGTTCGGGTTCAAATCCCGATGGGGGCGCTTTATTTTAAACCATGGCGGAGAGTGTAAGGCATGCCACCTGTCAAAAAAAGCCCGGAAAATGCCCCGGCAGCCAGGCCGAAGGACGCGGTGGACAGCGCGCTCGGGCTCGTGGGCCCGACATTCGAGTTTCTCAAGGCCAACTTCATGAGCCTCTTCTTCAAGATGCTGAAGGTGGAGCTCGCGGTCATGCTCGTGAATATCGGCTTGATGGTCTTAGCCGGACTGGTCGCAGCCGGCATGCTCGCGGCAGCCGGAGCCCCCTTCACCTCTGTTAACGCGCTGGTGAACTACGTGGCCGGCAACAGGATGCTGCTCGCGCTCGTCGCCATCTGGGCGCTGGTGGCGGAGCTGGCAATCGCCTGGATGAGCAACTCCATATCCTTCACCGCCCTTCCAATTGTCAAGGAGCAGTTCGAAGGCGCATACTCGGGCATCTGGAGCCTTTCCGGAAAGATGCGGCTCCGTGTGCTGGGCTACATCCTGCTGAATTTCGTCATAATGGTGGTTTTCCTGGGCATCCCGCTGCTCCTGCTCTTCCTGCTCCTGGGCCACCCGAACCTGTTCCTGATATCCTTAATAGTGTTCGCCCTGTACGCAACCGCTTTCCTTCTGGCTTATATTTTCCTTTCCCAGTTCTGGCGCTGGGAGCTCACCCTGGGGGAGAAGCAGGCTTACGAGGCGCTGTCGGCTTCCGTCTCGCTGATCAGGGAAAATCTTTTCGGCGTGGCCGTGTACGATGCGGTATTCGTCTTAAGCTACCTGGCACTCGCCGTGCCGTTCATGCTGCTGGCGTTCGGGGTTTCCATCCTGTTCTCGGGCCTGGGCCTGGGTGCGGCATTGATATCCCCATTGGCCTACCTGGCCGTCATGGCCGCCAGTGCGCTGGTCAGGGTGCTATTGGGGCTCCTGGACGCGTCGCTCTCCAATTCCGCCCTGCTCCCCTACACGTATTCGTTCTGGAACGGCATCAGGAAGAAACAGTAGCGCAGCACCGGCCTACCTGAGCCCATAAAAACCTTCTTTTTCATATTCTTCCCATGGACAAAGCCGAGCATAAATTTTCGCAAAAATTTGTGCGCCATGGCGAATCCGACGATTCGCCATCCAAGCACAAGCACTGGTCCGAGTGGCTGGCCGAGCGCGTGATAGCGGAGAAGAAGGAGCCCTACGTGATAACGAGCGGCATAACCACTTCCGGCCCCGCGCACCTCGGAACGCTATGCGAGTTCCTGTTCCCGGATTCCATACGGAAGCAGCTCGAGAAGCGGGGCAGGAAAGCCACGTTCTATTTTCTAGCGGACATACTTGATGCGTTCGATTCCGTGCCTCTGGCCATGGAGCAGTACAAGGCCCAGCTGGAGCCGCACCTGGGGAAACCGTTATCCGACGTCCCGGACCCTACAGGGAAAGCGAAAAGCTTCGGCGACCATTTTCTGGAGGAGGTCGTGGCGCTCATGGCCCGCTTCGGCGTGAAAGCCACAGTGCTCCGCATGAACGACCTTTACGGGGATGGAAAGTTCGACGCGTGGGCGAGGTTCTATCTCAAGAACGAGGCGGAAGCGAAAAGGATTGTTGAGGAGACGAGCGGAAAAACGGAAAAGAAGGACTGGTCCCCCATAATGCCGATTTGCGAGAAATGCGGCAGGGTTGCTACGACAAGGGTAACCAGCCACACGGACGATTCCTACGAATACGTGTGCGACAAGGACGTGAAATACGCCCAAGGCTGCGGCCACGCGGGCAAGGCGAAGATATCGGACCATAAATACAAGCTCACCTGGCGCCTCCACTGGCCCGCATGGAAACAGGTATTCGGCACCAGCATCGAGGGCGCAGGCATGGACCATCACACCAAGGGCGGCTCTGAGGACACCTGCAAGGCGATAACGCTCAATCTCATGAAGGCCGACTACCATATCCCGTTCAAATACGGCTTCATACTGTTCCAGGGCAAGAAGTATTCGAAATCAAAAGGCATAGGCATGGGGGTTTCCGATCTCGTTAAACTGGTGCCGCCGGAGATACTGAAATACATCCTCATCAAGCCGGACCTCGAGGAGAACGTGGACATCAACCCGACTCCGGAGAACCTGCTCAAGGCCATGGAGGATTTCCAGCTCGCCGCGCAGCTGTCCGGCCAGGACAAGGAGAAACTGAACCGGCACGAGAGGAAGATGGCGATAGCCTTCGAGCTCTCGAGCGACAAGATGAACTGGAAGGTGCCGTTCCTGGATGTGCTCCTCTATTACCAGATTTACGGTGACTGGGAAAAGGTCGCGGAGATAGCCCGGGATCCTGATGGAACCGCCTACCTTCGCCCCTACATAGAGGCGTGGGTAGCCAGGGATTTCATGCCCGAGGACTACCGCTTCAAGTATCAGCCCGGCGCAATGAGCGCGACCGGGAACGTAAAAAAGCTATTTTCTCAGCTGGATGAGGGCATGGACGCGCTCGCAATACACAACGCGGTCTTTGATTTCGCGAAAGCGAACAATATCGAGCCAAAGGCGCTTTTCGCGGAGCTCTACCGCGCGCTGCTTGGCAAGGAGCGCGGCCCGCGCCTGGGCAAGCTGCTTTTCGCACTCGGCGTGGAAAGGGTGAAAAAGGACCTGGCATAGGCGTGCGCGAATTTACGAAGCAATAAAATAGGTTGCGCGCAAAGTGAATTCCATGGCGTTCAAGGAAATGGAGCAGCCCCACACATTAGACGTGCAAAAGCTCAGCCCCGCGCAGCGGGAGCTCACAGTGAACCTGGTGCGCATACAGCAGGACCAGCGCCTCGGCAACGAGGCCAGGACGCAGCAGTCCCTAAATGCGGTGGGAGGGTTCTTCGCAAGGAATCCGGCCGAATTCACGCCGCAGATGGCGAAGAGCCTCGCCGCATCGCTTGAGGGCCAGGTCACGTACCTGGAATCCACCCGGGCCAAACATTCCAGGGATGCGATAGCAAGCCCGGTCATCGCAGGCTCCACCGCAAGGCAGCTCGGTGAGGACGCCGCAATCCTGAGCGACAACGCCGTCAGGATATCCGACAACTTCGAGAAGATGCTCCGGGCCACCCAGCAGGCGGCGACATACGCCGGCACGCTCTCGCGCCAGAGCGACGTGCAGCTTGGCGGCAAAAAAGGCGAATATGCCGAGAAGCTTTACGCCAATCTTTCCACCATCGTGGACCTGGGCCTGGAGAACCGGGAGTCGTATAACGAGATGGCAATCGCCGCAGGCAGGTCCAACCAGAGGGCGGAGCAGGAATTCCGGACCGGGGCCGCCGTGACCGCGGGAATCGTCCTTACGGTGGTCGGCATGGGAGCCGGAGGCATGCTTGCCCATGCGCTCGCCCATGCCGTAGGCGAAGCAACGGTGGCCGGAGTAGGCGTCACGGTGGGCACCTCCGCTGCGACTGGCGCAGTAGTCGGAATAGGCGCCGACGCAGCAATGGTCGGCATAAGCGAAGGCAGGCTGATAAGCCTCGGGGAGGCCGGAAGCGCGGCATGGAAGGGAGCGGCGCTCGGCGCGTTCGCGCATCTTCCGGTGGGACACATCGCAAAGCTCGCAAAAGGGGCCCGCGCCGCGAGCGCTGCGGTAGAAGCGACTGCTGCGACCGGCACGGTCGGCGCGGTGGTCGGCATGGGAGGGCGCGTCGCAATGGCCGCAGAGGAGGGCGCGACGACACTCGAGAGCATCACGTCCGCGGCGCGCTCCATGGAAAAAACCGCCGAGGTTGTCGGAAAGGCAGAAAAAACCGCCGAGGTTATCGGAAAGAGCGCGAAAGTTGCGAAAACCGCGGCACATGGTATCGAGGGGAACCATGAAAAAGGAACCGAGCAGGTTGCATCTGAAGCGAACAGCTTTGAGTAGTGATTGGTATGGCAGACCCGGAAACAAAGTATAATAAGAACAATTACACCACGGCCGAGCTGAGGTTGGTGGACGCGAAATACGCCGAGGTCGTGGTGTATCCGCGTAGGATAACGGACGCGAAGGACAAGGACGACAAAGTCGCCATTGCCGAGGAATTTGCCAAAAGCCAGCAGGATGCGGTGATGAAGGACCCCAAGGCCGCCGCCATAATTTTCACGATCACGGCCGAGAAACTTTTCAGGGCGAACCAATTCACGGAACTCAGCGAGGACCAGAAGATGAACCGGGCTGCCGGAAAGGCGTTCTTCGGCAATTTCAAGGGGAATTTCAAGGATTATTTCTTCGAGCGCGCCGCCATGAAAGGATTCGAGCAAGGCATCCTGATGACGTGCTCCGGGCTGCTGGTCAAATTCGCGGACGAGGATCCCGTGTTCAGGAAATCCGTCATAGCGAGGATGAACTCGGTTTTCCTGAGGGGACAAGGGAACATAGACAATAGCGTGACCGTATCCACCATAATCGCTCCGCTGATAAAGGCGTCAGAATTGATACCCACGCTGCGGAGGCTGCAGGACGTCCCCAGCTTAGGCGCCAACGAGAAAGAGCTGTACCGCATCACGGTGCAGTCCATAGAAAAGGCGGTCCAGGAGGGCCAGCCGCAGAAACAGGCGCCGCTGAGGCATTAGCCGGGCTCGCCGGCCTTCAGCTTCTTCAGCAGCCCCATGATGAGCACCTTCGACGTGCCGCTCAGCTTCCCGTGCTCCAGGGCCTTAAGCATCATGTTCTCCAGCGTCTCACCGGCCTTTTTCGGGTCCACGGCAAAGGCCCCGGCGAGCTCGAAATTCCCGTTTTCCGGCTCGCCATTCATGTAGAACGCCAGGTAGAGCATCATCTTGTAATCCGTGTTCTCCGGGAACTTGGCCTCCAGCTTCTTGAGTATCTGGATGGCGCTGTCCAGCCGCCCCAGATAAAGGTCGCACATGGCAAGGTAGAACATGACATTGGCGTCCACATGCTTCTCCTTGGTGAGCTGGCGGAGATATATGGCATAGAACGTCTTTCTCGCCTCGCTGAACATGCCCCTGTGGTAGTAGGCTATGCCGACGTACATGGCGGAAGTGGCCGGGTCGCCGCCAGCCTTTTCCAGCTCCAGCGCGTTCCTGAGCAGCGAGTCGTAATCCTCGGCCCTGAATGCCTCTATGCATTTCTGGAGCCAGAAACGCTCCTTCTCCCCCAATGCTTTCTCTGGGGCTGGTTGGTCGCTCATCATGATAGAACGACGTAAAAGATTAAAAATGGTGGAGGGGAGTATATTCCGGTAACATGGTCGAGACAATACGCATAAGCAGGCACCATTACAGGGGCGCGCTACAGAAAGCGGCAGAGGTGGTGCGGGCCGGCGGAGTGATACTCTACCCGACAGACACGCTCTACGGCCTGGGCGGCAACGCGCTATCGCAAAAGGTCGCGGAGCGGATACTGCAGATAAAAGGCAGCGAGCCGAACAAGCCCATGTCCGTGACCATGTCGGACATCGTCATGATAGAGCGCTACTGCGAGGTGGACGAATGGCAGCGCGAGGTGCTGAACAAGAACCTGCCCGGCCCGTTCACGTTCCTGCTCAGGACGAAAACCGAAATCCCGGTGGCATCCGAAGGAAAGCTCGGCGTGCGCATCCCGGACTACTCCTTCGCCCACATGCTGGCCGGCATCGCGGACCTGCCCGTGATATCCACTTCGGCGAACCCTTCGGGCAAGAGCGCGCCCACCAGGTTCGATGAGGTGGACCCGAAGATACTGGGCTCCGTGGACCTGGCAATAGACGACGGCGTCACGAAATACCACGGCCCCTCGGCGGTGGTGGACCTGGTGGAAAAGAAAATAATAAGGCAGGGAGTCTCGGGCATAGACCTGTCTGGGCGCTGACTTCTGTTTTCCCATTCGTGCGGTAATTCGTTGTTTTCTTCCTGTATTCCAATTGTTCGTCGTCTTAAATTTGGCCCATGCTCCGAAAGTCAATCGGTGCCTGACTTCTGTAATTTACTCAAACCAGTCCCCGAGCTTCTTCTGCGCGCCCTTTTCCCGAAACGAGAGCTTTATGTCGGATAGTATCTTTTCCACGCGTTCGCGCGCGAAATCGTGCTCGTCAACCATTATCCTTGTCACTTCGGAGTCGTTTATGGCGCCCCATTTCGGGTTTTCCGCGACCTCCACATAGGACGGCCTCAGGAAAAGCTCCATCACGCGCTCAGGCTCCACCTCGAATTCGTAATCATATTTCGTCTTGACGTACGCCCGGAGCGCGTCCAGGCTATCGACTTCCTTCATTATCTTCAGCGCGGTCTTGGGCCCCACACGCGGCACGCCCTCGTTGAAATCAGTGCCGAGAAGAATGCCTATCCAAACGAGCTTCTCGCGTGTCATTTGCAGCGAGTTGAGGGTATCCCTCAGGACTATCTCCTCCGGCTCCACCATGACATACCTGTCCTGCCTGGGAACCTTCCTTCTGCCGGTTATGGAAAGGTTGCGCACCAGCACCGGCGCGCCGAAAAGCAGGGCGTCGAAATCCTGGGAACCGACCGCGTATGCCTGCCCTTTCTGCACCATCATGGCGGCCTGCGCCTCGCCCTCGCCCGGCGCCTGTATCCAGGGTATGCCCATGCCGGAAAGCAGGGTTTTGCTCTCCTCCACCATGCCACCTGTCAGCCTGGACGTCGCGGCCGCGTATTTTTTCGCGTCCTCGAACCTTTCCTCGCTGAGCGCCTGCTTCCACTTTTCCTCGGCCTTGCGCTTCACTTCAGTGCGCGCCTCCCTGGTCTTTTCCTTGAGCGCGCTCGGCATGCCGTCAAACACATAGACTGGCCGGATGCCGTTCTGTATGAGTTTTGACGTCCTGTAAAAAAGCCCGGAGAGGTGGGCGGTGGTCCTGCCCTTGAAATCCATGAGCGGCGTCCCGTCCTCCTGCCTTATGGACGCGAGGAACTGGTAGAGCACGTTGAATGCGTCTATGGCAATGACCCTGCCGGATAGCGATTCCAGCGTTATGGCGCGTTTTACGCAGAGGTCGCCGAGGTCTACGCCCATTCATTTCCCTTTCTTCTTTTTGGCTTCCACAATCACGTCGCCCAGCGTCGGCTCGCTGAATCTCCCCGACGGCCTGTCCGAGGACGAGACGGTCTCCTCCGATGCCTTCTCGACAAGCTTTATTCCCAGTTCCCGCTCGAGCTTTTTCGCGACAGTAATGGTGGGCTTCATCCTTCCGTTCTCTATGGCGTCCAGGTAGCTTTCCCTCTCGCTTATCTTCTCCGCTATCACCGAGAGCCTGACCCCGATGCGGTCCCTCGCCTTCTTTATGAGGTTCCCGTAGCCGTCGATGAGCTCCTCGCCCTCGTCCATCGGGCTTTTCCTTGCCGGGAGCGAGCGGAGGTCCACCTCCTCCTCCACGCCCTCGTCAAGCCTGTAGAGGACCTTGCCATTGCGCATGCAGCCCCCGCAGGCTACCATCTTCGCCCCTTCTATCAGTATGACCGCCCTGGCATCGGGCCTGCCGCAGATGTCACAGCTGAGTTTCATGACGCCTTATTAATTCCAAATTTATTTAAACCCCCTCGGAGTAAGCGGTAACCATGAATAAGCTCCTGCTCTTAGTGGTAATACTCGCATTCGCGCTTTTCTACGTGATACTGCAGCTTCCCCTGCCCGGGCTCTGGAAGTTCGCGCTCTGCGCCGCCGAGATGTTCGCAACAGGCCAGCTGCTCATCAGCAGGTTCGGGCTGGACGGCGAGTGGGGCCTGATAATGCTCAGGTCCAGGAAGGGGCTTGCGGTCATAGACGGCCTGGCGAAAAACGCCGGCTTCTGGAAATTCTTTTCTGACACCGGGGCCACGATGTCCTACGGCCTGCTCAGCATCCCGCTTATGAGGGGCAACGTGTCCTTCAAATCCGTGGTTTGCGGCATGTGCCTCCTTCTCCTGGTCGCTTTCTTCGTGTCACCTTCCATACTGCCGTTCCTCACCCAGGTGCTCAAGCTGAGCGTGATGGAAAAGGCGAAGCAGCAGCTCGGCACGTCGCCCTCGTCCATGATTTCCCTGGTGGCGACAATCGCGCTCCTGCTGGGCGGCTTCTTCCTGCTCCTCCTGGCGGGATTGCTTTTCTACGGGCTGGTCGTGCTCTCCGCGCTCGCGAGCACCATACTTTCCGGCACCAATGCCATGGCATCGACCAGCCCGGGCGCGACAATGCTCCTGCCGGGCGTGAACCTCCCGTTCTTCGAGGGAATAGCCGCGCTCGTGATAATAATGGCGGTGCACGAGTACGCCCATGCCATACTCGGCAGGCTCGCGCGCGTCCCGCTGCTTTCCACCGGAGTCGTGCTCTTCGGCGTCATCCCAATAGGCGCGTTCGTGGAGCCGGACGAAGGCAGGCTGGCAAGGGCGGAAAAGGTCGCCCAGACCCGCGTGCTCGTGGCCGGCTCTACGGCAAATCTCATGGCATCCCTGTTCTTCTTCGTGGTGTTCATGCTCTACGCGATAATACTCAAAAACCTGGGCGTCGTGCTGTCGCTGGGCTCGCCATCAATTGCCCTGTCAATTTTCCTGGTGCTCGGCATGGCGTTCGCCCTGAATTTCATAATCGGGTCCGTCAACCTGCTGCCCCTGCCTTTCTTTGACGGCTACAGGATAATAGACGTGAACATGAAGAACAAGCTTTTTGTGAAGGCGCTCATGCTCCTGACGCTCGCCGCCTTCCTGATGAACCTGCTGCCCTGGTTTTTCGCGAAGTGAACAAGGGAAGAAGCTCCTGCAGCGCGCGCGTGTTCCTTGATTCCGGCATTTTCCTTTGCCGCATTTTCCCCGTTTCCCTGCCATCTCGCCTTTTCCAGGTTTCCGGCAGTTTCGCCTTCTTTTCACTTGCTTGAACCGGTGTCCCGGTTTTCTTTTCCTTTGTTTGCGGGATTGCGGTTTTGTTTTTGTGCCTGCTTTGTTTCCTCGGCGCCTGCGGTTTCGTTCCCAATCCCTGTTCCGGGCGCTTTGCGGCGCGATTCGGACGATTAGATTTTGTTTGTTTTGGCGATGCTGGTTTTTTCGGATTTTGTGTTGCCGCTCCCGGAGTCCTGGATTTTCCATTCGGCGTTTTGCGTATTTTTTCATTGCCCTTTTTCTTTTCCTGAATCTTCCTTGGACTCTGATTGCCTGGAACAAGGGCAGCCGGGCGGCGTTCCATCAGTTTTTCTTCAGGTTTCCTCTTCCTTCTTCTCGGCCGCCGGGACGGGAGCGGCATTGTTTCATTTTTCATCCCGCCTGGCCCGTATTCAACCGGCTGTTCCGGCATTTTGCGCCTGAGCGGTTTTCGCTCTGCGTTGCCTGCATTCGCAAGCACCGTCTTATGCGCCGGGATTATTGCCTCCGCTTTCGGGACAATCGCGTGCCTTTCGAAGCGTGCGCGGGTCATGGCCTGCGGGGTTTCTGCTGGAGCGGGCGCCCTTTTCGTTTCAGGTTTTTCCATTGCCGTCACGGACGGTCCTGGAACCCCGGATGCCGCGGGCTTGGGCAGCGGAGCGAACCCGTCGAACATCATTGCCTGCGGGTTCTGCGCAGCCGGGGCTCCGGCGACGCGCTCCTTTGCTGGAACCTGGGTTTGGGGGAACGCATCGAAAAGCGCCATATGGCTTACGGACTCCCGTGCATTCGCTTTCCATTGTTCAATCGGAGCCCCATGCGCATCTTCCTGCGAAGCCTGCCCGAACCTGCACACGCTGTACACCTTCATTGCGAAACGCCCGTCCGAATCGTCGTCCGGAGGCTTTGGAAGGACGTAGAGCATCTCCCATGCCGCCCTTTCCGTGCGCTGAGGCGCTAATCGCGCGGCGTCTGCAATGAACCTGCTGATGAGGAAGTTCTCCGGGACGAAAACATCCTCGCGCGCAACCCGGAGCGTGTGGCCGAGCTTTGAATTGGCGGCCGCCGCGCCCATCTCCTCGCCGGTTCTCGCATCCAGCAGCGTGTAAGTCGCCAGCGGATCTATGCTCCTTTCCCTTGACTGGGAGTGCGCCCCCGCGGCCCTCGTCATTCTTTCGAGGGTTGCACGGTCCCCCTCGCGCAGCGCCCGCGCGCCTTCCCTGAATTCATCGAGCGTTTTCGGGTCTATGTTCGTGTCCACCACCCGGACATTCATGGCCCTTCCTCCGCCGGCCAGCATCTCGTCAGGGCTCAGGAAAACCAGGTCGCCGCCCTTGCCTTTTTGGATCGGTATGCCCGCCCCGTCTTCAAAAAAATGCACGCCGCCCTTTGATTTCCTCGCTTCTTTCAGCGCCATGCGCCTTATGCGTTCCGCGCCCTTTCCGAAGAAGGAAAAATCCTGCGAAGCGATGTGCTCCGGGTCGTTCTTGACCAGCGCGGCGTCCTGGAACACGATGGCGGTTATCTCGTATTTGTTGAACTGGGAATAGAATTTCCTGAACACCCTGCCGCCCGCCTCCTCCACGGCCTTGATGAACGACTGCTCCTTTGTCATGCCCCGGGACACGAAAGTGGTGAGCGTCCTCCCGAGCACCTGGTAGGTCTCCATGGCCCTGGCAGGCGTGGGGAATTCGCGGCGACGGGCTTCTTTCCCGGACGCGGCGCCGACCCTTGCGGCTGCCAAGGGGCCATGCATCTATATCACTGGCCTTTTGGACATGTAGGGGCTCAGGGAGAGCAATTCGAAGGGCTGGTTGTTGGAAGTTTTCTCCACCTCCGCAACAAGCTCTTCGAATTTGTAATCCTTCTTCTCGCCGGTCGTGCGCACCCGCACGTTGAGCATTCCGGACTTTATCTCGTTTTCGCCTATGACCGCGATGTAGGGCACCCACTCGTGTTCCGCGTCCCTGATTTTCTTGCCCAGGGTCTCGTTCCGCTCATCCAGGTCTATGCGCACGCGCTTTCCCCGGAGCTGCTCCAGCAGCTTTTCGCAATAATCCTTCTGCCCGTCGCTGACGGGTATGAGCCGCAGCTGCGTGGGAGCGAGCCATATGGGCAGCACCGGCTTTTTCCCCTGCTCTATCCTCATGGCCTCCCTTTCCAGCAGCGCGTATATCACGCGCTCGAGCGAGCCGCTCAGCGACGCGTGGAGTATGAGGGGCCTCTTCTTCTCGCCCTTGTCATCAACGTAGCTGATGTCGTAGGTGTCCGCGTTCTCCACGTCTATCTGCACCGTGGACAGCGCGCTCGCCTTGTGCATGGAGTCCACGAAGTTGAACTCGAACTTCGTGATGAAATACGCGTACCGCTCGCTGAACATCTCCACCAGCACCGGCTTGCCCACCTTCTTCACCATGCCCAGGTACCAGTCCTTGTTCTTCTCGTAGAATTCCTCCAGTATCCTGAACCCGACCTCGGTCTCCAGGTCCAGGCCCTGGTTCCATTGCAGGCTCATCTCCAGCTGCTTCCAGAACTCGGCCTTCGCAGCCTCCATATCAATCGTGAAGGTGTGCATGTCCGGCATGGTGAACGCCCGGAGCCGCTTGAGGCCCGCGAGCTCGCCGCCCTGTTCCCTTCTGAATGAGTATTTCGTGAGCTCGAACATCTTCAGCGGCAGGTGCCTGTGGGAAATCACCAGGTCATGGGCTATGAGGAACTGGCCGAAGCACGCGGCGAACCTCAGGAACAGCCTCTTGTCGTCGCTCAGCACCGTGTACTGCCTGGCGGGGAAGCGGTCCAGGTATTTCTTCAGGGTCGGGTGCGCCATGTCGTACATGATGGGCGTCTCCACTTCCATGGCGCCGCATCCCACGCAGTAGTCGGTTATGGCGTTTTCCAGCAGCTTCTTTATCAGCCTGCCCTTGGGCAGGAACCTGAAGTTTCCGGAGTCGGAGCCGGGCTCGTAGTCTATGAGCGAGTGGGCCTTCATTATCTTTATGTGCGGCGGCTCCTTTTCGTAGGCGCGCACCTTCTTGGTCTCGTACTGCGCGAACTTTTTCAGGCCTTCGTGGCTGCCGTAATCGAAAGTCTCCGGGTCTGAGAGCTTTCCGTCCAGGTCCATTATATAGAACCTGTTCTTCATCTTTTCCTCGGCTTTCAGGCTCTCGGACACCACTTCGCCGGGTTTCCTGCCGCCTTCCTCCCTTATCTCGCCGTCGTCTCCGGACGCTTTGAGCTCCCGGCTCAGCTCGCTCAGCGGGTGGCCCTTGCATTTGAGCGTGTAGCCCTTGTACCATCCGAACGGCGCGTGCGCCGCCTTGTACTCCCTGTTCTTGAGCAGTTCCTCGGCCTTTTCCATCACCTTCTGCGCGGTGGCGGGGTCCGATGGGTTTGACGTAAGGTGGACGAGCGGATAGAGCAGCACGTTGTTCACTTTCACCTGCTTCGCGACCGCCTCGGCTTCCTTTGCCAGCTTCTGGGCCATGGCGCCGACGTTCTCGTCGCCTTTTTCGACGGCAGTGAAGACCACGAGCACCTCGTCATAGCGCCGTTTCCCCTTTTCTATCTGCTCCGCTGATTTTATCGCCTTGGTGAGCGGCTCGATTTCCATGTAGTCGGCGTGGACAGTGAGTATCCTCATAACAAATGCACCCGCAAATGCCCCAAATGGCGGGGGAATAATATAGTAGTGAGTTTTAATTGGTTGCTGGCGGCGCATCCGCTCCACTGGCGCCCGTTTTTCGTTTCCTCTTTTTCCCGCTGTTTTTCTTGAGGTAATCGAAAATCTTATGCCCCGCGAAAATCTTGACGTAATTCTTTATGAAGGTCAGGAACGCCTTGGGCTTCTCTACGGCGAGCCGCTCCTTCTGCCAGCGGGAGCCGAAACCGAGCCGGATTAGCAGCATCTCGTCCTGCTTGTTCGCCCTCTCAAGGTAGACGATGCCCCGCTCGTCTATGCCGCCCACCGAGTCGAACGTCCCTCCGAGATAGTTGGCCGCGTACTCGTTCAGGTACCTGAACCTCTCCAGCTGCTCCTTTTCTATATCCTGGAAGAATCTCCGATACGCGCTGTGGAAGAACCAGACCCTCTCGCCCTCGGATAGCAGCTTGTCCGAAGTGGTTAGCCCCCTGTCCAGCACCTCCTTGGTGAAGACCTCCAGGTGCTGCCCGTCGCCCTTTATGCCGATGCCCTCGAAAGTGCGCCTCTTGCGCCAGAATCCGATTATGTAGGAAAGCTCCGGTGTGAGCTTGATTTTCATGCAGGGTTCCCTCCTAAAGTCAGGCTTTGAGCTTTTTAGGGACGCCCGTCGCCCGCCCGGCCGTTATTTCGTCCTTTATCTGCTCCGCGAGCAGCTCGTCTATGTGGCTGGAGAACCAGCCGGTTGTCTTCCTGGGTATGTAGGCCCTGCGGAAAATATCGGTGAGTTCAGTTTTTTCCCTGGAAGTGAAGGGCGTCCGCTCGTCAAGGATGCGTTCGTTGGCCGCGGCCAGCAGCCCGCTCAGCTTCGCGATGTCCGACTTGGTCGCGCCGCCGGCGTCGAGCGCGGTGAGGATTCCCTTGGCGAGTATGGTGTTCCGCTTTCCGGTGCGTGAGAGCAGGTGGTCCAGTTTTTTCTGCTCCAGCTTCGGGAGCCCGCCCTTCCCGGCCGCTTCCAGAACACGCTGCGCAAAACTGCGGAAAGCGTCGCCTATCTTCATGAGTGGGATAGAGCCGCTAATATTATTAAATATGTATCATGGCAAAGTGCAGACTATGAAATACGACATCGATGTCGGCCACGTCAGGAAGATACAGGCCGGCATATGGGACAGGATAAGGTCCACATTTTCGTTCAGGAAGGGCTATGGCGAGGCGCTCCCCGTGTTCGGGCACTACGGCGGACTGTTCCGCTGCGGCGTGGAGGACCTGGTCATCCATACGGACGGGGTGGGCACCAAGCTGCTCGTGGCACAGGACATGGACAAGTACGACACCGTGGGCATAGACGCCATCGCCATGTCGGTGAACGACATACTCTGCGTCGGCGCCGAGCCGCTGGTGGGCGTGGATTACATCGCGCTGGCGGAGGAGGACGGCTCGCTGGTGGACGAGGTCATGAAGGGCCTGGTGAAGGGCGCGGAGGAATCGGGCTGCGCCATCGTGGGTGGCGAAACCGCGGTCATACCGGACATCATAAAGGGCGGGAAAAAGCCGTTCGACCTCACCTTCACGGTGGTCGGCCGCGTGAAGAAGAAGATACTTGGCGACCAGGTCAGGAAGGGCGATGCCATCATAGGCCTGGAGAGCTCCGGATTGCATTCCAACGGCTACACGCTCGCGCGCAAGGCGCTGGACGTGAAGAAATGGGGCAAAGAGATGCTCGTTCCCACGAGAATATACTGCAGCGCGGTGCTGGAGATGATAGACGCATCGGAGGTACACGGCCTGGCGCACATCACCGGAGGCGCGTTCTCCAAGATAAACCGGCTGAACAAGGAGGTCGGCTACCGCATAGACCGCCTGCCCAAGCCGGCACCGGTTTTCGAGGCGCTCCGCGAGAAGGTCACCGACTTCTCCGAGATGCACAGGACTTTCAACATGGGCGTCGGCATGGTGGTCATAGTGCCCCAGGATGCCGAGGGCACGGTGCTGAACATCGCGAAGAAGCACAACGTGCCGGCGCAGGTAATCGGCGCGGTCACGGACAAAAAGGGGATATGGCTCAGTGACGGGAAGAAGGAGATTGACCTGGCGATATGAGGTGGGTGCATGGAAGATATGAGTAATGAAAAACTCGCGTTTTTCGCGTTCTCATTCGTTATCCTGGCAGTCGGCGGGCCATGCGGCTTTTTGGAGAAATACCTCACTGTCGGGAACGCGACCGCGGCCCCACTTCCAAATCCTACAAACAATCAGTCGAACCAGACCGTAGCCACTCACTTCGCCTGCGAAAACTCCCTGTGCGTGGAGACCGCGGGCGCGGGCCCGGACGAATGCGCCAGCCATTACGACTGCACTGCCGCGGCTCCAGCGCAGCCCCTGGCCACCCACCTGGCCTGCCTGAACAACGCATGCGTGCATGTGCCGGGTGCAGGAACCGATGATTGTTCCTCCGACACCGACTGCATGCCCCTGGCTCCGGCGCCGTCCGCATGCTCGGTGCACACCGACTGCTCGTCCTGCCTGAAAACAGTTCCCGGGGAGTGCAAATGGTGCATCCAGGGCAGCATCTGTGCCGCAACGGGCGACAACACGCAGGTGTGCACATTCGGCCCGACCGCGGACAAATGGCTGGCCCAGGACTACCAGTGCGGGCTGGCTACCAGGTGACAAGGCCGATTTCCTCTTTTTTAAATCCTAGTTCCTGCTGTTGTCGTAGGACCAGTCGCTGAACCGCACGCCCTGCTTTCTCACCGCTTTCGCGGCCGCCATGACGTTCTTCGCAACGGCCATCACTTCCCCGCCATAGCAGTTCCCCAGTATGTTCCCCTTGTCCGAGTAGGTGGAATTGCAGATGGAACTCATCGCATACATGTTGGAAAAGGGCGGGAAGAGCATGCCGTAGTGATTGAGCGTCATGAACAGGTTGCTTATGGTCATGCCCGCGCCGGCCTCGTGGCCGCACACGATGACGCCGGCGATTTTGCCGGGAAACCTCCTGAGCATTCCGCTTCCCGGAACCTCCGGGTCCGCGGTCAGCTCTATGAACCTCATGTGCTTCCTGTTCAGTTCCGCGTTCTTCGGGTCTTTGGGGTCAGCCGGGCCCAGGCTGCCGTCCATGCTTATGCACCTGTCTATGAAGGCCGCCATGAGCGTGGATATCTTGAAGTTGTTCACCGGAGTTGCGAAGATTATTGCGTCCGCGGCCAGCAGCTTGTCATAGATTATGTTCGTCATGTCGTCCCCCGCAGGAGTCCCTTTGGGATAGCAGGAGCAGTAGAAATGGCACTGGGTGTTGGTGGTGGAGTAGCAAGCCTTGCAGTGCCCTATGCTGTGTTTGCGCAGCGCGAGCAGCTCGGTTTGCGCGCCCATCCCCTCGCAGTGCTTCAGGCAGCGCCTGAGCAGCTCCTCGGAATTGGAGTCCTCGCGCGCCATGTCAAAGGCGTCGCGCGCAGAGCCGGATATGCCCAGCACTTTGATTTTGCCCTTCCTCGGTGCGGCGAGCGTTTTGGCCTCCTTGATGGCGTCCGCCCTGACCTTCTTGAACATCGCGAGCGTTTTCGCGTTTACCTCTAGGAGTCGCATCAATTCGGGATCCGAATACGTCCTGCGGGCCATGAAGGGCTTTCCGAAAGCAGGCTTATATTGCTATTTGGCGGCCAGTCTCGCCTTTTTTATCTCAGCCACGCCGCGCACGCCGTCCCAGGTCTTTTTCCATTCCTCTATCACTATCCGTTTTTTGAAAAACGGCGCGTTTGCCACGAACGTCTCGCCCTCGCCTCCCTCCAGAAAAAGATGGACGTCCGGCTTTTTCGCGCGCACGAGCTTTTCGAGCGGCTCTCCCAGGAACTCGGGCCCGAGGCCCTCTGCCGAGACCGCAGATACGTATATTTCCATGGTCCGGAGCATCTCCTCCATCACCTCGGGCCCGGCATGCCAGAGTGGTGAATAAGCGGGAACCCCCAGCTCCTTTGCCAGATTATCTATCCTTGTACGCTGATACGTGCTCGCAACCGCTCCGGTCACGAGAGCCCTGGCATCCAGCTTCTTCAGCGCCGCCTTCAGGTTCTTTTCCCAGTCCCTGTCATCGGTTTTCACGAACACCTGCTCCAGGCCCATTGCCTCTGCCTGCATCTTCGTAGCCCGGATATTGGGGTGGTGGAACATCATGGAATATTCCTCGGGCTCCACTGTCACCAGCATCGTCTCGAAGCCCTGTCCAATGGCCCAGGACGCGGCGAAACAGCTGTCTTTGCCTCCCGAGAAAAGAACCGCGACTCGCATACGTTTTAATTTGTTAAGAGGCGATTAAATCCCTTATGATTGGGATAAAAGTCGTACTGCTCGACCTGGACGGCACTCTGCTTCGGGGCAGGACCGCTATTAGCGGCGCTGCCAGGGCGCTGGAGCAAATGCGCGGCTTTGGCATAAAAATATTCTTCCTGACGAACGCATCCACGCACACCAGGAAAAGCACCGTGAAAAAACTCAAAGCCGCGGGGCTCTTTGCCAGGGAGAGCGAGGTTTTCTGCTCCTCCTACATGATTGCCGATTACATCGCCACGAAATACCCTGGCAGGAAGGTGTTCTGCATCTCGGAAGCAGGCATGCAGGACGAGCTCCTGGACAAGGGCGTGCAAGTGGTACGGGACGAGCACGCGGACATAGTCGCCGTGGGGCTGGACAGGAAATTCACCTACGAAAAGCTTGCCACGGCGTTCAAGGCCATACGCCGCGGCGCGCTCTTCATCGCTTCCAATGAAGATATGATGTTTCCGGTGGAGGGCGGTTTCCTTCCCGGCGCAGGCGCGATAGTCGCGGCGATGAAGAAGTGCACGGGCAAAAAGCCGATTGTGCTGGGCAAGCCGAACAGGTACGGCGTGGAACTCCTGCTGCGCGAGAACAAGCTGAAAAAGGAAGAAACACTGATAGTCGGGGACGTGATTGAGACGGACGTGCTCACTGGCAAGAATGCCGGGATAAGGAGCGTTCTCGTGCTCACCGGAGTCGCAAAAAAAGAGGACTTGAAAAAATTGAAAATGCGCGAGCGCCCTGATTTCGTCCTGGAATCCGTTGCCGGGCTTCCGGGCCTGCTTTCCAAACTGTGACCTGTCTGGCCTTAACTCTCAATCAAGTCCCTTATTGTATCGCTGGGGATGTCCGCCGGCTCGTTGAAAAGCGTCTCATCCAGGTTCACGGCAGGTGATTCGGCGCCCTGCGATGCGGGCGACTGGGCGGAGTCGGACTTTACGGACTGGCCGCTGGAATCTATTATGTTGAAATTGAGCTGCAGGGAATTGCCGCACCTCTGGCACTTTCCATGCACCAGCAGCTCGCTCAGGACCATTTCGCTGGCCAGGTAAAGCGTGGTTTCCGTGCCGCAGTTGGAACATTTTATGCTTCTTCGGAGCTCAACCATAGAATCGCCATCCTTCCCTTCTCGTTCAAGGATTATAAAACTTCCTTATGCCGTGCCCTTACACAATCTCCCGTTTCTCGGTTATTATCATGTTCATCCGCTGGTCGTCGGAATGCCTCGGCAGCCGCTCCAGCACCTGGAGGTCGAAGCAGATTCCTATGCGGAATGACGGGAGCCGCGCGAGCAGCCGGTCGTAATATCCCTTCCCGTAGCCGAGGCGGTGCATGCACAAGCCGAATGCCACGCCGGGCAGGATTATGACGTGCGGGTCCTCATCGGGCCGCTCCTCGCTGATTGGCTCCATTATGGCGAACCTGCCCTTTTTCATGTTCTCGAAAGACTCGAATTTGCGCAGCTCCAGGTGGTGGTCCGAAGCCACGGCCGGCAGGAGGACCCCCTTCCCCGCGGCTACGGAGCGGGCTATCATCTGCCGCGTGTCCACCTCGTTGCCGATGGGCATGTAAAACGAGACGCATTTCGCCTCGCGGAAATGATGCTCTTCAAACAATTTCTCCATTATGGCATCGCTTTTCTCTTTCCGCTCAGCCTCGCTGAGCGAGTTCCTCTTCGCGAGCATCTCCTGCCTGAGAATCGCCTTCTCGTGCTGGACCATTCAATCCAATAGGCGCAGGCAATATTAATAAAAGAAACGACCTATCGCTCCCTAAGAGGGTGTCACAATGGGCGAAGACTCGATAGTCCGGTATTTCTTCGAGGCAGGCATGCTGAAAAGGACTGCCAGGAGCGGATGGTGGGCGGAAGGGATAAAGCATCCTGAAAGCGTGGCCGACCATTCGTTCCGCACCGCGATAATCGCGTTCGTGCTCGCGAAAACGGAGGGCGCGGACCCGGAAAAGCTCTGCACGGCCGCAGTGTTCCACGACATGCTCGAGGCGCGCCTGGGGGACATGAACAAGATAGCCTCCAGGTATGTGCACACCACGGAAGAACTGGAGCGCAAAATAGAGGCAGAGCAGACCGAAGCCATGCCGGCAGAAATGCGAAAGGCGCTCTCAGCAGCCCTGAAACTCAGCGAAAGCGAAAAAACCATTCTCAAGGACGCGGATTACCTGGAATGCGCCATACAAGCAAAGGAATACGCGGACGCGGGCAATTCCGGCACCATGCGCTGGGTGGGCATCATAGGCAAAAGGCTCAAAACCAGCAGCGCGAAGAGGCTGCATTCGAAACTCAGGACAATGAAATCTAACTCCTGGTGGGCAGGGCTCAAGAGGCTGGAATAGGCCCCCTACCCGCTCCAAAAGGGCACAAACACTCACCATTATAAATGAGAAAATCGTAATCTAATCATGGCGGGTTTACAGGTTCAGAGGCGCCACTTGCTGCATGGATCGGATAAGCAGGCTACGCCAACGCCAGTTCCAGTACACGGGGTTCGGGTAAAGCCCGTTCATCCGTATGAAGCTACGCTTCTGGAAAGAATAAGCGGAGAGCCTGCGAGCCCCATGACGCGGCTGGAGCGCGGATTCCAGAGGCATAAGACCGCAGACAAGACGGGCGCCATGGAAGATAGCCTGGGAGCCCTGCTCTCGCGGGAAGGCTATTCGGCCGGGTTCCGCGCAGAAGCGCTCGCCATCAAACCGGGCGAAAAAACGGACCTGCTATTCGACGCTGCATTCAGGCTACTGACAGATGCCGATTTCAGATACGGACGCGTCCGCCTCAACACCGCGCATGTCCTGGATGCCATCCGCTTCATGGAGGACATCCTTCCGAGAGTGTCTACTGAAGAAATACTCAGCCACGTCAGCGACGCGCCAGAGATTATCCACAAAGGCCTTGATGTAAAGAAGCTGAAAGCCGCCTCCCTGCTCGCGCGGATGTGCAACGGGTTAAGCCTGGAATCGGCCGGGGCCATTTGGCGCGTGTACTGCGAAGTTTCACCGCTGAGAAGCCCTGGATACGGCCCCGGGACGAATCAGGCTGCCAACCTTTTCATGAAAAGGATAGACCGCCGGGTAGTGGATGCCGGGCATGAGCGTGAATTAGTCGCTTAAAGTGGAAATAAATAGTTTTATAAAAACAATCCTCCGGGTATTATACATGAACACGAGATTTATCGCTCTCATCAGCGAGGCAAAGAGCTTTGACATTGCCTTCTCCCCGGGTCTGAGCCTGACTCAAGGCACAATCTTTTCCACGGACCTTTTTTCGCTCCACGGAACGCTATTCGTAAAGGACCCTGGCAGTCTGTTGTTCAGAACCGTTTCCACCCGTCGTTTCAACAGCCTCCTGAGGGATGCCGTTGAAGCCGCGGAATCCGGGAATTTCACTCCGGATGAGTTCAGGCCGGTCGGAGAGGAGATCAAGAATTCAAAAACCCCTCTTCCGAAGCTGCTCGTCTGTTGCAAACTCCTAGAGGAGATAGCGGTGCGCTCGAAAGACGAGAAGGTCTGGAGGGAGGCGATGAACATTCTCGCCACCCCGCTCTACGGAAGGGGCGTGCCAGGCCCTGCGGGAACCGCCCTGGAGAGGATTTGCGTCTGCTGCCTCTCGGCGATTCATGTGCGGTCCTCGGAATCGAGCAAAAGGGAGACGTGCTCCCAGATAATGACCGGCGCCCGCAAGATGGAGTTCTTCATGGAAGCGCTCTGCGGGTCCCTTTTCACCAGCCTGAACCGGAAACGCGAGCAGAGGGGGTCGATCGCCCTCGCGGGCATAGGCGAGGAGCCCATCGTCCTGGCTGCGCTCATGGCGCACTCGCTCAGGTCCCGGGCCCTGCCGGCTCTGAGGCCCGGCTTGGATGCGAGCTCACCCTGGTTGACGGCCGGCGCTGGCCTGGTCCCGTCCGAGCTGGTGCCCGACCAGGCTTTGGAGGGGGTATTGGACGCGCTCGTCCGGAGCGGCGCGGCAATAGACCCGCTGGAAGGCAAATCCATAATCATGGCCCTCGCGCGGGGCGACCCCTATGCCCTGGTCGGCAACGAGGTGCACCGGAAAGTCGTCCTGGGGTTCAGGCACATCCTCAGCCTGAAGGAGCTTCCCCACCCGTGGTTCCAGAAGCCCGGTGAGAGGGACGTTTTTCCGATTCCCACATTTGATCCAAAAGGGATCCAAGTAGCCGCGTTCCTTTCCCTTGCCGCTATGCCATCCCCGGAAGCTTTGGCTGCCGCGGTGCGTGGCGTGACGGAGCTCGTGGTGCCTCATATCCACAGCGTCGGGCCCCAAGGCGTGGAAATCCGGGAGCCCAGCGTGAGGGGAGCGATGGGGCTGGTGAACTACACCCTTCTCGAGCTGCTGAGCCGCAATCCCGCGATCCAGCCTTTCCAGGCCGAGGACGCCATGGGACTGCTTTTCGCCCATCCAAAGCACCTCCCGCTTGATAAATTTGACGGCAGGGCCTTATTCGGCATGTCACCGCTTTTCTGCAAGATTGCCATGAGATCGTCCAATATAGGTGCGGAAGACTCGGCAGTGTCCAGGATCGCGTCCGAGTGCCTCGTGCGCTGGCTCTGCAGCGAGCCGCAGGCCGGCACGGCCTTGGAATCAGAGAGGCGCATGGAGACGTTCATGCAGATTCAGAGGCAGATGTTCGGAACAGGGCCCCATCTTCCGGAGCCGGCGCGCACCAGGGAGTTCCTGCAACAGATTGCGAGAAAGACCGCGGGCAGGCCGCTTCCCCCGTTTGGCACTGGGAACAAGCAAACCCGCTAAAAATAGAAAATTAAGGAAAAAAAAAGAAAGGCTTATTCCTAGTACGTGACCGTATCCAGCACCTGGGAGAACGAGGAATACGGGTACGCGCCTGCCACGAACACTATCAGGCTGTCTGTGTCCTGGTAGAGCTGGAACGCCCCGCTGGATGCGGCCACCACGTTCTTAAGCGCGGTGAAGTCCGTCTTGGACTTGGGCAGCATCACGAACACGCCCGGCGTGCCGCTGACTCCGAAGGTCCCGCCGGCCTGAAGGTCTGCCTGCACGTCGTTGTAGTACTTGGCGGATGTCATGCAGGACGTGAACTTGGTGCCGTCAAGCCCGAGCCCGGTCGCATATCCGGCGAAGGTCGTCTGCACATCGGTGGCGCTTTTCGGGGACCATGTTCCCTGGTCCGTGAACAGCTTGTCATGCATAGCCCAGAACTTGCCCTGCTCGTTTGCGCACCTGGAAGCCTCGGCCGCAGCCTCGGCGTTCGGATGCATAGAAGGCGGGAGCGGGTAGTTCCTGAAGTACATCTTCACCTTTCCGGTGTTGACGTACGCGGTTTCCACCTGCGTGTCCGTGTCCGTGTAAAGCCTCGCGCAATACGGGCACTGGAAGTCGCTGAACTCCACCCAGGTCACAGGAGCGCTGTCCTGGCCCCGCACGGGCATATTGCCAACTGTCAGCGGCATGTTCTGCAATCCCGCAAACTTGTCGGCGGTGCCGGAAGTGTTTCCGGTTACCGGACTGCAGTTTACAGCCGTGCTGTTGCTCTTTACCGGCATTATGCCGAAACCGTTCGTGAACACGGATATGGTGAGCAGCGCGACGAGCGCCACTATCACGATTCCGTAGATGTGGTCCTTGCTAAGCGTAATCTGGGTTTCATTAGCCAAAATCTCACCTCTCTTTCATTCTCTCCCTTAAAGCAACTATTGTTCAATAGTTACTTCCGACTGATATTTAAATGTTTTGAATCTTTGCGGCCTCACGCCGTGGGTAAGCATATAAATATGCCTTAAAACACCAATTGCAACAGTATAAGGATTAAAATATAGCGCACGAAACCAAAAACAGGACCGGAAACCGAGGACTGGAGACAGAGAACCGGAAACCGAAAACTGGAAACCGGGAACCGGAAACAGGAGACGGCCATGGGAATACAGGATAAGATAAAGGAGCTGGAGGACGAGCTCGGCCGTACGCAGAAGAACAAGGCCACGGAGTACCATATCGGCATAATCAAGTCCAAGGTCGCGAAGCTGCGGCGTGAGCTGGTGAGCCCGAAGAAGCACGGCACGGCCAGCGGCGGCTTCGACGTCAAGAAATCCGGCAACGCCACTGTGGCCATAATCGGGCTGCCCAGCGTGGGAAAGTCCACGCTCCTGAACCGGATAACGAACGCGGAATCAAAGACCGCAGCCTACGCGTTCACCACGCTCAAATGCATACCCGGCATCATGGAATACAGGCAGGCCAAGGTACAGATACTCGACCTTCCCGGCATAATAGAGGGCGCGAAGGACGGGAGGGGCCGCGGAAGGGAGGTCATCGCGGTGGCCCGGAGCGCCGACCTGGTGCTGATAATGATAGAGGCCGCGGCTCCCTTGCAGCACAGGGTGATAGAGAGCGAGCTCTACGGGTTCGGCATAAGGATAAACGCACGCCGGCCCTCGGTCGTGGTGAAGGGGATGCTGCGCGGCGGGATAACCATCAATTCCACGATGCCCATCACTAAAATCACCAACAACGAGATAACGGCGGCGCTCAACGAGTACCGCATGTTCAATGCCGACGTCGTGCTCCGGGAGAACGTCACGCTCGACGAATTCATAGACGTGCTGGAAGGCAACCGAGTCTACATCCCCTCGGTCTACGTGGTGAACAAGGCGGATTTGGTGGACAAGAAGGAGCTGGCGAAGTTCCCCAAGGACTACGTCATCGTGTCCGCGGAGAAGAACGAGGGCATGGAGCGGTTAAAGGAGGCGATATACGACAAGCTCCGCTTCATAAAGATTTTCACCAAGAAGCGCAGGGAAAAGGCGGACCTGGACGAGCCCATGATAGTGAAGTCCGGCATCACGGTCGCCGAGTTCTGCGCCCTGCTGCACAGGGACCTGAAGGAGAACTTCCGCTACGCGCTTGTGTGGGGCAAGAGCGTGAAGCACGCCGCCCAGCGCGTGGGGCTGGAGCACACGCTTCTGGACGGGGACATAATAAGCATCGTGAAGAGGTAGACGTCATGCCGACTCCGGATGAGATAAAGAAGGTCATGGACTGGTGCGAGAAGATAAAGAAGGAGCGCGCCCGCATCTACGTCCTGGAGAGGAACGTGTTCAGGGACGAGATGGACTGGATGCGCAGGTTCGTCCTGATTGAAATCGACAGGCCCATGGACGACGCGTCCAAGTACAGCCTGGTGTATGACTCGCGCATGAAGCAGCTCTGGCAGTACATGAACGGGGGCTGGAGGCGCATTGAGCCGGACATGAGGATTGAATAAAAAAATGAACAAAAAATAAAAAAAAACTAAAAACAAAAAAATAAAAAAAAACGAACGCGGGCGCGCGAGCGGCCGCGCGTCCGTGCGAGCATGCGTCCGAGCGCCCGATTCGTCCGAATTCAGTTTTCGCTTTTCGTTTTTCGTGTTTTTGGTTTTGTTTATCGTTCCAGCCCGACACCACTTATTAAAAACCATGTCCGAGTAGTCCCCGTCATGCCAGTCGTTGCAACCAAGACCATGGCCGGGCAGAAGGTCATGGCCTACGTGAAACTCGCCCAGGAGAACGAGAAGTTCTGGGCTGCCGTGCTGGTGTTTTTCGGGGCGCTGTTCCTGCTCGGGACGGTGCCGTTCTACCCGTTTTACCTGGTGCCGTTGCTGGCCCTGGCATGCGGCGCGGTGGCATACAAGCAGCCGCCGGTCGCGGTAATCCTGGGCATGCTCATGGCGCTGCCCGCAATCGCGTTCCAGTCCGCGGTGTTCGGCTGGGTGTTCCTTCTTTTCCTGGCAGTGGCGATGTTCGAGGTCTGGGAGAACTGGATGATACTCGCGTCATTGGAGGTGCTCGTGCTCGCGCCCTTCTCCTTCTCACAGTTCCCCCTCTTCGGATGGATAACCATTCTGGGCATGGCCATGGCGGCGATGCATTTCGGGTCGAAGAAATCCATAACGATATCCGTCCCATCCGTCCTGCTCATACTCCTGCTGTCCTCATTGTGGCTGGTGCCGAACTCGGCATACATGCCGGTCAGGACCGTCATCTACCAGCCAGGCTACCAGCCGCTCATGTTCACCAGGCCTGCCGCCGACATCATGGCGCTCTCGGCAAGCTTTTCCACCGCGCTTTCCTCGCTGGTAAAGCCGGCAGTGCTGACCGAGACGAACAATGCCATTGCCCAGGTGGTCAAGAACCTCTCGCTCATCCTGTTTTCCGATTCCGGATTCCTCCAGATGATTGCATGGGCGGTCGCGCTCTGGCTAACGTCCTATTTCTCGGGCCTGATAAAGCGCAGGCCCCAGCTCATTTCCTCCTTCGCCCTGCTCAGCGTCCTGCCTTTCTACTATGTGATGGCGATTTTCTCGGGCCAGGGCTTCCCCTTCGGCCTCGCCTTTGCAGTCGGGGCGTCCATAATCGTTCTCGGCGTCATGGAGCAGTTCGGGCTGCACATAAGCAGGGAAAAGGAGGCGCAGAGCCAGGAGCGCCTCAAAAGCTTCGGAAAGTTCGGATTCAAGGACATGTCCGTCGGCGGGGCGGAGCAGTCAATGGACGACGTGGGCGGCTACGAGGACGTGAAGGCGGAGCTCCGCGACTCCATTGCAATGCCCCTGGACAAGAAGGAACTCGCCTTCGCGTACAACATCAAGCCGCCCTCGGGCGTGCTGCTCTTCGGCCCGCCCGGAACCGGAAAAACCATGCTCATGCGCGCCCTTGCGAGGGAAATAGGGTACTTCTTCATAGAAATCAAGACCACGGAGATAATGTCCCAGTGGCTCGGGGAGAGCGAGAAGAACGTCCGGGACGCGTTTGACGATGCGAGGAAATCGGGCAAGCCCACAATCCTGTTCTTTGACGAGATAGACGCGATAGGCAAAAAAAGGGAGGCATACTCTTCGGATGATGTCGCGCCCCGCGTGCTGTCCACGCTTCTGACCGAGATGGACGGGGCGACCAAAAGCAAGGTCCCCCTCCTGGTGATAGGCACGACCAACCTGCCCGGGCAGCTTGACACCGCCCTTTTGCGCCCCGGGAGGCTGGACAAGATAATATACATGCACCTTCCAGACAAGAAGGCGCGCGAGGCGATATTCAAGGTGGACCTGAAGAGGCTCCCATATGACAAGGACGTGGATTTCGACAGGCTTGCGCAGAAGACCGAGCGGTTCTCCGGCGCGGACATAAAGAACGTCGTGAACGAGGCGGTCAAGCTCGCCAGCAAGGACGCGATGAAGGCCAACGCAATCGTGCCCGTGAACATGGCCCACATCATGGCCGTGGTCGAGGCGCTCAAGCCCAGCACCTCCCTGGCCTCCCTTGACCTGTACGAGCAGTTCAAGCTGGACTTCGAGCGCAGGGTGGGAAGCGAGAAGGCCGAGAAACCAGCGGACGAGGTCGTGAAGTGGGGGGACGTGGTGGGCCTGGACGACGTCAAGAGGGCGCTGCTGGAGACCATAGAGGTGCCGCTGCTGCACGAGGACATGATGAAGGAGATGAAAATCAAGCCGAGCAAGGGCATACTGCTCTTCGGCCCGCCCGGAACAGGAAAGACGCTCATAGTGAAGGCCGCCTGCAACGAGCTCAAGGCGTCGTTCCAGTCGCTGTCAGGGGCCGAGATAATGCAGCGGGGCTACACCCAGGCGGTCTCCGTGATAAAGGAGACCTTCAACCGCGGCCGCGAGAACCCGCCTGCCATAATATTCATAGACGAGATAGAGACCTTCGCGCCTGCCAGGGGCGTTACCTCGTCCGAAATCGTGGGCCAGTTCCTCACTGAGATGGACGGGCTCAAGGAGCTAAAAGGCGTGGTGGTGATGGCCGCGACCAACAAGCCCGGCCTGCTCGACCCGGCGCTTCTGCGGCCGGGAAGGTTCGACAAGATTTTCTACATACCTCCGCCGGATGGGAAAGGAAGGGTGGACATGTTCAGGTTGTATCTGGGCAAGTTCGCCTCTGGCATGGACCTGGAAGCGCTGGCTGACGCGGCCCCGGGATTCAGCGGAGCGGACATCGCCCTGGTCTGCCGCGATGCGAAGATGGTCGTGCTCCGGGGCAGGATAGCGGGCCAGGAAGGGAAGCTGACCACGGACAGCGTGCTCTCGCTGCTCAGGAAGAGGAAGCCGTCCATCACAAAGGGCATGCTGGCCGAATACGACGAGTTCCTCTCAGTCTATGGCGAGCGCGGAGAAGGCGGCGATGAGGAAGCGCCTCCACCCCCGGCTCCGAAGAAGAATGAGATGTATCGCTGACAATCGCCTAAAAAACAAGTTAAAAAAACAAATCGCGCTCCCCGCGTTCGATTCTCGCGAGGCGCTTTTTGGTCTCGAGTTTGCGCTCCGTGTTTTCGATTTTTTCTATTTCCCGCACAATCATCCGCTCTCCGTCTTTTCTCGTTTCCGCGCTTGCATAGTCCATCAGGAACTCCTTGAACGTCATTATCGCATTGGGCCTGCACAGATAGTGGATGTCCCCGCTTTTAGCGAGCCGCATGAACGCGTCGCCGGTGCGCCTGGAACGGTAGCAGGCTGTGCAGAAGGAGGGTATGAAGCCCTGGGACATGAGCGAGCGGACCACGGAGTCCACGTTCCGGTGGTCGCCGAGCTCGAACTGCCCCAAAATCCCGTTCCCGGAATCCCCGTATCCGCCGACCGAGGTGCAGGAGGCGGCGCTTGCCTGGGATATGCCGATGCGGAACGCCTGCGTGCGGATCTCCGGCGTCTCCCTTGTGGATATTATCATGCCCGTGTAGGGAAGCGAAAGCCGGATGACTGCGATAAGCTTCAGGAAATCCGCGTCCGAGACAGGGAACCCGGGACTGAAGGCCACCGAAGGCGCCGGGCAAAACCTCGGCATGGATATTGTGTGCGGGCCGACGCCGTATCGCAGTTCCATGTACTTCGCATGGGCCAGCAGCGAAAGGACCTCGAACCTGTGGTCGTAGAGGCCGAACAGCACGCCCATCCCGTAATCGTCTATTCCTGCCTCGAACGCGCGGCCATGGGCCGTAAGCTGGCGTTCGTAGTCCGCTTTCGGCCCACGGTGCAGCTTTTCGTATGTCCTGCGATGGTACGTTTCCTGGAAGAGCTGGTAGGTCCCGATTCCAGCCCGCTTCAGCTTCACGTAGTTTTCCTTCGTGGTGGCGGCGATGTTCACGTTCACGCGCCGTATTTCCCCGTTGCCCAGCTTCGTGCTGTAAATCTGCCCTATGGCATCGCACACATAATCAATGGTGGTGTCCGGATGCTCACCGGCCTCAAGAAGTATGCGCTTGTGCCCCATGGCGATGATTGCCCTGGTCTGCTTTTGTATCTCTTCCGCGGACAGCCTTTTCCGGCCCATTGCCCCCCTCCTGCAGTGGAACCCGCAGTATTCGCAGTCGTTCACGCAGTAATCGGATATGTAAAGGGGGGCGAACAGCACGACCCGGTTTCCATAAATTTCATTCTTCACCTTTCCCGCAGAGGCGAAAAGGCGCTCCAGCTGCCCCATGCTGCGAACCTGCAGAAGGACGGCGGATTCCTCCAGGTCCAGGCCCTTCTTCAGCTCCGCCTTCTTCAGGATTCTGTCCAGTTGAGCGTCGTCCGGCGCCTTCGCGCCTGCGAGCACGTTGTTTATCCTTTTTTCGTCATGCGAATACATGGTTACCATCCATTTTCCCTATGTCAGTGGGCGCCCTGCCGAGAGAGTACAGGAGGCCGAGGGTTTCGCGGATTTCATCCTGCGTGCCAGGTCCGGTGTCCTGTGTGCCTGGTTTCGGGTTTCGTGTCCCGAGTCCCGTGCCTTTTGTCTTGCCCGGATACAAATCATAATCCCGCTTGTACTTATCAGGAGTCAGGTTTATCATGAGCGAGTTCGCCCCTGCGAGCAGCCCGTCCTTTTTTCCCTTGTTGAGCGTTTCAAGCGCAGTGGTTGCAAGGATTTTGGCTTTCGGGTCAATGAAACGCGAAAGCGCAATTGCCCTGAGCGCGTAATCGGGGGCGATTGGTTTCGTTCCTGCGAGCAGGGTCCGCGGATGCGGAATGAGCGGTCCGAACGAGTACATGTCCGGCCTGAGGGACTTGGTGAGCAGTATGTCGTTTATCAGGTCCTGCTCCGTGGCTCCCGGAAGCCCGACGAGGAAGCCGGTTGCCACCACGAAACCGGCTGCAATCAGCTTCCTGATTAGGGCGAGGCGTTCCTCCAGCCGCTTTCCCGGCCGCACCATGGAATATATTTTCGGGTTTGACGTCTCGAACCTCAGAAGCGCGCCATACGCGCCCGCCCCGTATAGTTTTTTATAGCACTCAAACGGGCGCTCCCCTATTGACATGAAAATGAGGATGCCGCATTGTTCGCGAATCCGCTTCACAATATCAACGAGAACGTCGTCGCTGTAGTAGTCATCCTCGCCTGACTGCAATACGAGTGCGCGGAACCCGAGCTCCTTCACCGCATATTCCGCCCGCTCCACTATCTCATCCGCGCCCATGCGATAGCGGGCGAGTTTCGTGTTGTTTTTGTTTATTCCGCAGTACGCGCACCCGTTCTTGCAGTTGTTTGAAAACTCTATTATGCCGTGCACGCAGCAGGAATTGCCGAGCTCGCGCGAGCGGACGCGGTTCGCAGACGCATAAAGAGGCTCGAGAGACGGCTTCTCCGCAGTAATTACGGTCTCCATGTCCCTTCTCGTGAGCAAAGCGCCGGATTCCGCCTTGTCAAGAACGGACGCGAGCGAGCCATTATTCTTTATTTTTTTTGTTTTTGCTGTTTCAGCAATCCCGGCATCCCTTTTCTTCAATTCAAAAAAACGCCCCTTCCACGATTCGAGAATCGCGAGCGCGTCGGATTCCGCAATCCTGTCCACTACGATTCCGCCCTGCGCATAGACGTAGTTTCCTGTTTTCAGTGCCCAGTTTCCGGTTTCAATTATGCCAGCTTCCCTCCTCTCGCCGAAATAGTCTATGGTGGCGGTCCTGCCTTGAATGGAAACAATTCGTCCCGGAATCGCGTAGCACATCAAGGGTAGGATAAGGGAAAGAGAATAAAAATGAAAGTGAAAATTAATTTTTGTTACGCCGGTTTATAAAGTTTTGATGCAGAAGCCCACGTAGAAACCGCGATAGCAGGAGGTGTAAAAATGGCGCACGGGTGGTTGGAAGTCAGGCGATAGGCAGACCGGGATGAGGGGCAGGCGGTGCAGCTGGGCGAGGGAAAAGGAACGGTCTTCTTCTGAAGGGCCGGCAGGCCTGCCGGCAAGGCTCCGTGAGGCGCTTGATGGCGGCGGCAATGCGGCATTCGGGTTGGTGGTGAGGGAGAGCAGCACAATCCATGGGATTTGCGGCCTCCGTTTCGATTTCAGGTGGGCCGCGTTAAGGTTCGCGTGCACGTTCAGGAAGCCAGACCTCATGGGCATGGTGGGGGGGCAGGACGACGTCAGCAAGACGCTGGATGCGATGGCCCGCGGCCAGGATGCGGACGCGATAAGCGGGCTGCGTGGGAGGTACCGCCGCGCGGTGCTTTGCGAAGCGCTCGTCATGGCCTCCTTGTGCGGGGACGAGGAGCAGGCAGGGCGCCTTGTAGAAATGGGAGCCGACGTGAACGCGGAGGGGGTGAGGGGAGAGACGCCGCTCATCGCTGCCGCATCCGGAGCTTACGGCGCAGGCGTCATCCGCATGCTTCTTGCGCATGGCGCCGGAAGGAACGGCGAACTGGAGGACGCACTGGGGATTGCGGAGAGGTGGAAGCACAAGGCCGATATCCGTGCGCTGAAAAACCACAAGCACAAATAAGAAAATAAAAGTGAAAAGAAAAAAATCAGATGAGGTTCAGGCTCTTGGCCACAATCATTGCGCCGAACACGAGCGAAACCGTGTTCACCACCTTTATCAGCGCGTTGAGCGCCGGGCCCGAGGTGTCCTTGAGCGGGTCGCCCACGGTGTCTCCGACCACTGCGGCCTTGTGCGTGTCAGAGCCCTTGCCGCCGTATTCTCCGCCTTCAATCAGCTTCTTGGCATTGTCCCATGCCGCGCCCGAGGTGCAGGAGAACAGCGCCAGAAGGAAGCCGGACGCTATCACTCCGGCGAGCAACCCGCCGAGGGCGGCAGCGCCGAACAGGAAGCCGACCAGGAGCGGAGTCACAACCGCCATTATTCCGGGAAGCGCAAGCTCCCTGAGCGCGGTGGCTGTGCTGATGTCAACGCATTTAGCGTAGTCAGCCCTTGCCTTGCCCTGCATCAGCCCCTTTATCTCGCGGAACTGCCTGCGGACCTCCTCCACTATCTGGAACGCCGCCCTTCCCACCGCGGTCATGAGCAGCGAGGAGAAGACGAACGGCAGCATGGCTCCTATGAAGAGCCCCATGACCACGGGTGGCGAGAGCAGGTTGATGCTCGTGAGCTTGCTCTCGTTGGCGAATGCCACGAACAGGGCGAGGGCGCCGAGCGCCGCGCCGGCTATGGCATAGCCCTTGGTGGTCGCCTTGGTGGTGTTGCCCACCGCGTCCAGCAGGTCCGTGACCTCGCGCACCTTGGGCGGAAGCCCGGACATCTCGGCTATCCCGCCCGCGTTGTCCGTTATCGGGCCGTAGGAATCCACGGCTATCACGATGCCGCTCATGGACAGCATTGCTGCCGCGGCCAGCGCGATGCCGTATAATCCGGCGAGCTTGAACGCGATGGCTATTGCGGCAACAATCACCAGTGCCGGCAGCCCGGTTGCTTCCATGCCTATTGCAAGGCCGGATATGATATTCGTGCCCGCCCCGGTCTTCGCCGCCTCGGCTATCCTCCTGACGGGCCCGCGGTCCTTGTCAGTGTAGTACTCGGTTATCATGAACATGGACAGTGTCACGAGCATGCCGAGGAAAACGGTCAGGAACAGCTGCATGTCCTTCAGGTACACGTAGCTGAAGGCGAGCATCAGGAGCGTGGACGCGATTATGCCGTTGTAGAATGCGCCCATGATTTTCTTGTCCTTGCCCAATCTGACGAAGACCGAGCCTCCTATGCCGGCCAGCACGCCGAGCGCGGCTATGCCGAGGGGTATGATTTCGTATCCTCCTGAAATGGTCGCTCCGAGCAGCATCGCGGCGATGACGGTCACCACGAACGATTCGAACACGTCCGCGGCCATGCCTGCGCAGTCCCCCACGTTGTCGCCGACGTTGTCCGCGATAACGGCGGGGTTCCTGGGGTCGTCCTCAGGAATGCCAGCCTCCACCTTGCCCACAAGGTCTGCGCCGACATCCGCCGCCTTGGTGTATATGCCTCCGCCCACCCTTGCGAAAAGCGAGATGAGCGAGGCGCCGAACCCGTAGCCTATGAGCGGCACGAGCCCGAACGTCTTGTAGAGCACGCTCAGGCCGATTAGGCCCAAGCCCACCAGCGCCATGCCGGTCACCGCGCCTCCCTTGAAAGCCAGGGAAAGCGCGGACGCGAGGCCGCCCTTCGCAGCCTCGGCCACGCGGACGTTGCTGCGCACCGAGACCTGCATGCCTACATATCCCGCCAGGCCCGAGGAGACAACTCCCACGAGGAACGCGATGGCGGTGTTAATGCCTATGAAATATCCAATCACCAATGCGAGCAGGGCGACTATGGGCACCAGAGTCTTGTACTGCCTTGAGAGGAAGGCGTTCGCGCCCTCCCTTATGGCGCCTGATATCTCCTGCATCTTGTCATTCCCCTTGGGTGATCTGAGCACCTGGAATGTCAGCAGCCCGGCATAGAGCAGCGCGGCCACCCCTGCCAGGAATGCGAATGTGATTACGTCTATCATCAATTCACCTCATCATTCGTATAAACCCTAAAATGGAAGTCGGCAGTGCTTTTAAGGTTATGCTCGCTGAGCAAAACTGCTAGTTGAACATACTCCCGCCATTCATTTCTTCTCTCCTGTATTCTTATCATCGCTTCGTCTTAAGCCATTCTTCTGCTCGCGAAGTCTTTTCGGGGGATTCCAACCGCCCTCATCCCGGAGCGTGAGCAAAAACAGACTGATTTTCAAATGGGCCCGCCCAGGATCGAACTGGGGGTCTTCGCTGTGTAAGAGCGACGTCTTAACCACTCGACTACGGGCCCGGAGAATACGAATAGCCTGACAACTTATTTTATTACTTCCTATGGCAGGCAACAGTTCAACTATGCGTAAATTAAAATAATAAAAAGAACCAAATTAAAATAAGAAAAAGAGAGCCGTTATACGTTGTAGTATCTCTGCAGCTCGTAGCCCGATATCGCCTTCCTCTCTGCCTTGTACTCCCCGAGCTTCATGTCCAGGTAGTCCCCGAGCAGTTCGGACGGCACCACGCCCTTGATGAACTTGTTGTCCGACTCCAGGGCCTCCATGGCCTCGTAGAGCGTTGAAGGCAGCGGCTTGGCCACCCTCTTGGCCTTCTTCTCGGACTCAATGGGCTCGCCCGGCTCTATCTTGCTCTTTATGCCGTCGAGTCCTGCCGCCACGACCATGGCCATGGCGAGGTGCGGGTTTCCGGACGGGTCTCCGCCGCAGTACATCACCCTCTTGGTCTCCTTGAGGTTCTTCTTGAGCATGGGCACCTTGACCAGGGCATTGGCCGCAGTGCTGCTCCAGCCCACGACCGGCGGGTCCACCGCCAGCCTCCGATACGAGTTGGTGGTCGGAGCCACGAACAGCGAGAGCGCCGCCGCGTGCTCAAGGAGCCCGCCCACGAAATAGTAGCCCGCCTGGCTGAGCTGCGCGTAGTCCTCCTTGCCCTCGTAGAAGGCGTTGTTGTCAGCCGCCTTCCACAGGCTCACCGCGATGTTGAGCGCATTGCCCCTTTCGCCCTCCACTGGGTAGGGCATGAATGTGGACGATGCGTTCACCGCGTTGGACAGGTTCCTCACCACGAACTTGAGCGTGGAAATCGCGTCCGCGGCGGTCTTCAGCGGCTTTTCGTTGAGCTCGAACATCTGCTGTGCGGTCTGGGACCTGCCGTGCATGTGCGCGTCCACGGACATGCCGAAGCTGTCCTCCATGGTCTCGCATATCTGCGTCCTTGCCGCATACATGCTGTCGTAAGGCTGGCTCACCCACGCGCCCTTTCCTATGGAAGAGAGCGGGGACGGGCCCCACCTCGCCTCCCTGGAATCCAGGACCGTGCCGGAGCCCCTTCCGGGCGCGGTGCGATCCGTTGTGACGCTGTCGAAGATGCAGCATTCCACCTGGGTGCCGACCTTGCATGTCTTGATGCCTGCCGCTTCCAGGTTGGTCTCCACCCGCTCTGCGACGTACCTGCTGTCTTTGAGGAACCGATCGCCGTTGCTCGCAGCGACCATGTCGCAGATGAACCTCACCGTGTTCGGCTCCCAGGGCAGCCTCGCCATGGTGTCCGGGTCCGGCAGCAGCGCCAGGTCTCCCTGCGGGGATGCGCCGAACACCTCTTTGAGGTCCGCGGCGTATGCGCCCTTGCCGAACAGGTCCTCGGATATCTTCCTGTTGGACAGGGATGTCTTGTGGAGCGTGCCGGTTATGTCGAAAAATTGGAGGTCTACCCACCTGATTTCGTTCGTCGCAATGTACTTTAGTACGTCATCTATGGCTGACAGAATACCACCTCTGCCTTAAATGACAAGAATACTAATAAATAGCTTTCGTCTGTAGCGCGTCTCACGTTTTCCCATTATTTGGTAATTCGTTGCATTTCTCCTGCGAACAAGGGAGACATGGACTTCGTTTTGACATGCGCCATGCCGGTCTTTGGCGGTGCATCTTCTGCCGTATTCCGCCTTCCCCCTGCATTTATTTTACTTTCGGGCTTACTATTCCTCCATGCTCTTCGGCACATCCGGCATCAGGGGGCTCTACGGCAAGGACATCACCGAGGAGCTGGCCCTGAAAATAGCCAACATATTCGCGGAACGCGACGTCGTGGTGGCCAGGGACACGCGCCAGGCCGGAATGCCCCTTTCCAGCGCGGTCATGGCAGGCGTGATGGCGCGGGGAAGGGATGCCATCTCCCTCGGCCTGGTTCCCACGCCCACCCTCGCCCTCGCCACGCGGAAACGCGCCTGCAACGGCATCATGCTCACCGCGTCGCACAATCCTCCGGAATACAACGGGCTCAAGCTGTTTTCCTGCGGCAACGAGATATCCAGGCTCAGGGAAAAGGGGATAGAAGCCGCCTACGGCCGCGGCGATTTCCATCTGTGCGAATGGGACAGGGCCGGAAAATCCTCCTCTGACAAGGGCGCGATTTTCGAGCACATGGCGCTCGTAACTTCATTGGTGGACGCTCCGGCAATCAGGAAAAGAAAACCGAAAGTCGTGATAGACTGCAACGGCGCGGGCGCGGCCATGACGCCGAACCTGCTCAAGGACCTGGGCTGCGATGTCGTGGTGCTCAACGGCGGTACCGTCGGCTTCGGCAGGCCTTCGGAGCCCAACGAGAAGAACCTGTCCGAGCTGTCCGCGCTGGTGCCGAAAATCAAGGCAGACCTCGGGCTCGCCCATGACGGCGATGCGGACCGGACCATCGCGGTGGACGAGAAGGGCCGCGTCCTTCCCCTGGACATCCAGCTCGCCATGATGTGCAAGCATGAGCTTCGCAAATGCAAAACCAAAAACAAAAAAATCATTTCCACGATGGAAGCGTCGCTCGCGGTCCGCGAGGCGGTGGAGTCGGAAGGCGGAACCGTTGTAATAACCCCGGTCGGCTCGCTTTACGTCGCCGAAGAGCTGGAGAAGCAGGGAGCGATTTTCGGAGGCGAGCCCTGCGGTGAATACATCTACGAAAAGGGCGTGCGCGTGCCGGACGGCCCGCTCGCCGCGGCCAAGCTGGTGGAGATATTCGTGGAAAACGGGCCGCTGGGCGCGCTCGCCTCGGGATTCAAGGCCAATCCAATGGCGCGCGAGAAGTTTTCTGCAAATAAGAAATACGCGGCGGTGGACGCGCTCAAAAAAGAAATCCGAATAGAGGGCAGGCGCTCGGAAGAGGACGGCATCCGCGTGGACGAGGACGACGGCTGGTTCCTCATACGCGCGTCCGGGACAGAGCCGTTCGTGCGGCTCACCATGGAATACAAGTCAAAGGAGAAGCTGGAAAAGAGGAAAAAGGAACTGTCATCGCTGATAAGGAAGATGACCGGCGGGTCCTAGGGGTCCCCGGAGTCCCTGACACGGTCCGGTATCTGGAGTTTCGGCTCTTTTGCCAGTCGTGCGGCTATTTTCGCGTCATTGAACGCTGCCCTGGCAATTGCTTTCTTGAACTGCAGTATCTCATCCTCGGTTGGTAACTCGTGGTCGCTGGTTCCATGCGGTATCTTATAGCATTTCAAGCCGTCAAATCGCATGACATGAGAACCAAAATACGTCTGTTCGAACATCACCGTACTAAAGCTTTCGCAAAGCCTGACCGGGCCCACCCCGCGGGTCGGTTCGCGAAAGCGCTCTCCCTCGTGTCCACTCATATGATGCCCCGATGGTCCCGGACCGAAACTGAAATATTTGCCCCACTGTTGCTGTTGCGCCGTTGGACCGGGCGCTGCGCCCGGCGCGCTCCCCGGATTTGATTGTTTTGTCGGGTAGCTTGCGGATTTCGAAGAGGCGGCCTGGCCTTGGGGCGCTGGCTGCGCTGCAGGCTGGTTTGCGCCCTGCCTCGCGGGCCGTCCGTAAGGGTCTAAAATAACCTGTTGCCTGGTCATGCCTGCCATACAATAATTACTGCATGATAGGTTTTTTAAATATGTCTTTTTATACATTTTACCACAATAAGAAGGGACTAAAACGAGGTAAAAACAGGATATAAAAAACAGAAGATAAAAAGAAGAATAGAAAAAAGAAAAAACAGGAGGCTAATCCATGTCCATGCCGCCGGGCCCGCCAGGTGGCATGCCTCCGCCGCCCTTGCCCCTTGAGCTGATGATGTCATCTATTCTCAGTATCAGCCGGGCAGTCTCGGTGGCGGACACGATTGCCTGCTTCTTGACCTTTGCCGGTTCGTAAATGCCCAATGCCCTCAGGTCCCCGACCTTGCCCGCCAGGACGTCCACTCCGACGGTTTTGCCGTTGCTCTCCTTGTGCCTGTTCCGCAGCGCGACGATGGTGTCTATCACGTCCATGCCGGCGTTCTCTGCGAGCGCCCGCGGTATTGATTCAAGGGCTTCCGCAAATGCCTGGATGGCGAGCTGTTCCCTGCCCCCTATCTGCACCGCGTAAGCCTGGAGCTCCCTGGCGATTTCCATTTCAACGCTGCCTCCTCCGACGACGTACTTGCCGTCCTGGAGCGCGCTGGACACCGCACCGCGCGCGTCAACGACCGCGCGTTCCACCTCGCTCACCACGTGGTCGGTCCCGCCGCGCACGAATATGGTGACGCTTTTCGGGTCCTTGCATTTCTCGACGAACACCATTGCCTCGCCGCCGATCTTGCGCTCTTCCACAAGGCCCGCATTGCCCAGATCCGCCTCTTTGAGGTCCTCTAGGGTGGATGCCATGGCCGCCCCTGTCGCCCTGGAGAGCTTTTCCATGTCGCTCTTTTTCACCCTGCGGACGGCGGTGATGCCCTTCTTGGAAAGGAAGTGCTGCACCAGGTCGTCTATGCCCTTCTGGCAGAAAACGACGTTGGCGTTGGTGGCCGCAATCTTGTCCACCATGTCCCTCATCATCTTCTCCTCCTGCTGGAGGAACGCCTCCATCTTGTCAGGGGAGGTTATCTCTATCTTCGCGTCCACCTCGGTCTTCTCGATTTCGAGCGCCGCATCAAGCAGGAGGATTTTCGCGTTCTTCACCGCCTTTGGCATGCCCGCATGCACGATTTCCTTGTCAACAAGCACGCCGCGGATGAGCTCGGTGTCCATGACCTCGCCGCCCGCCTTTTTCTCTATTTTTATGAGCTCAAGGTCCACCTTGTGCTTGCCGTTCTGCGTGGTTGACACCTGCATGACGGCATCTGATATTATCGTGGCGATTTTCTTCCTCTCATCGTCGCTGCCTATGCCCTTGGAGCCCATGGCGACAAGCGCGATTTTGTTGAGAATGTCCTTGTCAGTGGGCGTGACCGGCTCCGCCAGCCTGTTGAGCGCCTCCTCGGCCTTCTTCGCAGCCAGCTCATATCCCTTTATCACCACGGTCGGATGGATGTTCTGGTTGAGCATCTCGCCTGCCCGATAAAGCAGGTTTCCTGCAATCACGACGCTGGTCGTGGTGCCGTCGCCGACCTCCTTGTCCTGGGTCTTGGCGATCTCCACCATCAGCTTTGCAGCCGGGTGGTCCACGTTCATCTCCTCGAGTATTGTCGCGCCGTCGTTGGTTATCACGATGTCGCCAAGGTCCGACACGAGCATCTTGTCCATGCCCTTGGGGCCGAGCGTGGTCTTGACTATGTTCGCGACCGCATACCCTATGGCGATATTGACCCGCATCGCATCGCGGCCAATAACCCTCTGTGACCCCTCAGGGAGCACATAAACCTGGTCTCCGCTTACTTGTTTTGCCATTATTCCACCTCACAAATCCATTCGTTTTAGCAGAATCCGTCTTTCCTTCCGCCTGAACTGGAAAATTTGACTAAACACCATTTTCACGAAAAAGGTTTAAAAAACTTGTACATACACTCAGTTCTGATGATTATGCGGGAAATTGCCTTATTTTTGCTGGGGATGATGCTGCTTGCGGTAATGGGATGCACCGGGCCCTCCGTGCCGCAAAGCGGCGCCAACATAACGATTCAGGAGAACCTGACCGCCAACCCGGGAGCAACACCGCCGGGCCCTGGCAACGTTATTGAAGCGCCAGCCACCCCGTTCGCAGCCCGGGACGGAGTCGCAAATGCGACCGCGGCGGCCGTGAAGCTCGTGCAGGATTCCAAGCTCGTTTCAATTTATGGCGATTGCGCCCAGGACGGCACTGCTGGGCAATGGCAGTACTATTTCAATTCGGTTGCCGCCATGACAGGTTACGCGGTTACGGTGCCGGATCCCGAACTGAACGCGCGGAACGTCCAATACCAGGCCCGGCGCCTGCTTCCGGCCCAGTGGCAGGACAGCGCAGTGGCGACAAAAGCGTGCGGCCACGGTGGCCAGTGCACGCTTGAGATGGAGAGCGGAGTTCCCGTCTGGACCGTGATAGCCGGCCAGGATGTGTGCAAAGTTGATGCTGCCACGGGAGCGGTAATGGGGTGATTGCAATGACAAAACCAATATTCATCATCACGGTTCTGGTTCTGCTCGCAGCAGCCTCGTTCGCGGCTGAGTTCAACGATGTCAGCGTGAATGCCGGCGCATCAGCGGCATACATCACATGGAGCACGGCCACAAATTGCTCTGCCCAGGTTTTCCATGGCAAGACTTCTTCCTACGGGTCCACAGCCACGAATTCCACCAAATCGCTCTCGCACGGTGTGAAGCTCTCCAGCCTCTCACCGGACACCCAATACTATTACAAGCTCAGGTGCAAGGTGAATTCGTCATCCTATTTCGATTCAGATAATTATACTTTCACCACAGCCGAAACCTTTCCGGACCTGTACATATATGAGTTGTCCTCCACCCCAGTATCGCCGCAGCTCGCTAACAACGCCACCATCAAAGTGAAAGTGAAGAACAACGGCACTGCAAAAGCATCGAACATCACCGTCTCAGTGGTTTGCGCAGACGCCAGCACCCAGGCAAAAACCATAGCGGGCATAAGTGCCGGCAGCTCGTCCTATGTTTTTGTCAGCTGCCCTGCGCCGTTCTCAACAGGCGCATACACGGTTTCAGCGACAGTGGATGCCATGAACTCCATCCGCGAAAGCGATGAGACCAACAACGCCGCCCAGACGAGCATAACGTATGCCGCCCAGCCCATGCCAGACCTGGCAATCACGGATTCGGGCATCACGCACACGTTGAAAGAGGCCGGCGGGCAGATGAAAGCAACGCTCAAGATATATGTCGGCAACAAGGGCACTGCCAAGGCGACGAACGTATGGGTAAAGGCCGAAGGGGCGGGCAGCACGCTTTATTCCAAGATATCTTCCATATCCGCGGGCTCTCGCGGCTATGCCACCGTGAGCCTTCCAACAGCAAGCGGAACCTATGCCATAACCGTGGACCCGAACAACACCATCACGGAATCCGACGAGACGAACAATGCCGCTTCGTACACCATATCCGAATCCGCAACGCTTCCGGACCTGGTGGTCACCGATTCGGGCATAACCCATTCGCCTTCGAACCTGAAGACAGGCAGCACGGTTTCCATCACCGCCACCATAAAGAACAACGGCACCTCCACTGTGCAGAGCGCGAAAATCCGCTTCCAGAAAGTGGACGCGATACAAAACTACGAGGATGAAAAGGACCAGACCGGCGATAAGGAGGAGCGAAAGTTCGATGCCAACAGCATGCACAACCAGATAATCGCAGGCCTGATAGACGGCATGAATCTGGAGCAGAAAGAGCGCGAGGTCTCTGTGAGCGGCGAGACGATAGCAGATGTCACAATCGGCCCCATAAGCCCGGGCTCTTCAAAGACCGCGAAAGCGACCTATGCCATTCCTGCGGACACTGAAACACTCCTTGTCTCGGTCACAGCAGACCCTGACAACGCAATCGCGGAAACAAGCGAATCCAACAACCTCGCCACCCACCAGATGACGGTGGACCTGCTCTACCCCGACCTTTCCATAAACGAGAGCAGCATAACCTTTTCCCCCAAGGGCCCGGTGCCAGGCGACAAGCTCAAGGTCTGGGCCACGGTCAAGAATCTCGGCACGCTCAAGGTCAAGAATGCCACTGTCCGCTACTCCGTCTCCATAGACGGCGGCTCCTTTGTGCCCGTGGGCACGGTGCTCGCAACCAACCTTGCTGCGCACGCAAGTTCCAGGGTGAGCTACGAGTGGACAGTCCCGTCCAAGATAAGCACTGCGAACTTCCTGGTGGACGTGAACAGCGACAGGAAGGTGGGAGAGAAGGAATACGGGAACAACAACGCATCAAGCGAGATAAAGATACTGCTCCCTGACCTGGAGGTGTCCGGCAATGACATATCGGTTTCAGGAAGCGTGGCGGTCGGGAACAACGTTACCATCAAGGCGAATGTGAGCAACATCGGCTCAGCAAAGGCTGCCAACATACCCATAGAATTCTATTATATCGGGCAGGACGGCTCAGAGCAGCCCATAGGCACCAAGACCGTGACCATCAATAGCGGTTCGAAAAGCACGGTGAGCATGCAATGGACTGTGCCCTCGGGCATATCAGCCAACCCGGTGGTCGTGGCCTTCGCCAACCCGGGCAAGTCCATATACGAATCCGACTTCGGGAACAACCGGGGCACGCTTCCGCTGAATGCGAAGCTTCCCGACCTGGAAGTTTCAATTTCCGGCAGGGATAGCGCCGTGATACCCGACTCCTCATCTTATGCCTACTCGGTTCCGTTCACGGTGACGGTTCACAACGGCGGCAATGACAAGGCGCAGAACGTGCTCGTGCGCGTGCTGAGGGATGGCGACATGGGCAAGGAGCAGACAATACCTTCAATAGCAGCAGGCGCCAGCGCGAGCGTGGAATACCGCTTCCCGATGACCAGCCAGATCAACCCAGGCACGCACGAAGTCCGCGCCATAGCGGACCCTGCGGGCACGGTTACCGAGGCCAACAGGGATAACAACGAGGATGCAACATCCATTTCGCTTGTTGCCAACCAGCCGCCCCTACCGGCCATAGACGCTGAGCAGCCCCAAAGCAGCGGGGACCAGACGATAAACGTGCTAAAGAACGAATGGATAACGTTCAATTGCGAGAACTCCACGGATCCTGATTTCCCGGGCAGCTACTACTATGCGTGCAGGTGGGATTATGGCGATGGCAGCGACGTGGACTACGGCCACGAGGTTTCGCACAGCTATGCCTCTTCAGGCACCTATGCCGTGACATTGAATGTCACTGATTTCCTGGGTGGCAGCGCGTCCACGTCCCGCCCGGTGTTTGTCCAGCCGAACCAGCCGCCATATTCCAATCCAGGGGGCCCGTACACCGCATACACAAACCAGCCGGTGTCGTTCGATCCGTCCGGCTCCTATGACCCTGACGGAAGCGTGGTGTCCGCGGACTGGACTTTCGGAGACGGCTCCTCGTCGCCAGGGGAAGGGTTCTGGCCAATTGAACACACCTATTCCAGGGCAGGCACCTATGCGGTATCGCTGGTAGTCAGGGATGACAGCGGGGCGGTATCCGGAACGGGAACCACCCAGGTGGCTGTCACGGACGCGCCGCCCATGAGCACGAAGACCGGCACCGAGTACTATATCAGCCACCATTACCACTCGCCCTGGGCAGCCGGCCCGCAGGCTGATGTGTGGTATGGCATATACAGGGTGGACTACGAGCTGAAATACACCCAGGCCGACCGCACGATAAAATCCCTCAAATACACGATAACGCCGGGCCCGGCCATAGTGAACGCGGTCAGCGACAGCGACGGAGAGAGCCTTGCCCAGGACATGACCGCGATCGCCGCCAACGGCAGGACCGCGATGCAGGTCAGCGGAGTGGAGATACACGACGGAGACGGAAACATAATCTGGTCCGAGAACGGCGGCCCGCACGTGAGCGGCAGCGAATCCCCGCGCTCCATGACCTATGCCGGCATAGACACGCAGGTGCCGGTGTGGAACGACCAGAACTACGTCGTCATAAACAGCGAGATGGGCTATCCGGGCGAAATGTGCGCCGCAGAGCAGTTCAACTGCCAGCAGCAGGTCGCAGCATGGATATTCCCATGAACTGCCGCCACGCCGCGCGCTCCGTGCGATTGTGATATTTAGCCATATGAGTGTGATATTGAAATGGACCTGGGCAAGAAACTCCGTGAGGCGCTGGCGAAGCTTACCAACCGGCCCTACGTTGACGAGGACGCGGTGCGCTCGCTCATAAAGGACCTCCAAAGGGTGCTAATCAGCTCGGACGTCAATGTCAAGATGGTGTTCCAGCTCTCCAAAAGGATAGAGGAGCGCGCGCTGAAAAGCCAGAAGCTGGAGGCGCTCACGCTGCGCGAGCACGTGATGAAGGTCGTGTACGAGGAGCTCGCGGCAATGATGGGCGAGAGCTACTCGCCCAGGCTGGACAGGCACAAAATACTGCTCTGCGGCCTGTTCGGAAGCGGCAAGACCACGACCACCGCGAAAATAGCCAATTACTACAAATCAAAGGGGCTTTCGGTCGGCATGGTCGCCGCTGACGTAGACCGGCCGGCGGCACAGGAGCAGCTGGAGCAGCTGGCGAAACAGGTGAATGCCAATTTCTACACCATTAAAGGAGAGAAGAGCGCGGCGAAAATCGTGAAGGACGCGCTCTCGCGCTCCAAGGACGAGGTCGTGATTGTAGATTCTGCGGGCCGTTCTGCTTTCGACGGCCAGATGGTGGAGGAGCTCAAGGCAATCGCATCGGAACTCGGGCAGGAGGAAACCTACCTCGTCGTTTCCGCTGACATCGGCCAGGTGGCTGGCAAGCAGGCCGAGGAATTCAATTCCGCCGTGCCTCTTTCAGGAGTGGTTGTAACGAAAATGGACGGCTCGGGCAAGGGCGGCGGGGCGCTCAGCGCGGTGGCTTCAACCGGCGCGAAAATCGCCTTCATCGGCATGGGCGAGAAGATGAATGATTTCGAAGCCTACGACGCGCAGCGGTTCGTGGGCAGGCTTCTCGGGGTCCCCGACATCAAGGGCCTCATGGAAAAGGTAGAAAAGATATCCAAGGAGCAGGACCTGGAGAAGCTGGCCACGGAAGAGCTGACTATAGAGGCGTTCTACGAGCAGCTCAAGGCGGCCAAGAAGATGGGTCCGCTGGGCAACGTGTTCTCCATGTTAGGGGCCGCCGACATCCCCAAGGAGATGGTGCAGCAGTCCGAGGACAAGCTGAAGAAATTCGAGTCCATGATAAGCTCCATGACGCCTGCGGAGAAGAAGGACGCGAAGCTCATCCGCGCGCACCCCTCGCGCATGGCGCGCATCGCGGCGGGCTCGGGATGCACGGAAAAGGACGTGCGGGAGTTCCTGACGCAATTCGAGAAGATGGAGAAGATGATGCACCAGTTCCAGAAGAACCGCGGCTTTCGGAAGAAGGTGGAGCAGATGCTCCAGGGCGGCAAGATAGGGAACATGAAGATGGGCTGATCATAGCAGGAGTTTTCGCAGCATTGCCACGTCGTCTTCCCAGAGCGTCCTTATCCTTATCGTCTCTATCCCCGCGTTCCTGCCTGCCAGCACGTCGAATTCGCTGTTGCCTATGAAAAGCGCGTCCTTTTTCTTGATTCCGAGTTTTTCCATTATCACGTCAAGGGTTTCCGGGTCCGGCTTGCTCAGCCTGACGCTGTCCATGCCGGATATGGAATCAAAAAGGCCCAGCAGCCCATCGGCCTTCAATATCGCGGAAACCGTTGCCGTGTTGTTGCCGGTAGCGATTGCCAGCCTGTAATCCGCCTTCTTCAGGCCTTTCACCAGCTCCACCATGCTCGGGAACATGAGGTACGCCTTTTTCCCCACGCATTCGCTCTCGTATTTTTTGAACAATTCCACGACTTTCTTCTTGCCCTCCGGAGTCTCGGACAGCTTGTTCGCTATCCCGACGATATGCTCCGCAGGGTTTATCCCCTTGCCGTTCTTTTCCGCCCATTCAACAAGTTCCTTCTTGACGTCCGTCCAGCGGATTGTCAGGTGGCCGATGGTGTCGTCAAAGTCGAAGATGATGAGTTTGTAGCGTGGCATGGGACGGATTGGGGAGGGGAAAGATTTTATTGATGCGCATACATACTATTGGCAGGTGAGGGGCAGGCGGCTCACGCTTCCGCAAGGAAGTGAGGAAGTTCTGCCCTCCGCGAGGGGGCACAGGCTTTAAGGGCCTGGGAAGCGGTACAGAAACGATACCCGCAAGGGATGAAACGAGCGTTTCCCTCCTGATGACGGAGCAAGCCGGTTTTCCGGTGCTTAGTATAATGCCGCCCCGGTTTCCGGGACACAGAAGGCAGACTATGCCCCTCACCCATCCGTTCACTTAAGCCGCGGAAATCCGCCCGCGTATTGCTTATAAACCGCCCTTGCACTGAAAATCTTATGGTTTGCTCTGGAAACGGATTTATTTTAGATAATGAAATGGCAGAATTTTGCGGGGTTTTGATGGGCGACGGAAACCTCTGGACCAATAATCGCAAGTATGAAATTACGATAACTGGCAACCCGAACGACAAAGGGTATATGGATTTTATCGCCGATTATGCTACGCGCGCCATTAAACCAACGGTGTACTACCGGGTCAGAGGGCGGGGTCTCAGATTGTCAATTTACTCAAAGGCGCTATTTCTTTTCTTGACCAAGTATCTTGGTTTTGGCATCGGTGGTGAGAAAAGCTGCGGCGTTATTCCATCCAAGGTAGTAGAATCTCGGAATTTACGATTGCGTTTCATTCGAGGTATTTTCGATACGGATGGTTCGGTTTTTACCAGTGACAAAAAAGGAGTAAATGACTACCCAACGATAGAGATAACAAATGAAAATTTGGAACTGCTTTTGTCCATCAGAAAAATTCTGGACGCCGAAGGTTTTAAGACGACATTTCGCAAATCCAACACAAATACGTTCAAGATTGCCATTCATGGAAATAAGATGGTGCGGCATTGGTTGAACGTCATCGGGTCTTCACACCCAAGAAAGCGCCTCAAGATGGAATCTATTATAAAAACTTCGTGTTCATGACTAATCTTATGCCGCAGTAGCTCAGCTGGGAGAGCACACCTGTTTCTCTTAGGCATTTCAAAACTAAGAGAAGCTGTGAAGCTGAAGTGTCCCGGTCGGGACCCACGGAAACGGTGGGGTCGCTTGTTCAAAAGCTTTGGGCTGGCGCCCAAAATTTGCCAGCAAAGCTGTCAATCAGGCCTGCGGCATTATTTTTCCTCCTTTTTGGTCCGGGTGGGAAATCGTGAAAAAAGCGCAAGAATTATAAATCTGCACGTCGATTGTAACGCAGGTGACCCCATGCCAACGTCGGCTGATTGCGTCGGACTAATGATTGAACCACCTTCTGCGCTCGACACAAATGGCGCATCAATGGAGCAGCGGAACTTAGCCAGGCTTATTTCAAACAATTTTAACGAAAGGACAGGAGCGGCGAAGTGGCTGCAGGAAAACGGCGGCCCTGAGACAGCAAATAAGCTCGACGGCATGTTGCGCAGTGGCCGGCTTTCGACCGAAGCGCGTACGGCTGTCGGTTTCGTGCTGCTGAGCCTCTCCTATAAACACGACCAATTTCCGCATGGAAGGTCGAAACTCATCGCAAGCACGCTCGCGCCCAAGCGTCCCTCGTGTAAGGCGTTGCGGAACTTGCCGCAGGTGCGGTTACCTGTAAGGGCACAGGCATAGGTTCGCATCCTGCTTCTATTTCCCGAATCTCCTTTTCCTCTTGTTGAACGTGTCCAACGCGTCCGTGAAATCGTCCTTGGAGAAATCCGGCCATAGCTTGTCGCAGAAGTAGAACTCCGAATATGTGCACTGCCAGGGCATCAGGCCGGAAAGCCTCTGCTCGCCCGAGGTCCGTATCACCATGTCCGGGTCCGGAACGCCCGCGGTATAAAGATGATCCGATATCGTCTTCTCGTCCACCTCCCTTAGCCCCTCCTTCAGCATGGCATTTACGGCATCCACCAGCTCCTCCCTTCCGCCGTAGGAAAGCAGGAGGTTCAGCTGGTAGGCGGAGTTTTTGGCGCTTATCTCCTCCACCTTCCTTATCATCTGCTGGATTTCGCCCGGGAACAGGTGTGTCCTGCCGAAGAACCGCACGCGCACCTCGTATTTGTTTTTTTCATCGGAATCGAGACCCTTCTTCAGGTTCTCCTTGAAGAGCCCGAAGAGATCCTCTATCTCGTTCTTGTCACGCTTGAAGTTGTCGGTGGAAAAGCCCCACATAGTGAGCATGTGGACGTCCTTTTCCTTGCACCATTTGAGGACGTCGCCTATCTTCTGGATGCCGATGGCATAGCCCTCCTGGGTGCTGATGCCCCTTTTCTGCGCCCATCTCCGGTTTGCGGTTTTAGTCTTTCTTAAAAAATTTGAAAGGCCTTCTTTCCGTCCGGGATGATGGCGATGTGCTTCGGTACTATGTTTTCGGAGATGTCGAACACCCATTCATAATCAGTATACAATCTCCTTTAATCTCTTTTTCTTCGCGGCATTCTTGAGTTCGCGTGCGATGCGCCTGCCCGTGGACATGGGCTCCTTGTAGTAATAGGCGGAATAGGGCGACCCGAGGGGATACATGTTCGTGCCCGCTACTATGCGCGCGCTCAGCTCGAAGGCGTATATCTCCAGGTCCTCCGTGATTATGGTCTCGATGCAGAACGGCCCTATCATGCCGCCGAACAGGAGAAATGATATGTCGGATATGCGCCTGCCGATGTCCATGTAGTCCGTGAGCAGCGATTCGCGGAGCACCATGGGCTCGTTGCCTATCACCGTGAAGCTCAGCCGTGGCGTGAGCCCCGCCGACACCGCCCTGGCAATCTCGTCCGCGCTGGATTCCACCCGCTTGTCCACGCCGAGCAGCTCCAGCCTCCCATGGGAGGTCTGGTACCCTATCTGCGAAATCGGAGAGAAGAAGAAATGGGGGTATGCGCGCACCCCTATGAGGAACTCCTGTATCATGCATTTCCTTTCGCCCACCCGCCTCTTGAACTCCTCGTAGGAGCTCACTATCGTGTAGCCGCGTCCGCCCTTGGCGCCGGGGAACTTGACAAGCGCTGGACCGGAGATTTCCTCGGGCTTCATTATCTTGGGCGTCCTTATGCCGGCCTTCCTCATCCATTCGAACATCTTGTCGCGGGAGCGCTCCCATGATATCGAGGCCCGGTTGCCGTAAATGGGGACCTCCAGGTCGTCGTATTTTTCGCCCACGTACTCCACGAACGAGCCGTGCGGGACCACGATGGCGCTGCGCGCCACGAGCTCGGGCACCGGTATATCCTTGTAATCGTCCACGATGAGGAACTCGTCGGGCCGCGCGAGCGGGAATGATTCGTAGAGCTTCCGGTTCTCCCGCTTGCAGATTCCTATGGTCTTTATGCCCTCACGGCGTGCCCCGTTGAATATCTGCAGCGAGGAGTGCGAGCATATGGTGGCGATTGTGAATTTGCCTTTATAACTAGAAAGGACGTCTCCTGATTTCTTCCTGTCGAGCATATCAGATATTGTTGGCATGGAATATTTAATTCTTTGGAAAGGCGTGGAACAGAAAACCATATAATTGCCGGGCGTCATAAACCCCCATATGAAAGCAGTCATCATGGCGGCAGGAGACGGAGTCAGGCTGCTGCCGCTCACGGCAACGCGGCCCAAGGTCATGCTTCCGGTGGCCGGCAAGCCGATGTTGCACCATCTCCTGCTGGAGGCGAAGAAGGCGGGCGTCACCGAGGCGGTGATAGTCGTCCGCTACCAGAAGGAAATGATAGCCAGCTACTTCCGGGCAAAGGAAAAGGAGCTCGGCATGAGGCTCACTTTCGTGGAACAGGGCCCGGAGAACGGCACCGCGGCGGCCATACTCGCGGCGGAGAAGGAGATAAGCGACACGTTCCTGGTGCTCGCAGGGGACACGGTAACCGACTCCGGCGTTATAAAACAGGTGCTAAAGGGCCACAAGGGCAGGATAACCATAGGAGTGAAAAAGGTCGCGAACCCGCACCTCTACGGCGTGGTTGAGCTTTCGGGCGACACCATCAGCCTGTTCGAGGAAAAATCCCAGCACCCGAAATCCGACCTCGCGAACCTCTCCATCTATTGCATGGACGCGTCCGTGTTCTCGGAAATACGCACCATACCCAAATCCGCGCGCGGGGAGTATGAAATCGTCAGCCTTTTCCTTGGCGCGAAAGCGGTTGTGGTGGACGGCTTCTGGATGGATATCGCCCACCCCTGGGACCTTCTCACGGCCAACGAGTTCCTTCTGGAAAGGATGGAAGCCCGCACCGAATCAGTGGAGAACAGCACCATCAAGGGCAAGCTCGTCATGGAGCCGGGCTCCAGGATAATCAACAGCTACGTGGAAGGGATATCCTATATCGGGGCGAACACAATCATAGGCCCGAACGCATACCTGCGGGGTGTGAACGCAATCGGGGCGGACTGCGAAATCGGCGAGTCCACGACCGTGAAGAACTCCGTGCTTTTCGACGGAATAAAGGCGAAGCACCTGTCCTACATCGGCGACTCGGTGGTGGGCGAGGGCGTGAACTTCGGCTCCGGCACGCAGCTCGCGAACTACCGCTTCGACGGCTCCACCATAAACGTGCAGACCGAGCGCGGCTGGGCGAACACCGGCCGGAGCAAGTTCGGCGCGGTCATCGGGGACGGGGTGCGCTTCGGCGTGCTCTCCTGCACCATGCCGGGCAAGCTCATCGGCGAGGGGAGCTGGATAAGCTCGGGCGTGGTGGTGAACAAGAACGTCCCGCCGCGCTCGCGCGTCTATGTGAAGCAGGAGCTCAGGTTCGCGAAGGAAGAAACCGAGTGAGGATGATTCAATCCATCTCATTGTCGGCGTTGACGCGGGGATAAAGACCGGCTACGCAATGCTCGACCTTTCCGGCAGCCTGGTCTGCTCCGGGGTGGAAAAGGAGGCGAACGACGAGCGAATCGTCAAAATCATATCCTCCGTGGGCTCGCCGTCGCTAATCGCTTCGGACACATCTCCCCCTTCGCATTTCGTGCAAAAGGTCGCGGCGCGCTACCAGCTCAAGCTGTTCCATCCGAGGAAATCGCTCACAAAGGAGCAGAAGAGGATGATGGGCAGGAATATAGTCGACCCTCACATACGCGACGCCTATGCGGCAGCGGTCAAGGCCTACAGGAGATACGCGGACCGCTTCAGGCAGATAGACCGCATGGACGTGCCGGACCGCGACATGCTCAAGCACCTCCTGATAAGCGGCCAGCCCATAGGCAAGGTGCTCAAAAGGCGCGAATGAAAACAAGTTGCCAGGCTACTCTTACTTTTTCGCATCCGTGGTTGCACTGCCTTCAATTTCCCGTTCAATGCTTTTCAGGGCGGACTCCACGGCGCCGCTGGCTTTCACCACCCTGCGATTGAATTCCTCAAGGGTGAACAAGTCAGACCTAAGAATCCCGTTAAATGCTTTCGTTGCTGCGACTGCAATGGCCCCTGCAAGCAGCGTGTATGCGGCATTTCTATAGTTACTCAAATGCCTGGCCGCGCCAGCCACGAAAGTCACAGCGGCTGCCAAATCGAATGCCAGGAAGTAACGTTTCAGTGCCCTGCGTTCATAGGTTCTTTTAGGCGTCGTCTGGATCATGAACTCCGGGGTATTGTCGGATGTGATCCTCACATCCATGCCTCTTACGTATCTGCCTCCCTCACTGATTGGTATCACGTGAACCTTACCTACCTGTTCAACCGTATCGCCCCCCAAAGGCATCCGGGAATCTGCGGTTGCATGCTCCCTCTTGCGTTCTATTTCCTCGGTATCCCTCTTGTGGTCTCTCCGCACAGTTGCAACAGCACTGGAAACCGAACGCTTCCCATCGCCTTCGGCCTCTCCTTTCCAGCCCGCCAGCTCTGTCCTTAGCAGTTCCAGTGAAATATGGGTTCGCCTGAAGCCGGTCTTCCTTGTCCTGGCAATCGCTTTTTTGACGAGTCTTTGTGTCGGAGTGGTTTTCATGAGCGTGCACCTGCCTCTGCGTATATGGGGTATTATGCCGGGTTATATTTATAAACGTGCTTATTTACGGTAATACATGTATATATCAAAATACGGCTCCGCGCCTAACCCGTGCCGGAATCGCGGAATATCACGTTTGAAATCTCCCTAATCTGATGCTCCATGTTCCACAGCCTGTCGCCAGCTTCATTTCTCCCGAGGCAGCCGGTTAGGAACTCAAGGGAAAAGAGCACCATGTCGGACGAAGGCATCTTGAACATCTCGGGGTTTTTAAGGCCCTGGAAAAGCCGTTTGACGAAGCCGACCTCGCCATCAATCAGGGAACCGTCATCCACGGCCCACTCGTGGTCTATGATTTTTGCCACCGTGAAATTGGGATGCGAGAGCAGCATGGCCGCGGCGGTCGCCTCTTCCATGAGCTCAGCCTGGTCCTCCCGGTCCTTTCCGCTGCGGGCGCGGTCATGGCACATGAAAAGGGATATTGCGAGCTGGTAGCGGAGATGCGCCTCTATGAACCCAGTGGCCAGTCCCCTTTCGCTCTGGTCGGGCAGCGTGTGCATGAACCTCGCAAAGTTATGGTATGCAAGGTACAATTCAATGAGGCCTGCTTCGGTGTCATTGCAGAGCCGCATCAGTGCCTGTGTTTCCATCTGGTCCCGCCTTATGGCTTGGGGCAGGACATGCGGCGTGTTTTCCCTGCCATAGCAAAACTCCTTGCCACCCAGCAGTTCAAGATAGCACGCCGCGCTTTTATCATCCCCAAAAAGCGGGTTTATGGAGAAGAACAGCATCGGCACATCCGGCACGCATATCGCCAGCGGCGGAGCCATCGGAGTGGCTTCAATCACGTCAACAAGCCCCACCCTCACGCCGTGCATCTCTTCTAAATAAAGCAGCTTTCCGATGGCGTATTCCCCCTTGGTTCTGAGAATCACGGCATCCTCTATCCGTTGTATCCTGTCGGCGCCTTTTCTTGCGAGCCCTTGCGCATGCTCGAACAGGCCCTGCCGCAGGGTGGTGGCATGGAGCCTTTTCGCGAGATTCGCCTTGCCCCTGAACGTTTCCCCTACGACGAGGTTCCCGCCATTTTCCTTGGATACGAGGTTCATGAGAGACCAGCCAGTGAAGCTTAAGTTGTTGTAATATCAATATATAGTTGGGTTTAAAAGTTTAAGGTCATATACTACTGTGGGTATGAAAAAAATGAAAAGGCCGATTAACATGGCAATCGTAGCCTGCATAAACAAGAGAAGCGTGGACGCGTGCGTAGCCGCGACCAGAACCGCCAGGCAGCAGGGCGCGGATTTTGCAGAGGTGAGGATAGATTTTCTTGATTACGAGCCCAGCATAAGCGGGATAATCCGGCAGAGCGCGCTTCCGGTATTCGCGACCTGCAGGAAAGAACGCGACGGCGGCCAGTACAGGGGCCTGGAACGCAAAAGGCTGGAGATGCTCGAGCTGGCAATCGTTGCAGGCGCCGCCTATGTGGACGTAGAGCTTGATACCGGCGCAGAGGCGATACAACGCATGAGGAGGATGGCAGAGCGCAAAGGCTGCCGGACCATAGTGTCAAAACACTCGTTTGAAAGCACGCCGAGCATGAGCGTGCTTGTCAAATGGCTGGAAGAGGCCGCGGAGCTGGGCGGCATCGTGAAAATCGCGACCATGGCGAAAAGCGCCGACGACTGCATAGACGTCCTTCGCCTGCTCAAGATAGCGGAAAGCAGGCGTGTGACACTTGCAGCGTTCGCCATGGGCCAGCATGGGAAGATGACGCGCGTCGCTTCCCTCCTGTTCGGCTCGCCTTTCACCTACTGCTCGCTTTCAGGGGAAGTGGCTCCGGGCCAGATGACGATTGAAGAGACGAAGCTTGCGATGGGGCTGTTCGGGGTGGCTCCAGGCTCCTAAATGTAATAGAAAGTGTAAAAAAGCGTATATTTATAAACACTTTTGCACATAATACTAGTATGACCTTCAAAGACGTTCATACCGGTGCCGGAGTAAGGCCGCTGAGCAATAAGGAGCGCAGGGCCCTGGAGAAAAGCCTGAGGTGCATAGGGCCCCTGTCCGAAGAGCACAGGTCCAGGACCGGCCTTTACGCGACCATAGGCGTCATTGCCGTGGGTGCGATAGCGGCCGTGATGGCCGTAAAAAAGGGAAAGACTGCAAACGAAGATAATGTCGGGATACTGTGTTCTGATGAGACAGGCCTCGAGCTCGTGGGCAGGACCGAAAAAGGCGTTGAGTTCCGCACCACGAAAATAAGGGAAACCCCCGAGGACATTCAGCTGGCAGCCCGTTTCGGGGCTCCCATCCCGTATATGATAGGCATGAACTATGCCGAAGGATACCGGTCAGGCACGGTCACATTCAAAACCGACGAATCCGGCCGCATGATTCCGGCAGGCACGTACAAATTGGACAGTGCGGCAGCCCAGTCAATGGATTTGGGGCCCTTGCTGCAAGTCTCCTCGTGCTGGGAAAACGTGAAAGAGAAACTCAGGATAGCGGGCCAGAACGCCGAACTCAGGCTCAGACTCGCGTCCGGAAACACCCAGGCGAGCGCGCCCCATCACTCCCAGGACCGCGGGAACGCTGAAAAAAAGTCAAAAACCCAAAAAAATTAACGGAAATTCGTCAAGCCCAATTTTGGCGGGTTTTCAGAATCTCGGTTTCGGCTTGTAGCAGTTCCTGCAGTAAACCGGCCTTCCTTCGGTCGGTTTAAATGGAACCTGACACGGCTGCCCGCACTTCGCACAAACTGCATCATACATCTGCCTGTCTTCTCCTTCATATGCCATTCATTTCACCTATTTTTTTTCCAGGCGCTTTTTGCGCCTTAAAAGACGGCCCGGCTCAAAACAGCTAGGCTATCTTGGGGCTAATTAGCGTGTGATAGGTATGTAAATCTTCGTACTGGCTTCGTACTGGCGGAGGAGAAAAAGTGCAGGGGAGGAGATTTGAACTCCTGAAGGCACTAAGCCATCAGGCTTCGGAAGGCCCGAGAAGAACTCAGGACCTTTTTCCTGGGTTTTTGCCCTCGGATAACGAGGAGCAAAAAGCCACCTGAACCTGACGCGTTTGGCCGTTACGGTCTATCCACGAATGGATAAAACTCCGCCACCCCTGCCTAAATGGAACGAATGCGAATTGTGTTTCTACTCGCTTACCATTATAATCATTCTCTTTCCTCCGGCTTGAAAACCAGGGCGCGCTCCGCCCTATGCCATTATATTACTTCTTTGTGTAACGCACCTTCGGTGTATGGAATGTTTGATGGCGATAGGGCGTGCAACCTCTGCGGGAAGGCGCTCTCGGAAAAGGAAACGGTTTTCGGAAAGAGCCTCATCGGGTACAGCTACGTGTTCTGCGACAGGTGCTTCCGCGAGCGGAAGGATGACGTGAAGCGCCTCCTGAGCGACGAAAAATCCTAGGCGCAGGGCGCCGCGGGATATCCGTTTATAAACACTTATTCCTAAAGTTATCCTTATTCTACATTAGTGTATTCGGCAGCACCTTTTTAAAATATTCGTTATAAATGGAATATCGTGGTGTAATAATGGGAGAGGCAGGGAGCATTACTTTGGGCAGTCCGTACCGGAAGACTGGCAGGCCCAGGCATACGTTTAGGCAGTTGGTTGTCACTGTGGCGCTTTTCTGCACCCTGCCCCTCCCTGAGCAGATTTATAAGGGTTGTCGGGGTAATACAAAGAATAGAAACGAGGTGTTCTCTGTGGCTAGACAGGCATTTGCTCAGGCAAAAACAGATGGGGAAGCAGAGGCGGCTGGAAAACTCGCACTCGTAAAAATGGCGCAGGAACAATGGGCCGGCATAAAAACGCTTCTTTCTACCATGGATTCCAGCATTCCCAAAGGGCTCCAGGGGATAACCCCGAACATGCCGCAGGTGGTGGAACTTACCGTCGTCCTGGCACAGCTCGGTATCGCAAAGGGCGGCAGCCCCACGGCGCGCTTCGTGAGCGTGTTCGGGACCGCCAACCGTGTCCTTAAGGGTGAGATTTTGGGCGCTTCACCGAGAGCACAGGTTGCCAAGCTCGAGAGCGATCTCGCTGCATCGGAGAAAGAGTACGAAGCTGCTGCCAGGCCCTCAGCACCGGCAAAAGCTGCAATCGCAGCCAATGACAGGGAAGCGCAGGTGGAAGCGGCACGGCGCAGGGCCGGGGTCCTTTCGGCGTCAATTGAAGACGCCAGGGCCGCAGCGAAAAGGGAAGCTGCCGGGGCGGAAACCGGAAAAAAACTATCGGCAGTGCCGAGGCTCCAAACAATCGGAAGTGAAGAGTCCGAAACCGCGGCCAGTGCCGACCGGTCCGCCAGGTTCGCATCCTACCAGGAGGGCATTACGGAACAGCAGCGGGCCCTTGCCAGCGCCATAGGCGAACAGGTCATAGACGGCATCAGTGCGTCTTATTTCACAGGCTCATACACGCTCAGGTATAAGGATAACGTTCACGGCAAAAAAACGAGCAAGGCCAAGAAATACGATTTGAAGAGGGACAGCGTCACGGCGATACGGCAGCTCGTGGACGAGGCCAACAACGCCCGTGCGCCAGGCACGACCGTGCCAGGCATGGCCGTGGTAAGGCTCGAGAGCTGGGCGAGCGCGCTCCAGGCGCTCACCGAGGCGAGGGCGGCGGCCGAGGAATACAAGCGCAATCACGGGGACAAGAAAGTCTACGCTGCCGCAGTGAAGGAGCTGAATTACTACCTGGCGAGCCTGCTCTCCACAAAGAAACCCGAAGACGCGCGCAAGAACGCCATGATGGCGCTCGAACACATACTCGAGAAGAACGCCGCGGCGGGCGAGGTCATCGACCCGAGGGTGACGCGGTTCCTCCTCAAAGCCAGGTGGGAACACCACTCCAACACCAGCCCTAACCTCACAAAAGACCCCCCGGTGGTTGCCAGGGAGGACCTGGACGAGTTCATAGGCTATGCCGAGGACGCGGTGAGGAATGCGAAAAAGGGCCCGATTCTTGACACCGTGGCCAAGCTCATAGAGCGCTGCAAGAGCGCTTCGCAGGCCAAGGGAACCACGCCGGACGAGATGTTCCGCCTCAGCGAGGCGCTGGAAGCCGGTGTCGCGCACATGCTCGCCCTTCAGGAGAAAGAGAGCGCGCTCGAAAAGGCATCAAAGCTCGTGCCCGGCGTGGAAGGCACGCCCCAGTTCCAGAACGCGAAGGCCGCCTATGAGGCGGAGATGAAACTGTTCAGGCTCGCATTCGGCAATCCCGACCACCTGGACGCCCACTCCGCCACCATGACGGACATCACGCTGGAATCGCTTGTGACGGTATATCCGCACTCAATGATAAACATGGAGAACTCGTTCCTTGGATGGGAACACATCGTATTCCTCGGCACCGTCAGGCAAGACATTTCTGCGGCGCAGAGGAAGGACTACGTGAGTGACGTTTACGGGTCCCTGCGCGACAAGGAGAGCGTACTGGTCGCAGCGCTGGGCGCAAGGAAGCCGCTCTTTTTCCCCTGGCTGGATTCGATTTCTGACAAATCCGGCAGGTCCGCGGCCCTCCAGCTCATGGACGATTCCGTTCCGCAGGGGCTCAAGCGCACAGAGCAGCGCTACCGCAGGAATGCGGACACGGCAGCCATAGACGACCTTTCAAGGGGCATGCTGCCGTACATCGAAGATGTCTGGGCCCCGTTCGTGGCCGGTCTCAAGAGGCAGGGATACGCGTTCCCGGAGCTCAATCTCAAGCCGGTCGTCCGTGCCGAGGCCGCAGTTGCAAAAGCATACGCCAATATAGACATGAGGCAGCTGAGGGTTTCCCCGGCGTCGCTCAAGGCGCAGTACGCCGTGCCGGTCGAAGCAGGCAACGAAGCATTGCTCGACGTCCTGTCCCAGCTCGCGTCAGCATGGGACACGGTGAAGAGGAAACAGGACGGGTCCGGAGCCACCGCGCGCATAGTGGAGGCGGAGAAAACCGACCCCGTGGTCAGGCTTCTCCACGAGCGCGCATGGGCCAAGTACAAGCTGGTGATGGGAGAGGACGGCAAGGGAGGCCTTGCCGCGGTTTACAGGCGCAACACGCCCGCAGACCTTAGCAGCGGTTCCGTGGACGGCGCGTGGGCCAACCCGGTGAGGGCGATACAGCTGCTCACCACTGCGGTCCGGGACCTTCAGGATGCGGACAAGGCGGCGAAGCCGGCGGTGGTGCCGCCCGTGCCGAAGCCAACAGAGGCCAGCGAGGTGGCGTATTCAATCGCCATGGACAGGCCCAACTACGAAAACCAGGACAAGAGGTTCGCAGTACTGTCATGGTCCGCGAAGACGCCGCTTGCGCCGCTTTTCAAAGGCAAGATGTTCTCCTACATGGCGTACGAGGAAGACATGAAGTCCCCCGTGCACTGCTATTATGCGATGTCCAACAACGAGACGGCCCACGGCGTCAAGGCCATCGCGAGGCTCAGCGACGACAGCAGCAGGGCCGCGTATTTCTATGTGAAATGGGACTATAAGAGGAGCGCGCTCGTCGGATTCATTGACGCGCAATCCGGATGGAACGACTACGGCCCAGCTTCCAGGACGTCGGACGCGGAACTCGAAAAGAAAGGAATAAGGAGATTCGTGTTCGAGCACGTCTACGAAGTGGTTCCGAACCCGAAAACAGACGCGCCGGAATTCAAGTTCCATTTCACGGAAGTCAGCGTGCCATGGCTGCGGGACGCGTTCCGGGTGCGCCTTGACGGCGACGAGCTGGCGAAAAAGCTCGGGCCGGACCAGACCTCCTACAGTTTCTCCAGGCAGCTTACGAACGGGGGGCACGACAGGCCGCCCGGCGTGTACATGAACGAGTACGAGCACAGGAAACTCAAAATGAAATGATGCATGGTGATATGAATGGGATGGAGAGAAAAAACCGCGAAAGCGATGGCAGCAACTGCGTTGTTTGCAAGCCTTTCGACACCAGCGACGGTATTCGGCAATACCAGGGCGCCGCTAGTCAGCGCGCTCGTTCCAGTAGCTTTCACTCTCTAAAAGGTGACTATATATGGGATCAACAACCGTCGCTAAGGCCGGTAGTGTAAGCAATGTGAACAAGGACCTGGCAGAGCTGACCAGGCTTTCCGCCGACCCGGTGAAAAACCTCGGCGACATAAACGCGGTGCTCGCGCGCCTCGCCACAACGAACCTGACGCTCAAGCAGAAGAGGCAATTCGATGCAACGGAGCGGGGAATATACGACAAGCTCAGCCCGAGCCAGCACCTGGACCTTTACCTGCTAAGTGCTCCGAAAGGATACGTCACGGTGGACGTCTCGGAAATCAAGGAGATACAGGAGGCGATGGGCACGCTGAAGACGTTCGCCAAGGCGCCGCTCCTCTACCTGCTCGAGATACAGAAGCTCTACGACCAATTCGGGGACGCACTCAAAAAAACCAAGGCCGCCAAAGACATAAGCCGCAGGCTGACCGCAACCGAACTCTCGTTCGTGAACAGCACGCCATTGGTGATTCCGAAACCGCAGGCTGCGGAAAAACCCGAGCCCGAGCTGAAGCCGATTGCAGAGAAAACCCCGGTTCCGGACAAAGGGGATGAAGTGGAAGTCGAAATAAGCAGCGCCCACGCCGAAGGGGCTGTCGAAAAGGAAGTATCCTCCAAAAGCGCAAGTGCGAAGACCCTGCGTACCGAGATAAACCTCCTTCCGAGGGAATTCCGCCTGGTGGGCACGGCTCCCAAGGCTCCGGACATAACCCCGACCATCGTGCTTCCCAGGATGTTCGGGCCTAACGACGTGGCGACAATGAGCAATGCCAGCAAGGACATGTTCCTCGGTTACTTCGCGCCAAACAGGAACAGCACGGCAGGCACCACATACTATGCTGTCATCATGAACTGGCTGAATACGACCACTGGGCAAAGCGGCGACCTCAATGCCACCAATGCCACCGATCCCCGCTGGAACCTGGTGACACAGCTCATCGCCACTGATACGAGCGGCCAGGGCGGCAGGCAGCAGGTCGTTGACGTCATGAACCAAATCCGCAGGGGCAATTATCTCGAAGCCATGAACCTGATGCCCGACGGGTCGGTTCTGAAATCCGCCATCCTGGACGGCGTCAGGAAAATATGCCCGCAGATGATAACAAGCATACCCATTTCCGTGCTTACCATGGGGGGGGACCTGGAGCTGTTCCGCTTCAAAAACGCAAAGCTCACGCTCGGGCCGCATGCCTGGGTGTCGCATGTCACGTCGCAGCAGTACCAGCCCGAGTTGAAACCGGGCACCGACGCCAATGGAAATACCATATACACCCTGATAATGAAGCCGACCGGCTACACCGGCAAGCAGATGGCGGCCCGCCTCGGAGCCACAGGCAAATATCATCCGTGGGACTACGCGACGCTTCAGCTCGACATCGGCGCACTGTCGCAGTACGACGTGGTGGAAAGCGGGGACTCGACCGGGCAGGCGCGGCTCATGAACATGGGCAAGACGCAGGCGCTCATAGAGGCGTCCTTTGTGGATGCGAGCGGCAGGACCGCGGGATACCTGAAACTTCCGCTCTACTACGCGCTCAGGGGCTCCTTCCTGACCCCCAGCAATTCGTTCTCGCTCACAGGCGCCGGCGGCCTGGGTATCGGCCGCCTGAAAGGCCTGGGGCCGGTCATGATAGTGGCGGACATAGGCGGCGAATTCAAGAAAGGCAGCCCTGATTATCCGCAGCCACTGGCAGACCTCGTCTGGCGCGCCGGAGTCGGGATAACCCCGAGCACTGCCAAGGGCGAGTCATTCCCCATGAAGTTCTACTACGTGCAGAGTTCCGGAGGGGAGCCGACTCCGCTGGGAGTCAAAACCGAATCCACGATAGGAGGGGGCGCTGATGTCAAGCTATTCGGCATCAGAATGGGGACCGAAGTGCGCTACCGCAAGGCGGCGACCATATCCGGCATTCCGTTCACCGGCCCGGGGAACGTCCTGGTGATATTCAATGTCGACGTCTCGGACTTCGTGCACAGGGGAATATACAAGAAGGAGAGATGATTCCAATGCATGCCAGAGCGCTAACCATCTTCGTTTTTTTGCTCCTTGCCGGAGCGGCGTGGCCAGCCAGCCAGCAGAAAACGCTTTCCTGGAACGACCAGTCCACTCCCCTTTACGAGATATACACCACGTCAGGCTATGCGTTCATAAACCTGAAGCCCGGTTTCAGCGGCGCCTTCACGTCCACGCTTTCCATTGACGACTCCAAGGTGCTCTCGTACGGCTCAGGAGGCTCGCTCGACGGCGCGGTGCTGTGCCCCGGCGCGACCGCATCGCTGGATTCGTCCATGAGCGGCTCATGGTCCGCGCCGAACTTCTACGCATTTGCCGAGGTCTGGGAAACATGCACCCCGGGGGCTTCCTCTGCGACAGGGGGCAATTTCCCGGTGTCCTGGAACAAGGCAGACTACGATGCAATCAGCTCCGTGAGCATATGCAATTACAACAACCCGACGTGCTGGGGCCACGAGGGCGCGCTCAATGACAAAAAGATAGACGTCTATGACAATTATGGCACCCAAATCACGAACAGGCTGGGAACAGTTGCCGTGACCTGCTGGGGCACGAGAACGCCCTCGGCGACAACGCCCTCGGGCTCCTATCCCGGCCTTTCCCCTTCGGACAGCGGCTTATCATTCCACAACACCGTTCCGCTCAGCAACCTGGGCAGCTATGCCATAAAGGATTCCTATGAGGTCAAGGGCTGCGCGGCAACCGTGAGGCACCCCGTATGCGGCAAATACCAGGGAGAGGAGGTCTACTCCAGGATTTCAGCCCAGGCAGGCGCAGGCGCACCGCCATACGACGCCGCCCTGGGCACGAACGTGTATAACATAGTGGTGGAGAACCGCCAGAACGCGCTTTCCTGCGGGCTCTCCGGGGCGCAGCCGCTGTCCATGCAGGCCGGCAGCTACACAGTCATACCCGTCACCATAAGCGACACCGGCCAGGTGGCCAATTACGTCACCGGCGTCACCAGCGACAATCCGGCACTGGCCGCAGCCGCGTTCAACAACATGCTGTGCGCACAGAGCGGGGGCGACAGGCCGTCCACGAACCCCGAGTGCTGCCAGAACCCGCCGTCGTGCACCTCGGTGCCGTCCAACGGCTTCGGCCCGTCCGGAGCCGTCAACCCTGGCGGCAGCAGGACCCTGTACGTTCAGGTCGCGGTTCCTGCGGGCACGGCCGAAGGCAGCTACAGCGCCAAGCTCGCATTCTCCTTCAGTTCGGACCAGCCTGCATGCAATGTGGCAGCAAGGCAGGCATCGGCCTGCAACATAGACGCGGTGCAGGTTGACGTGGGCCCGGGCGACAGGTGCGCAATCACCGACGGCACGATGCCGGTGCACCCCGGCGAAACCAGGACATTTAGCGTCCAGTGCGCCCATCTCAAGGGAGACCTGGGCCCGTGCACGGGTTCCAGCGTCGCGTGGGCAATCACGCCGCCGGACTTCGGCACCCTGGGAGCCAACGATTACGCGAGCGCGGACGTGACGTTCCCGGCACCCGGAACCGGAGACGTGAGCGCGGACGTGACCGGCGATTTCAAGGCGTCCTGCGCATACTCGGACAGCGGCCAGCCCGTAAGCGTGCAGGGCGTGTCGAGCTGCATCATAACTCCGTCGCCTGCCAGCGTGGGCTACTCCGAAATAACACCATTCAGCCTCGAGTGCCTTGATGATTCAGGCAATCCCCTGCCGTGCGGCAGCGTGGACTGGGAGTTGCAGGGCATTGACGCCAGGCTGTTCGACACCGGGCCCACAGGCGCATCAATATTCACGACATCCGGCATCGGCACCACTGGCACGCTGAGCGCGGCCATAGGGCCGGTCTCATGCTCGTCCGACCTGACCGTGGTTCCGCCGACCAACACAATCGCGGTAAATCCGCCGTCAGTGGACCTGCCGTTCATGGGCGGCCAGATATTCAACACAAACTGCACGCATGTCGGCAACAGTGTCGCATGCGCCGGAGTGCAGTGGAATCCCACGGACTTTCCCGCAGTTGACGGGGAGATAAGCCCGGATACGGGCCCGATGACGAACTACACCGCGACCGTGGACAACACGGCCACTGAACTCTGGGCGTGCGCGTCCGGCATGGCGCCAACGCCGTGCAATTTCACATCAATAACCGTAGGCGCCAAGCCTGTGCCGGGAGTGATGGGCTGCAACGTGACGCCGCCAGAGGCCAGCGTGGGCAGGCTCGAGGTGGCGGCATTCGGCCTGGTGTGCTTCAACAACACCAACAACACCGTGCCATGCGTAAGCGCAAGCTGGGAGCTGCAGGGCATGGAGGGCATACTATTCGACACCGGGTCCACGGGCGCGTCCGTGGTCCCCATATCGGACATCGGCACCACGGGCAAGCTGAACGCCACGGTAGGGAACGTGTCCTGCGCGTCCAACCTGACCGTCGTTCCGCCGAACAACACGCTCGCCATAAACCCCCCGGCCGCAAGCCTGTCTTTGGGGGACAACCAGACATTCAACACCAGCTGTACAATCAACGGCACCCCGGTCGCGTGCAGCGGAGTGCTGTGGGACCCTTTCCCGGACCCGCTCTTCCAGGTGATTGGCAGCATAAACCCGGACAGGGGGCCGGACACGGTGTATACCGCGACCACGGACAACATAAGCACGACGCTCTGGGCGTGCGCGTTCGACATGAGGCCTGCGCCGTGCAACTTCACCCAGATAGACGTCGGCACGCAGGCAAATCCTCCGGATTGCCCCGGGTGCAGGCCAGGGCCCAGCTCGGACTACTGCACCATATTCGACGAGGGGGGCAGGGGCTATTACCGCGTGATGTGCGGGCCGCCGGGCAAACTAAAGCAGTGCAATCCCGACAGTGTGATATGGCAGCTCAGCACCGGCACTTCCCCGGGCAGCAAGACCACCAGGGTGCAGGTGTTCACCACCGTGCCGGCACAGCTCGTGGCAATCGTGGGCAAGGATAAGTCGTGCTCCATTGACATCGGAGCCTCAACATACCAGTGCCTGGCGTACTCCTAGTAGTTTTACCTTTTTTCTTCCTGTTTTTAGTCATTTGCCAGCAGGCTGTTCTTCAAATCCCGTAGCGGCTGACGCAGCATATATCAAGCATTCGTCTGCGTCGCACGTGTTCGGCAATCCGAACACAATCGCGATGCCGCAGCATCGCGGTGCCCCATTGTCCGATGCGTCCGATTGGTCGTCGCAACGACCAATGGACCATAAATCGAGGCGTCGATTTATCGGTCGGACAATAGGGCGGCGCCTAATGTTCGGTACGCCGAACATTAAGGCTCCCTTGGTTCACAGTAATAAGGCAGCTAATAACCGGCTAATGAGAAAACCTAATCATACCCCGTACGTCTCCAGCAGCTTCGGCACTATGACCTCGTATTGGTTCCCCAGCGCTTCCGGCAGGTCGGTTTCCTCGCCATGGATGACGAACACGCGCTTCAGGCCCTTTACGCCCTTCACGAACTGCACCAGCTCGTTGAAGTCCGCGTGGCCGGATATCTTTATCTGCTCCACCTGGAGTTTGAGTTCTATCTCCTTGTCTTTTATCTGTATCTTCCGCTCTCCGGCCAGTATCTTCGCGCCACGCGTGCCCGGCGCCTGGAAGCCCACGAAAACGAGCTTGTTCCTCGGGTCCGTGCCCAGCTTCTCCAGATAGAACAGCACCGGCCCCCCGCTCAGCATGCCCGAGGTGGTCACGATTATGCACGGCTCCCTCAGCACGTCCTCGCGGTTCTTGCTGGTCGGCGTGTGGAACGCGCTGGACTTGAAGGGGTCGTCCTCGGACATCAGTATGCGCCTCTTGATGTCATCGTTCGCATAGTAGGCGTTGTGCCTGTAGATGCGCGTGGCCTTGCCTATCATGCCTTCTATGTATATCCTGGACTGGGCGAGCGCGCCCGAGCGCATGTAATCGTCCAGTATCATGAGTATTTCCTGCCCCCTGCCGACCGCGAAGGACGGTATTATCACATGGCCCCCGGCGTCGAGTGTCTTGTTCACCGTAGTTATCAGCTTCATGGCGGATTCCTTGTAGCTGGGTATGATATCCTCCTTCTTGCCGTACGTGCTTTCCATTATGAGCGTGCGCGCCGAGAGACCCTGCTCGCAGCCGTCCAGTATCCGCGTTTTCCGCATGCAGATGTCGCCGCTGTAGATTATGCCACCCGCATCCGGCACCCTGATCATGGCGCTGCCCATGATGTGGCCCGTCTGGTGCAGCGTGAACCTGAAGTCCGAGCCCTTCGCCTCCTCGCCGGGCTCCAGTATCCTGGCGTCCTGCATCACCGCGTTCACGTCCTTTATGCCAAAAAGCCTCTGGGTCCCCCTGTCCTTGCGCGGTGAATCCGGCGATTCCTCGCGGCCTGAGAAATTCCGCGAAATCTTGTCATTCTGTATCCTGTGGTAGTCGGAAAGCAGTATGCCCATCAGGTCGCGGGTGGGCTTGGTGAGCCATATCCTGGGCTTCGCGTCCTTGGAATACACGTGCGGAAGGTAGCCGCAGTGGTCCAGGTGCGCGTGGGTTATGGCTATGTCATGGATGCGCCGCAGCTCCATGTCGCCTATGAGCGGATACTCCGTCTTCTCGCCGAGCTTTATGCCGGCGTCCATCATCAGGTTCTTGTTATTGTCCTCGAGGAGCACGCAGGACCTTCCCACCTCGCCCGCGCCCCCGTAAAAAGTCAGCCTCATTTCATCACTTCAACAATCATTAGTTTCAGATTATTATTTCATTCCAAGTTTAATCTTCGCCTTTTCGGACATCCTGTCCTGGCTCCAGGCGGGTTCGAACACCACCCGGACGCTTATGTCGATGTCCGGCAGCTCGTTCAGCCTGGATTCCACCTGCCCGAGCAGGTAGTTCGCGAGCGGGCATGCGGGCGTGGTGAACGTCATCACGACCTCGGCCTTCTGCTTCCCCCCGCTTCCCGCCTTTTTCACGCGGACTTCGTAAATCAGCCCGAGGTCCACTATGTTAACCCCGAGTTCCGGGTCCACGACGCCCGATAATTTCCCCATTATCCGCCTTTTAGTCACTGCCATGCTTTTCCTCTATATTTTACTCCCTTCTCCATCGCAACCTATTTAATCTCTGTGCTGGATATCCCTTCGGTGGTTTTCCATGAAAGAACTCATAATTACCGCGAAGAACCAGGTCGGCTCGCTCGCCACGGTCGCGGAAGCGCTCGGCGGCGTCGGGGTGAACATCGAGGCGATATCCTGCTACGGATTCGCCGAGAAGGCGTTCTTCAGGGTGCTCACGGCCGACTCGGCCAGCGCCAACAAGGCGCTTTCCAAGATTCCCGAAGTCCGGGTCCAGGAGTCCGACATCCTCGTGATAAAGATGCTGAACCGGCCCGGTGAGCTGGGCAAGATAACGAGGAAGCTCGCCAACAGGGGAGTCAACCTCGAATCGCTCTACATAGTCTCCAAGAAGAACGACTACACAGAAGTCGCGTTCAAGCCCGCGTCGTTCGACATGGACAAGGCCAGGGAAGTCCTCGGCATCAAGGAGTAGGGGTGCTCTTTTTATTAAAATAAATAAAGATAAATAAAAAAGAAATTCAATCGGCTTCTGCCGGTGCGCCCGCCTCAACCGGAGCGGACGGCGCGAAAACATCCGCACCCACCGCTACGGCATCAGGAGCGCCCGCGTCAACCACCGGCCCTGCCTTCGCAGTGTCGGTCGTTTGCGTGGCACCCGCATCACCGGTCTTGACTGCGCAGCTGTTCTTGTGGTAGCCCGCATTCACACTCACCGGCTTGGCATTGTACTGTATGCCGCACGCAACATCGCTGCCCTCACCCGTCAGGACCACGCAGGGTTTCTTCGAGCTGACAGCTTCCTTGAGCACGACCGCCGCGGAATTGCCGCTCACGACTATGCCGGGCACGGTCACGCGCACGCCGCCGAAATTGAGCGTCGCGCCGTTTTCCGAAACACCGTTAAAGTCGTTGGCGTCGTAGGCCATATCCGCCGTGAACGCCGAGTCATCCCTCACATCAGCCTCGCTGATGACGCTGGAAACCGTGACATCGCCTATTTGCACAGGCGAAGCGCCCACCGCAGTGCCGCATGTGGTCTTGCCCGTCGGGCCCGGGACCTTGCCTGCAACTACGACCTTGCCGTCATCACCGACACCGAGCGAAGCTAACTTCGCGGTGACGGGCGTGCCTGCCAGGTTGAGATTGTCGGTGCCGGCCTCGCTGCCCGCCTGGGAGCTTGAGTCCTTTGGCAGGTAAATCCTCTGGGACTGTGTCGCAGCCACATTGACCACTGCCTTCGAACCGAGGTTCGCGGAGACCGTGGTGCCGCCAGTCACGAGTACGCTGTTGGTATTGGCGCACGCGCTGGTCTCTTCAACCGCGGTCTGTGTGCATCCGCCGGTACCGGCCTGTATCGTTACCGTCGGGCACGTGACAGTGACCCCTTTCGGAGTTGCCGTGACCGAAGTTGCCGTGCCCGGGGTTACCGCGACGGCGCACGTCTCGAAGTCGCCTGTCTCGGTTTTCCTCTCTACGGTTACGCCATCATCCATCTTGGACTCGCTGCCATTGGTGTCGCACGCGTATCCGGCAATCCTCCAGTTGGAACCGAGCTTTACGTAAGCCCTGGTCGCCTTTTTCACAGTGCACACAGGGCCCGCATCCACACTTGTATCAACAGCAACCTTTGCATCCGGTTCAGCCACATCGACCGGTGAAACAGGCGCAGTATCGACAATCGGTGGAACTTCCGCCGCCTCTGCATCTTCCGAAACCTCGCCCTGCGAAGCCTCTACGGGAGACGCATCCCTCTTCTGCTTCGGCACGCATCCCGCCTTGGACGTACCGCCGTCGCTTGTTGGGTTGTCCGGAACCAGTCCGAGCTCACAAACATCCGCCGGAGTGCAGGTATTCAGGCCGTCAGTGCCCTTAACCATCGTGCAGGCTCCAGCATCGGTTGTATTCGGCGAACTCGAGGAGCCGCCGCACGTCGCTGTGAGCGCAAGGCCCAGACCAGCTGAGAGAAGCACATTCCTTCCAGCGAACCGGCTCTTTCCCGTCGGCCCGCTTGTCCTTCCAACCTCGTGTTTTTCTGTTTTTTGTTTTCTTATTGTTTCATTCATCCCGCATCACCCGCTCTCTATAGTTTTGTTTATAATTTTATACTAAAGTGTTTATAGACCAAAACATTTTTAAACATTCCTTTTCACTCCTCTTTCAACCGCTTATGCCAACAAGTACCTGTTTTGCTCCCGTAACCCGTATTTCCCTCCTATTCTATTTTAATCCCATTCCCTGCTAATAACTGCCATGACCGAAGTCGTGATGGATACAAATTTCCTTCTTGTCCCATTTCAGTTCAAGGTGGACGTGTTCAGCGAGCTGGAGCGCCTGCTGGACGGGCAGTTCACGCTGGTGGTGCCCTCCTGCGTCGTGGGAGAGCTCAGGGGCATTGCCAGGCGGCCGGGCAGGACCGGAGCCGCGGCACGCTTCGCGTTGAAGCTCCTGGAATCCAAAAAAGAAAAGGCGAAGCGGGTGGAGTCCGGGCTGCCGGTGGACGACTGGCTCTTCGAATACGCAAAGCAGAACCGTGCGGTGGTGTGCACCAACGACAGGGGACTGAAGCGGCGCCTGAAGGCCGAGCGGCTCAGGGTCGTGGGCCTGAGGACGAAGGCCAAAGTGGGGTTCGTATGATTCTGGAGGCATGCGCCGCACTGGCGGTCCTGGGATGCATTATCGCGGCAGCCTATCTGCTCACCAGGCCCAAAGGCCCTGTTTCAGTTGAGAAAACCATGGAGGCGGGGAACACCGTGATAAACGTAAGGGCTAAGAGGGACGTCAGGCGCATCGAGGTGTGCGGCGGAGATGGAACGGGCGTGTGCCTCGTCCGCGCAGGCCTCAGGAATGGCGAGGAGGCGAGATTCAGCTTCCCGGTTTCCCGGTCCCCGGTGCGCATAACGGTGGAGGACGACGCCGGTTCCCACGTCATGGAAGCGTGAGCTGCTGCCCAACACAGCGCTTAAAATTTTTTACACGGAAGTCAGCCCCCTAACGACTGACCGCTTGCCCGGCGGACCGGGCAAGGGTCCTCGCCACTTCGTGGCTCCGGACGGAGCACTTGCATGGATGGAGACGACGTCTTCCTAGTATGCAGAAAGAAAACAACGGTTCTCGGCTAATGGGAAAAACCTAGTACTTGCCCAGCCGAAAGCAATTTTAACCCATAAAGCGCACTGTCCAGTATGAAACACCCGCTGCTTCTTTATCGGGACGAGCATTTCAACGCCAACTTCTATCATTACTCCAATGTGGACATAGACCACTCCTTCCTTTTCGTGGACGAGGGCAGGCAGGTGCTGCTCGTGCCCCGGATGAACCTTCGGATGGCGAAGGAGCAGTTCGGCGGAACCGTCATCCCGTACCAGGACCCGATAGCCGAGCTGAGGAAGCTGGCCAAAGGCAGGCAAATCGGCGTTGACGGCTCGAGCATGTACTTCCATCTCACCGAGCGGCTCAGGAAGTTCTGCAGGCCGGTGGACGTCTCGGAGGAACTCTGCAGGCGCCGCATGGTGAAAACCATGGAAGAGGTGGGCAAGGTAAAGAAGGCCGTTGAAAACGCGAGGGAAATCCTGGATTCCCTGGAGATAAAAAAAGGCATGAGCGAAGCCAGGGTCAGGGAGCAGCTCATGGTCGGAACCCTGGAGCGCGGGCTCGACATCTCGTTCAAGCCCATAGTGGCAGCGGACCGCAACTCCTCCTTCCCGCATTACCGGACCGGAAACGCGAAGATAAAGGGCATGGTGCTGGTGGATTTCGGCGTGCGCTTCGGATATTACTCCTCGGACCTCACCAGGTGCTTTTTCCTCGGCGAGCGGAAGAAAGAGGCGGTTTACCTCAAGCTCCAGGAGATGTTCGCCGACATAATGGACGCGCTTCCTGACCTCGCAACCGGTTCGGACCTGGCGGCATTCTCGAAACTGCAGTTCAAAAAGCGCGGGCTTCCAGAGCTGCCCCATGCCATAGGCCACGGCATCGGCCTGGAGGTGCACGAGTACCCGCGGCTCGGCGTGAAATCCAGGGACAGGCTCGCCGGGGCGGCCATGGCGATAGAGCCGAGCGCGTACTTCGACGATTTCGGCGTGCGCTTCGAGCAGGACATTTATTTCGACGGCAAAAAAGCGAGGGTTTTATAGCAGTTTGAGCGAATGCTTTCTAATCATGCAGGAGTAGCGAAGTCCGGAAAACGCGGCAGACTTAAGATGGCGAGAACGCATCGTTCTTGACAGTTTTGAACGGAACGCCGTTCAAAGACATCTGCTGGCTTAGTGCCTTCGAAGGTTCAAATCCTTCCTCCTGCATTCAGATCTGCTCTGAGGTCGCACTTTCGTGATGACCTCAGATCAGGTCTCAAATCCTGCCCTAGCGCCTTCAGATCTCTTGTGATCCGCTGATGCGGCTCACATCTGGCAATCAAAGATTGCCATGGTCTAAGT
>CAILMQ010000014.1 GCA_903835385.1 uncultured Microcaldota archaeon | reverse complement strand
GTGGCGCGGTTGATCGCAAGCGACGCAGCCACCTGCAGCGCCCAGGCGCCGATTTCCCTCCAGAGTTTCGTGGGCGTTCCTGCTCTCTTGTCAGCCTTGTATTTCCGGATTATTTTGACAAGCGGCGGCTTGAATCCATTTGCTGAGAAAAACCTTTCCTGTGCCTTCGGCCTTTTCAGTGCGGTTTCCATAAAATTATATCTAATAGAACAGTTTAAAAAACACGGGCGCGCCGCACCGTCCATGCCAAAGCGGCAGGGTTCGGGGATACCAATAAGTATTTAAACTCTGAAGTGGTAATTTATATATGGCAGAAAACAAGTCAATTGTAGGCTCCCAGACGCTGGGATACGGTCTGATTGCAGGTGGCCTGGCCCTGAGCGCAAGCAGTTTCATGCCCGCGGTCATGAGCCCGACTGCAGGCGGAATGGCCTCTCCAGTGACGTTTATCGGCGGCCTGGGCATAGCCGGTGCCGGCATAGCCACCGTAATCTCGAGCAAGTAGTCGTTTAGCTTCTTCTTTGGCATTATGCAAAAGCAGCAGTTAAAATAAAAAATAAGAAGCGCGCCTACCCGGCGCCATCATCCTCTTCTTCGGCAGCAGCGCCTTCTTCGCTTTCAGCCACTCCTGCTCCAGCGCTTTCCGGCTCTCCGGCCGGTTCTGCGGCGGCTAGCGGCGCAGCGGACGCCTCGCCGACCTTCTCGCCCAGGGCGTAGGTCCTTTTCAAATCCGTGATTTTGATTTTTATATGCTCGTCCTTCTTGGCACCCTTCACGAAGACGACGAATCCGCTGACCTTCGCGATGCCGTCCCCCTGCCCGCCGACGCTCTCTATGGTGACTTCAACCTCGTCCCCCACTGCGACGGGTTTCGGAATCTCGAACCTCTTGAACGGCTTCTCTCCCCTTCCTCCTCTTGCTTCATCCACGTTCTCACCCTGCATTCGTTACTTGTTTGGTTCTAGGATTGGTGGAGAGTGTTTTTATTGTTATCAGCGAGCGCGGGAACATAATCAGGAAGCTGTAGTCAGATTTCCTCGTATCCCACGCCGTACTTTTCGCAAAGGGCGCGGACCTTTTTCTTCTGTTCCGCATTCGTGCCGTCCTTCAGGACGAGAACACGCCGCACCGGCTCCACATTCTTTTCAATCGCCTGCCTGAACGTGTCCTCCTCAAGGGAATCTATGGCGTATTTCGGGCAGATGTGCCCGACGCAGAAATCGTCGCGCTCAAGGACGAGCTTTGTGAATTCCTTCGCATAATGTCCGCCACCAACGCCAAAAAGAGTTTCCAGTTTCGGGTTTCCAGTTTCCCGCAGATTGTGCATCGCATTATTCACTGCTTCGGCGACCACGAGCGCCGCTTTCTCGTCCTTCCATTCCTTTTCCGTGCTTCCGATTTCAACAAAGATTATCGGAACCTTCGCCTTCGGGCCGTGATGGTCAGCCTCTATTGCCACGGGCCAATCCAGGCCGTGTTTTTGGTTCGAGATGTCGAGTTCGCGTATTATTTTTTTTAAAAGCATGCCGTGCGCGACGTTCAGCGTCCTCGCATTGCCGCCCATGCCAGCATTGTCCCAGTTCCCCGGGAAGTGCGCGGTGAGCACCGGAGTGCCGGATTTGCTCCCGTGCGGGCTCAGGACGATTATGCAGTCAGTGTCGAAATCGGTTGGAATCGCCAAGGTGCTGTCCGAGCCGGCATCCATCGGCTCTATTTCCGGCCGCGGAATGATTT
>CAILMQ010000013.1 GCA_903835385.1 uncultured Microcaldota archaeon | reverse complement strand
GCTTCGAGGCCGTTGAAGCCCGCGAGCATGTTCGTGAGATTGGACGCCACGGCCACGCCCAAAGGTATGAGCAGCAATATGTAGAACATGCCGAAATCCACCGCCCCTATTAATGGAAGCACCATGGCCGTGCTTCCCGCGGCCTTGACCGCGACCAGGGGAATGGCGGCGAACAGCGGCAGGAACGCCTTGAACCTCTGGGGTATGTCGATGAGGTCGTCCACCACGCCTATGAATGCGACGGAATGGATGGTTATGAGCGCTGCAAGGACGCGGATGAGGTCGAACTGGAAGCCGAGGAAGGTGTTGAAGAACAGGGCCAGCAGGATGCCGCCGGTGAAGCCCGCGACTATTGAGATGCCGCCCATTTCCGCCACCTCGGGCCTGTCCGGCTTGTTCACATCCTTTCCGGTGATGCCGAAGCGCTTGAGCCGCGGGATGAGGAAATGCGAAAGCACGAATGTCGCGAGGAAGGAAACAACGGCTATGGCGAGGTAGTAGAGGAGCATTTCATCACTTCTTTGCCTGTCTTATCCTGTCCAGGATTTCCTTGGCGAAATCCGAGCCGAAATTCTTCTTTTCCGCGAGCTCGGCCGCGACCGCGTCTATCTCCTCGGGGGTCTGCGCACCGGCTATGACAGCGACGTTCTTCGCGTGCAGCTTCATGTGGCCCGCCTGTATGCCGACCGTGCCCAGGGCGGCGAGCGCCGCGAAGTTGTTCGCGAGCCCGACGCAGGCGCAGGCCATGGCCAGCTCTTGCGATGTTTTTATTCCGGCTATTTTCAGCGCGATTTTCGCAGTGGGGCTGGAGTTCACCGCGCCGCCCACCGTGGCCACCGCCATGGGAAGCTCTATGCTTCCGAGCAGGTCGCCCTTTTCGTTTTTTTCGTAGCGGGTGAGCGGATGGTACTCGCCCATGGACGCGTATGCGTGCGCGCCGGCCTCCACCGCGCGCCAGTCGTTCCCGGTCGCGAGCACCACGGCATCTATGCCGTTCATTATGCCCTTGTTGTGCGTGGCGCAGCGGTAGATGTCCGCCCTGGCGAGCGCGTAGCCGTTTAGTATGCCCTCCACCACGTCTTCTCCGATGGCGCCCTTTTTCCAGAGCGCGGAGGCGCGGACTTTCCGCTTCACGGCGAGATTCGTGATGATGCGAAGGCATGTCTTGCCGCCGCTGAGAGTGGCGAGCGTGGGCGCGACGCCTTCCAGCGTGGTGTTCACCATGTTCGCGCCCATTGCGTCGCTGACATTGATGTCGAATTCCACGAGCAGGATGGCCCCTTTTTCGGACTGCAGCGCCCTTGAATGGAAATCCAGCACCTTTCCGCCCCACCTCTTGTGGGGCTTCATGTATTCGCCCGCGATTTTGAGTATTTCGTGCCTGTTCGTGTCAAGGTTCCTGAGCGCCAGCTCCAGATCAGGAACGTCCATTAGCTGCACCTGGCCGGTCATCACCGGCTCGTCGGCCTCGGCCCTGAACCCTTCCGGAAGGCAGAGCTTGGCCGCCCTGCAGGCCGCGGCTATCACAGAGGGCTCCTCCAGGGCCATGGGAATCACCATGTCCTTGCCGTTTATCCTGAAATTGGTGGCAAGACCGAGCGGCAGGTGGATTGCGCCTATGACGTTCTCCACCATCCTGTCGGCGAGCTCCGGCTTGAGCGCGCCCATGTCATTGAGCGCTGCCAGTTCGGCGTCCGTGAGTCCCGCGTGCGCCTTTATTATTTTCTGCCTCTCGGCGACAGTGAGCTTGTAAAACCCTGAAAAGTCAGCCATGGTGCGATTCATCTCCAAAGAGGTTATAAATTATAGCTGTCCTCGAGTTTTTTCAGCGCGGCGCCGATGTTGTTGAACGCGGAATCCGCCTTGTGGAAATAAAAATCGCGGAACAGGGAGTCCAGGCTCTTGCCCTCCTCCTCGGACAATGCGTACCTTCCCTTCTTCCTCGTGAGCATGCCCGCGTTCTTGAGCCTGAGCAGGTGGTAGTACACCGCCTTGGCATTGGGCTTTTCGCGCGTTTCCGCCGCGAGCCTTTCAAGTATGTCCTTTGTCGTGGGCGATTCCTTTTTCACGTGGAAATAAAGCAGCGCGTCGAGCACGTCGAGAAGAAGCGTCCTGGATTCGTTGGGCAGTATGAGGCCGAGCGAAAGCGCGACCCAGCGCACGAGCGATTTCCGAGCAAGCAGCACCTCCTGGGGAAGAGCCATGTCCCTGAGGACGAGTTCCGACCTTATAAGCCTTGATTCTGGAATCATGTTGGAAACTCCGAGCCATAGAATAAAAACCTTATCCATCACGTTATCAATTGCATAAGTGAAACACCAATGGACTTTCGGAGCATGGGAATACGGAAGACGACGAATTCATTGAGGACAGTGGGAAAACAACGAACGGCCGGTTAATGAGAAAACAGGATAAGTGATAGAATGGTCAACTTCGACGTGGTAACGCATCCCGACGTGGTTTTCGCCTATTCCCCGAATTACGTGGAGAGCACGATAAAGGTGAGCAACCCGGTCGGCGAGGCGTCCTGGGCAGAGGCGCACGTCTATGTCCCGAGCAAGCTTTCCCTGAGCCCTGACAGCATGCTGCGCAAGGGCAGGATACGCGTCGGGGTCGTGGACAGGAACGAGACGAGGGAGAAGGCGGTGCGCATCTATGCCAATCCCTATACAAACCCCCAGGTTTACAGGTGCAAAATAGTGCTTTACATCTACAGCAAGGACGGCGTCATCGCCTCGCGGCTGGAAAAGGCCATGGACATAAGATGCGAGATGAAGAAAGCCGCGACCATCTGATCGGATTTTTCAGGCGCCAGGGCGCCCGGCGTGGCGGCGGGCATAGCTTTTCGCGTAATTCTTCTTCATGTTGAATTGTATCAGCGATTCGGTCTGGGCGACGGTATCGAACGTCCTCAGGTAGCCGAATATGAAGTCGCTAAGCTCGTCGTTGTCCCGCACGCGCACCTTCATGAGTATGTCGAACTGGCCCCCGGTAACGGCCATGTCCTCCACGGCCTCCTGCTTCGGCGCGTCGTCAAGCAGCTTGTTGTAGTCGCTGCCGGCCTTGCACCTTATCAGGATGTAGGCGATGGTCCTTTTCCCGAGCTTTTCGTAATCCAGGACAGTGGCGAACTTCTTTATTATGCCCTCCTTGATGAGCTTTTTGAGGCGCCTGTTGACAGTCGCGGTCGGAATGCCGGTCTTCCTCGCTATCTGCCTGCTGGATAATCTCGCGTTGTCCTTTATCGCATCCAGTATCTCCATGTCTATCCTGTCGGGTTCCATATGTTGATTCATTTGTACCATACTTATTATAAAATATGCTGCTTTTGCAGCGTTTGAGTCATTTTTGTGAGGAATAATTTATATAACTCATCCAAAGCATGATTCAAACTATGAAAACGGAGGTGGGGACATGGGCGATGGTGATGGAAAAGGCAAAAAGAACGGGGGAAGGTTTAGGGTGCCCCCGGAGCGCAGGGATGACGCGGTAATCATAAAACTGCCAGTCGGCTTTGGCAAAAAGCCCGAACCGGAACCAGCCAGGGGAACGGACGCGAAAGCGACTAAGGAGATGCTTAACGAACGGCTTCTGGATGCTGTTGAGGCAGGATATCTCGAGGGTGTGAAAAAGGCACTGGAAGGAGGGGCGGATGCCAACGCAAGAGGGGGCTTGCTGCGGCACACCGTATGGATGATGGCTGATGACAACGGATATATAGAAATAGCAGATGAGCTAAAAAAATACGGGGCGATTGTCACTGCCGAAAGAGTAGGGCAAATGATTCCAGACTCCACAGTCGACCAACTTTGCATAAAGGGCTTATTGCAAACATCAACCGTGCAACCGCCAAGTGTGCATGCGCCGGCAGGGCAAACGCCGGTTTCGATACCTGAGGCACAAGCGCAGGCGGGCGGGATGAACGAGGCAAGCGACGACGCCGAAGCGGGCATATACCGGTTCGGGGCGCTCCGCAGAACGCTGGGATGGATGAAAGAGGGGCTGGGAGAGCTGGCATCGGATAGAAAAATCATACTCGTTGCCGGGTTATTGGCAGGAATCGTTACCTCGAATATCGCGGAAAAAGTCGGTGAACACCGCACTGGGAAAGCTGCGGTGGCGGTCCTGGCACCTGCCCAGGCCGATGACAGATGGAAAGATTGGGCTCCTGCGCAGGAGAAACAACGCCAGGCGAACGACAAACAGCTTATCGAGGCTGCGCGAAAATCGGATTATGAATCCGCAAATCTCGCTATAGACAACGGGGTGACCTGGGAAGCGCTGAGTGAAGCGCGGCGAATCGCTGCGTTGAATAAGAATTGGCGGATTGTGCACCTTACCTCCTGGGTAACTAGCAGTACAGCAGCACCAGACCGTAAAGGACCTCCAATGGCAAAAGAAAAACCAGAGCAGGCCCAGCCCCAGGACAGGGAACATGGGGATGATGAAAGACGCTTTGTTAGCGCTACGAGCCCCGATGTCAGTTGTACGACACACTGGGGCATGAATTCCGTAAAGCTCGCTTTGAAGAAATCAGCGAGCCAGTGTGCCTTGTCCCACGCATTATGGAACGTCGGAGATAACAGAATGAACGCGGATGAAAAGCAGAGCACGGAAGTCGCGTACCTGATCGCGCAGCGCATGGAGCCTGCCGTCAAACCCGAACCCGAAGCGCCGGCCAAGGCCGAGCCGAAGAAACCGGAGGCGAAAGTGCCCCGGGCCCAGCATGCGCCGGCCCCGAAAGCCCCGGGCGCATCGCTCACGCCACGGGAAAAAGGAAGGCTCCTCAGGGAGCTTGACAGGGCAGTGGAGCGCGGGGACGAGAAGGCGGTGGAACGCATCATGGAAAAGGCCGGAGTAGATGCCAAACTGAATCCTGGCGGGCCCTCCAGCTGACCTGCCGGGACCGAGGGCGTGACGGGAATGGCCGGAAACACGGGGCTCGGATGGTCTTGCTTCCAGAAACCGGATGGCCCGGGGGCGGGCACGGGACCGCCTGCTGCAAGGGCCTTTGCCCGGCACAAAGCCGCATCGGATGCGCTCAACCCCATTGCGCAGCGGGCGCCAAAAGCCGACCATCCCTTCAGGCAACGCCTGCTGCGCCCCGTCGCCTGGCTCATGCTGGGCGCGTTCGCGGTCTGCGGAACTGGCGGTGAAACCCATGCTCAGGGGCAGGACAGGGCGCACCACGGCATGCGCATGGGCGGCATCAACAGAAACGACCTCTCCAATGCGCTGGTAGTGGCGGTCCAGAAAAAAAATGCCAAAATAGCGGAGATGCTATTAAAGCGCGGGGCGAGCCCGGACGCCACCGGCAATCTTGAAAAAAGCGCCCTGATGATTGCGGCATGCAGCGGGGATATCGGCCTGGTGAATCTGCTTTTGGAGCACGGGGCGGATGTCAATCTTAAGAATGGCGACGGGGACACCGCGCTGATGCTGGCCGTGAAAAAGGACGACCCTGGCATCGTGAACCGGCTGCTCAAGGCGGGAGCGGATGCGAATGCGAAAAACAAGGCACGGCTGAGCCCGCTCACCATCGCTTCGGAAAACAACAACAAGAGGATAATCACGCTGCTGGTACGGCACGGCGCGGAGTTCGGCGAGGGCACGCGCTACGCGATGTTCATGTCCGAAGCCCGCGATGAGAGACAGGGGGAGATAGACGGGTTCAGGGCGGTCGGGGCGGACAAGAAGGACAGGGGGGAAACCGCGCTCAAGCGGGCGTTCGGCGACAGGCTCGTGGGCGGGAAAATGGCGCAGGAGCTGCACGAGAAGCTCGGGATAGAGGAATTCGACAGGTTTACGCCGGATATTCTCGGGAGGATGCATGCGAATCTTGACAAGAGCAGGGAAAACGGCAAACCCATACTGCTTGATGTCACGGCGAGGTCGGATCACAATGGCGCCTTCTACCGGATATCCGGCTGGCCGTTCTTTCTTGATCATTACAAGGTGTTCATAGTGGAGGCTGAAAACGCGGAAGAGGTTCGTGCCAGAACGGAATATATCGCAAGGACATATGGCAAGATAGCGGCCATGATAATCGAAGGCCATGGCGAGAAGGAAAGGATACTCTTGGGGTATGAAGGCGAAAAGAGATTCCTGACGCAGAGCGATGAAAAGGCGATCGCACAGCTCAAGCCGCATCTTGCGGACAAGCCGACCATACTCCTTGATTCATGCTCGAGCGGAGAGGATGGCGGGTCGGTTGCCGCCACGATATCCCGTGCGCTCGATGCGACGGTGTTGGCACCGGCCGCGCCCGCGGCTCTCAAAGGCTACCTGGTAAACGGCGATACCGGGGAACTGATTGGGGCGGAGTTCGAGGACTACCGGACAGAGGCCGGAGGCGCGGGCAGTACTAAGTTCGAGGTGAAGACGAACAAGTTCGTAAGCGGCAAGCTGATGGAGTGATTCGGATGACGATTGGAAATTCGCACGCTGGCGCGCGCACCATAAGGGGCAGGGAAAAATACATGAAAATCCTGCGGCAGCTGGAAAAAAGATACGCGGATACGAAAACCATGGAGGAATATGAAACGGTTTTCAATGAGCATCTGGTCGCTGTGAGGCGCATGAGGGACAAAAGGGCCCTGAGCAGGCTGGATCCGTCCATCAATTCGGTTTTGAACGCGCGCAAGGTGGCGCTGGCAAGGCTGGATCACTGATACAAATATTTATAAAGTTCACGTTCGTTACCAACCATCCCCATGTAAAAAGTTGTGTTTGCGCGGTAAATTCGGTTTTTACTGCGTGCCGCACAATTTTTTTTTTCGGAAAAATGCGCAGGTGACCGGTATGTTTGGTTGGATATTGAAGACGAATTGGGACATAGGAAGGATAATGGAGTACTACAGGCAGCACAGGCACGCAAGCACGTGAAAAAGGCTGCCTATTTTTATATTTTTATTCTTTTTTGGATTCTTTCAGACTTTTTTGCCAGTCAAACCCGGGCTGAGGCCCTGGAGCCTCCGAAACCCGCGGCTCTCTCTAGTTTTTCCGCCGGCAGCGGAACGCGGAGCGCCTTCCTGTCCCCGAGGTGGCTACGATAGCTGGTGTCCGTATCCGGGCTGATGCCGTATCTTATATGGTCCAACGCATCGAGTAGGCTGCCTTCCGCGCATTTGTCCGGCTTCAGCCTTTTTGCGTTACTCTCCAGGGCCGGAAGCGCCTTGTCATCGAACCTTGCCTTGCGGGAACCGATTTCCGACAAAGGCCAGTTTACACGCACGGCCTCCACCATCTCGGCGCATTTTTGCGCAACCGCCCCTTCTTCGGAAAAACCACTGATGATTACGCTTATCTCGCCATCGCCCCTGTGCGCTCCCCTTTGCAATGCGGTTTTCAATGCATCCAGCGCCGCGAGCCTCAATACCGCGTCATCCGGAGACGCCATTTCCATCGCGTAGCGCAGAACCACCCGCCTGACTGCGACGAATTCAGGAAGGGTCATCTTCGGCAGGAACCCCCGGGCAAAATGAACATAATCCATCTCGCGAATCCGGGTGTCCATCTCCCTGACAATCAGGGTCTTCGCCGAAGCGTCCAGGCCCAGTTCTGATAACGCCATGATGAGCTGCCCGGCAGAAGCGCTGCGAACCGACATTTCGAATCTGCTTTCGAAATAGGGTATGGCCACTTCCCAAGGCTGTTTGTCAAGATTAACCAGGTATTGCATGGTCCGGCCTCATTGCATTCATTAATATGACAATAATTATAATAATAGTATTTAAAAATGTAACCTTGTGGCTATAAATAGGTTTTTTCAACAGGTTTTTTCAACAGGAGATTGCTACATTTTTATTTTTCCATTGTCAGCGTCCACTTCCACTTTCATCCCGTCTTTTAGCAACTTGAAGACGTCCTTTTCCGGCATGTCCACCATCGGGATTTTGGATATTATGGCTCCCACCGCGATTATGGGCTCCGCAGCCACGTTGATTATGGCTGCGGGCGCCTTTCCGTTCTTCGCCAGCTGGAGCATCACGTAGGAGCCGACCGTGGAGCCCTTTCCGTTCGGGAAAACGAGCACCTTGCCTGCCACGTTCCTGCCTTCCAGAGGATGGCCTTTCTCAATCACAATGCCGGTCTTTGGGTCCACGCCTCCGAGAAAACCGATTGGAACCTGGCTGATTAGCGCCTCGCCGGATGCCTTGCCGCGCGATATCTGCCGTGCCCTTATGTCCATATGAATCCCTCAATGCCCCTTTAACGCCGAAACAACCATCAGGATGGGATTGATGGCGAAAACGATATTAAGCACCAGCCATATCGCCGCCGCGCTGTCCTTATTGCAGAAATAATCAACAAACGAATACAGGGCGACGAGCAGGCTGCCCAGCCCCAGGAACAATCCGAAGAACAACGGATGCGAGTTCGCGTCTGTCGCGAAACCCGCTGCGACCAGGAACAGCCCGGCGCTGGAAACCATGCCCCACAGGCCCGCATCGTATCTTTTGGCCAATCTGAGATAGATTATGCCCGCAAGGGACGCTCCAAGAAGAACGGCGTACCTGACCATGTCTTCGAACCCTGTGAAGGCGAATAGCGAGCCCATGCTGATGACAATCTGCAAAACGAACAGCGTCCATTGCCGGTTCATGTAAGCGGTCATTGTCAGCATGAGGGCTCCGATGAGAAACAGGAGCCGCTGCAGCAATGAGGCGGGTTCGGAAAACACTCCGACAAGGAGCAATGCCATCGCGGTTATCCCGACATAAAGGATCCGCGGGTCCTCTTTATTTGCTGGTGTTTTCGTCATTTTCATCCGGCTCATCTGAACAGTATGTCTTCCAGGTCCCCGAACGCGACCTTCTGCTTGCAAAGGTTCGGCAAATAGGCGGCGGCCTTTCCCGAGTTCGTGCCCGTGACAACGTGGCCCATCTCCTCCAGCGGGCAGACCACCATGCAGGTGTCAGCCACTATGAGGCCTCCGGCTTCCTCAATTGCCTTTCTGTAGCCGAGCCTGTCGGCGTCCGCTTTGAGTTTCCCGGACGTGCAGACCCAGAATTCGCATGTGGGCTTTTTTTTGGCCACCAGCACTGCGACCTCCCTGATTTCTTCCAGCGAGGCGTGCGGGCATCCTATTGTCACCAGGTCCGGCTTGAGGCCGGTGTCAAGTTCCTTTCTTGCGGCACGAAGGTCCGCTTCGGTGAATTCGATATGTTGCGCGTCCTCGGCAACGGACCACTCCGGCGTTATGCCCTCTATGAAGAACAGCGGCACGGAGCCCGTGGCTGCCATGGAGGCTCCGAGCACCTTGAGCCTGGACTCGTCCGCCTTTTTTATTACGCGGAACGCGGGATATTTGTCCTTTGCCAGCTTGCCAACCGCAGAGCCCAATGCGCCGAAATCCGCAATGGTCCTGAGCCCGCAATGCACGTCAATCAGTATGTTCGCCACGCGGTTCTCTTTCATGTGAAGCCCGTAATACGGCGTCACGCCGCATATGGCGGCCGCGAGTGCGGATGGCCCGCCTTCGCGGTTTGTCCTTGCGCCAAGCACCGAGTTCGCGAATGCGATTGCGCTGGATTCGGCCCATGCCACGTGCTCGCCTTTTTTCGGCCTTATGCCGATGAAATAAGGGGCGCATGTGCAGGTCTTCATTATGCCCATTTTTGAATATGCGTCTAGTATGGCAATCTGTTTTTTTGCGAAATCCTCGGGGATTTTCATTTCCCTCCATTGCTCGCGGTCCATTCCCGCGGGATTGAGGAACGCGGGCACGCGCGTCTTAGCCCCTTTGGCAGAGAGGTCCTGGAGGTATTCCAACCCCGCATCGCCGATGGTCTTGTAGGACACTCCGGCGACCTGGGCGCTGGTTATGGGAATCATTTTTTCCGCGTTGTAAATCCTGCCCAGGGCGACGAGGATTTCCATGGACTGGCGTGCAGCCTCGCCTAGTTCGCCGTCATACATTTTCTGCTCTTGTTTTGTGAGGAACATCCAATCTACCAAATATCAGACATACCTGCTGGCATCAACGGCCATCCACTTTGCCTTCTCGAAATTCTTGCCGTGGGCGGCCAGCGGCTTCGTGGCGTCCACTCCCAGTTTCGCAGTGGCATAGGTGTGCGGGTCAGCGCTCGGGTCAAGGGAAGAACCGGCCTGTTTGGTCTTCACAACCATGCTCTTGTCAGCCTGCACCCTTGTCGCAATCGCCCATTCCACGGACGCTGGGTCGTAGATGTCTATGTCATGGTCAACGATTACAACGTGCTTTAGGGACTTGTGGCCGCGGAACGCCGCGTCAATGGCCTTCTTCCCGTCGTCCTCGCCCTTCTTCTTTATCGCCACCACCGCGTGCAGCCAGGAACATCCGCCCGGAGTGATGTTCACGCCAACACAGCCGCAGACCTTGCTTACCTCGTTGAATATTGTCGGCTCCCTTGGCATGCCCATGAGGAGCTTGTGCTCCAGCGCACCGGGCAGGAGCGCATGGAATATGGGGTCCTTCCTATGGTGGATTTTCGTTATCTTCATGACCTGCTGCTTGCGCACTATGTCGTAGGTCTCAGTGAGGTCTATGAACGGCCCCTCGTCGGCCAACTCGGCAGTGATTCTTCCTTCAAACGCGAATTCGGCATCCGCAGGCACTTCAATGCCATTGCCCAGGCGCACGGTCTCCACAGGTGCGAGCGAGTTCGCTATCTGAAGTTCGTCTGTCCCGAGCTGTACCGAAGTGGCTCCTGCGAGAAGCACGTTTATGGGCGCTCCGACCACGAACGCCACGTCCAGCTCCCCGCCCGCGCGTTTTATGAATTCGGCAAGATGCCTGGGCAGGATTCTCATAACGACCCTGTCCTTCCCTATCACCATCATCCTGTGGAATGAGCAGTTCCTTCCCAGCTCCTTGTCATTGGCAATCACCACCGCGGAGGCGAAATACGGGCCGCCGTCCTTTTCAGCGTGGAACGGGATTGGAAGCCCGTTGAGGTCGACATCTTTCTCCGTAACCTCGAGCACCGGGCCCGTGGAAACAGATTTTGGTTTCGTGGGATTGTTTATCGCCTGCGCGAGCTTCGGCATCAGCTCCCCGTTCTTTATGCCCAGATACCTGCACACCAGTTCGCGTGTTGAGAAGACGTTTCCAGCGACCCTCGCGCCCGGGTTCTCGGCTATCTTGTCGGTGTAAACTGGCTTGCCGTCAAGCGCCTTCAGCACGCCTGCGAGCTCGAGATTCTTTGAAACCGGCTTTTTGAGCTCGACAAGGGTTTTTTCTTTCCTGAGCAATTCGATAAAATCACGGAATGACATCGGTTTCATGCTTTCCACCTCTTGCTTAGGCTGTGTTTTATTCCGAGCTGGTCCAGCACGCGCGCCACCATGAATTCCAGAAGGTCGTCAATTTTTTTCGGCTTTCCATAGAAGCCCGGGGATGCCGGCATTATGACACCACCGGCGAGCGTCACGGTTTCCATGTTCCTTATGGTTATGAGCGAGTAGGGGGTGTCCCTGACCACGAGTATGAGCTTTTTCCGCTCCTTGAGCGCGACTTCAGCCGCGCGCGTTATGAGCGAGTTTCCGACCCCGTTCGCGATTTCGCCGAGCGTCTTGAGCGAGCACGGGCACACCACTACGGCATCGGGCGGGTTGGAGCCTGAGGCATAGGGACAATTGAAATCGTACTCGCCATAATCGGCTTTCGGCAGCTTCGTGCCTTCTGCTTTTGCCACCTCCTTCGCCCCTGAGCTTATCACGACCGAAACATCCTGTTTCAGCGCCCTGAGCGATTCGAGAAGCATCGTGCCATAGGCTAGGCCTGACGCTCCCGTGATGGCAAGAAGAACCTTCATGAAGTGTTTTTTGCCTCGGAAGGCTTAAAAAAACCCCTACCGCATGTCTATTCCATGAAACTGCTCAAGCTGGGAGGCTCGGTGATAACCCGGAAGGCGGGCTGGCGCGAGGCGGACCTCAAGGCAATAGAGGCGCTGGCAAAAGTCGTTGCCTCTGCCTGGAAAAAGTCCGAGCGCGACTGGGTGATTGTGCACGGCGCAGGCTCCTTCGGCCACCCGCTGGTCGTGAAATACGGCATCAACGACGGCGTGAAGAACACTGCGCAGAAGCTGGGGTTTGCTATTACACACGAGGCGTGTTCCGAGCTGTCGGTTCTGGTCACAAGCGCGCTTAATAGTGCGGGCGCGCCTGCGGTGTCAATTCCGCCTGCCATGGCCATCGTATCCAAAAACAGGCGCATATACTCCTTTGACACCAAAGTAGTGGACGATTACCTGAAATCCGGCTATATCCCGGTGCTTTTCGGGGACATGGTCCCGGACGTGGAGCTGGGCGGTTCGGTGTGCTCCGGAGACCAGATAATATCCTATCTCGGCAAGGGGGCGGAGCGCATACTCCTCGCTACAAACGTGGACGGAGTGCTTGACGACAAGGGTAAAGTGATAGAGAGCATAACGAGCAGGAACTTTGTTGACATATCGCGGCATTTCAGGGCTGCTGAAGGCAAGGACGTGACAGGGGCGATGGCAGGCAAGATAAAGGAACTGCTGGAGCTGGACACGCCGTCCTATGTCGTGAACGGGCTTAAGCCCGAAAGAGTGGAAGCGCTCATGCTCGGCGGAAAGGCGGTTTGCACTGAAATAAGGAAATAATAAACACAAAGTGCGATTGTTTATAAGCGAATCTTAACAGATTATTATTCATGCTTGCAGCAAGAAGACTCATGCACACTATTGCTCCTAAAGCCAGCCACACCTATGCTCCCAGGGCCAGCCATACTCATGCCCACGGGGACAAGCGGATCCATACCCCAAAGCCCAGCGCTGAACTTAGTTCTGAACGCGAAAAACTGCTCCGGCTATTCAAATGCGAGATTGAGACCATCATGGGGCAGCCTGCGAACGGCAATATGACCGGAACCCCGAGGCATGCCTTGGGCGCCAAGGAAACGGAGTACCTAGAAGGACTCGCGAGCAAGGGAAGGGGAATACTTTCAGAAAAAGATGAGGCCGAGACATTTGCGATATATATTCGGGTTATCCGGAGCATGGAGGAGCTTGATGCGAAGCTGAAAGCCCGGGCAAACGGAGAGAGCAAAGCCATAAAAAGCGAGCTCGCACGGCTTTCCAAAGCCAAGGGGCTTATTGAAGGCATGGTTGTGAACGCCTGGGAGGCGAAGTACCTCCGGGAATGCGCTGCCGAGAGGGGGAATGTGCTTACCCGGGAACTGGAATGCGCTGTCTGCACCATTTACCGGCGCCTGCATCCCCGTATCATGAATCTTATGGAAATCAGGGATGCGGAAAAAGAGAAATCCGGGCCCGCAGAGGCGGATGGCGCGGCAAACCGGAATCCGGGGCTGCTAGAACTGGAAATCAGGCGGCTTTCAGTGCCTAAAAAGTTTGCTGAATGCATAGTAGTCCAGGGACTGCATGAGATGGTCTGGAAGTATGCCAGGAAAATGAGGCACCCCCCGTCCATATCAAAATCAGACCTGGTCCAGGAAGGCGAGATGGCCCTTATTGAGGGAGCGATGCCCAAATTCAATCCTGCCATGGGCTACAGGCTCTCCACATACGGCATGTGGTGGGTACGCCAGGCAATGGGCCGCTACATAGTGGATCAGGGAAGGGACATCAGGCGGCCGGTCCATATACATGAGGCGGCTGCCCGGGTAGAGAACGTTTCAAGGTCATACCGTATTGAGTTTAACAGGGAACCGACCATTGACGAGCTAGTGGATTCTACCGGGCTCACCAGGCACGCGGTTGAAAGATGCCTGTCATTGCCCCAGACAGTCAGCATGAACATGAAACTGAATCATGGGGATGGGTCGGAGAGAGTAAACCTGATTCCGGATACCAGGAGTACGAGCCCCTTTGACGCTGTTCTCGGCAAAGAAGCGGGACGATTGGTAAACGAGCTGCTTTCGGGATTGGACCCGCGGCATGCGAATGTGCTGCGCATGAGATTCGGCGTGGGCTGTAAAGAGCATACGCTCGAAGAAGTAGGGGATTTGATGGATTTCACAAGGGAAAGGGCAAGGCAGATACAAACAAAGGCCATATCAAACCTGCGCAGGTGGTGCCGGAAACGTTTGTGCGAGTATTACGGAGGCGAGCCGCCCTGTTATCAGGAACATTCCCGGATTAGCCTGGAAAAACTGCTCCGACTGATCGGCGCTGAGGAAGCTGCATAGCAGGAAGAGTTGTGGCAGTCACAAAATGCGATGGTTTATACGCGAATCTTATCAAATTATTTTCCCATGCGCACAGCAAGAATGATCGTTCGCACTGCTTTTGAATGCAACCGCCCGGCCCTGCGGCTGGTCCAATGCAGGACCGATGCCCACAGGCCGGTTGTGAAAACTCCGGATATGCAGTTCCTGCAGCAACTCGCAGCGGAGAAGAAGGAGCGCATATCCAAACCGGATGAGCGCAGGTTATTTGCGATTTACGGGCAGGCGCTTGCGCGCATGGAAGAACTGGCGAAAACGCTGGGCAGCAAGGCAAACGAGGATTCTGCGGCCATAAGCCAGGAGCTTAAGCGGCTTGAGGAGGCGAAAGGGCTTGCTGAAACCATAGTCACGCGGGGGCTTGGCAGGCTGGTTTGGAAAAAAGCCAGGGGAATAAGGCGCCCCGCAGGCGTCAAGGTCGAGGACCTTGTCCAGGTCGGCGAGGCGGCCATCGTGAAATACGCGATGCCCAAATTCGACCTGGAAAGGGGCACCAGGTTCTACAGCTATGCGATGGACTGGGCAAAGCGGGCCATGTGGCTCCTGGTATATGAGGAAGGAAATGAAATCAGGAAGCCGCCCTATCTGCATCTTGTGACCAACAGGGTGGAAAAATTCTCAAATGCCCGCTTCTGCCTCACCGGCAGGTACCCGGACATTGACGAGATAGCGGATGGGACCGGGCTCAGAAGGAGCGCCATAATCAATTCCTCCTCGGTGCCCAGGATAATCAGCATGCACCAAAAGCTCCCGAGGGACGGGCCGAGGCGCATAGAAATGATTCCGGACAGGCGCGCCGGGACGCCTGAGGAGATGCTTTCGCAAAGGGAGATTGCGGAAAGGCTGCTTGCCACGCTGAAACCAAGGGAAGCGGGCATGATACGGAGCCAGTTCGGAGTGGGCGGCTGCCAGCCGCGCACGCCACTTGAGATCGGGATGGATAACCACGTCTCAAGGCAACGGGTGATGCAGATAATAAGCGAAGGCAAGAAGAAAATGCGCGAGACGCTCCTGAGGCATCGGGCCGAATGGGGATATGAGGCGCCGCGCGAGGAAGGGCCGGCAACCTGAAAGCAGGCATCCGGAGAAAAATAGCCGTTCATAGCTGCCCGCTAACCTTTTTATACCCTATTTGACACAGTATAACCATGCAATCATGGCAATTAGGGGCAAGAAAGCACACTGCGGCGGATTTCACCAGTTCGCCCAGGCTTCAAAAATACCTAAGCGACCCGGGCAAGCTCGACAAGACAGCGGAATTCAGGAGATGGCTCAGCATTTTCCTCATGGAGCATGGGCAGTACAAAATCACCAAGAGTGGATATGATGAACTGGCTCCGGAACGCGGCATGAGCAAAAAAAGCGCAAGGGCGGTGGTTGTTGAAAAAGTGAACGCGCTGATTCGGGAAGGAAAGGCTTCAGAACTTTTTGACAAGGGGCATGCGACCCGCAGGTGGCATGCGGACTGGAGCGACCATCCGGCGAGAGTGGCGGTCCTGAAAAAATTCGTTGAAGGTTTCGAGGACCCGAAAAAGATGGAATGGGCGGAATTTTGCGTTGCCGGATTGAGCGGCATTTTAGGCAGGTATTACGAAAACACCCCTTATCGGGCTTTTGTGGACATGTGCATCGCTTATCCGGAAACTGAATTTTTGAAGCATGCGGAAACCGGATTCGAAACAGGGAAAATCTACCCGTGGGAAATGAAAACGACTCCGGCGAACCTGTTTGACAAGGCCGAACACAGGGCTGCTGCCGTGAAATGGCTGCTTTGGAAAACGTCCAAGGGGCCCCTTGAGATTGGCATAGACGATTTCATGAAAAATGGCCTGGCAGTGCTCATCGAGGCCAAATATCACCATTCCATATATGTCGCCCTGGCAGAGGCGGGATTGGCTTACAGCTCGCAGGAGATGATAGCGCAAAGCCATTCGCGCAGCTTTGAGGACAAGAAGATTTACCCGTGGGAATTAAGGCAGACCCCGAATTTGTTTTTCCAGGATGAAAGGCACAGGATAGCGGCAGTGAGATGGGTTGCATGGAAGCTCCATAAGCCGGTTGAAAACCTGACTTCCAGGGATGTCAGAAGCAATGGCCTGGATGGGATGTACCGTGAACATAAGTTCTCCGGGCTTATCGAGGAAGCGCTCGAAGCAGCCTGAACCAAAACCATAAATAGCACCGGTCCGATAAAGCGTCATGAACCTCAAGGCGCTCTCCTCCATGGGCCGGATAATCCGCACCATGCGGATTGAAGCCGGAAAAAGGAATCCTCCAGTGAACAAAATAGAAAAAATAACGAAAAGCGACCCGTTCCGCTCGCTCGTTTTCACCATTCTTTCGGCAAGAACAAAGGATGCGAACACGATGCTCGCTGCAGGAAAGCTGCTTGCCGAGGCCCCGGATCCGCGAGCGCTCGCGCGAATGCGTATAAAAAAAATTGAAAAACTCGTCCGCTCGTCGGGATTCTACAGGATGAAGGCGAAGAACCTCAAAGCCATGGCGCAGATGCTTCTTGGCGATTTTGACGGAAACGTCCCCGCATCAATGGAAAAGCTGCTTCTTTTGCCCGGCGTGGGGAGGAAGACCGCGAACATCCTGCTCGCATACTCCTTTGGAAAGGACGCGATTCCTGTGGACACCCACGTCCATCGCATAAGCAACAGGCTCGGAATCGTGAAAACAAAGACTCCGGAAAAGACCGAGAAGGCGCTCATGGCAATCGTTCCGCGCAGGTTCTGGAAGCCGCTTAACCACGCCTTCGTGTCCTATGGCCAGACCGTATGCCTGCCCAGGGGCCCCAAATGCAGGGAGTGCAGACTGAACAGGATATGCTGGAGGATCGGAGTAAAACGCTCCGGTATATAATCGCCTATGCCGATATTGACCATGTCAACGGGTGGACAAGATGAAGGTACCTGCGAGCCACATAAGGCATCTCAAAAACAAAAAAATGTTCAATGAAAGCAAGGCGTATCTTGAAACTAAAAGGGAAGTGAACAAGCACGGCAACAGGAAACGAAAGCCCTGAGCCATAGAAAAACGGATGCGGCCGGTTTTCAGCGCACCGTGGTATAGAACGCGTCGTAGCCGGCCTTCTTTATCGCCCTGATTATCTGCTCCGCGTGTTCCTGGTCCTTTGCCAGCGCGATGCAGCACCCGCCGCCTCCGCCGCCCGTGAGCTTTGCGCCCATGGCCCCGGCATCCAGCGCGACCTTGTTTATTTTATCGTTCTCCTCTATGGAAACGCCCATCTCCGAGAGCAGGGACTGGTTCTGGTTCATTATCTGGCCGAACACGTCCAGCTTCCCCCTTTCCAAAGCCGCCTTTGCGTTGTGGCAGAGCTCCCGCGCCTCGTCCAGCAGCTGGCCGAAGTTCTCCTCGTCCTTTTCCTTGAACTCCTTGACCGCTGCGACCATTTTCGCAGTTGCGCCGAACTTGCCGGTCATGCCCACGGCCAAATGCAGCGGCAAACCGAGCTGGAACCGGTCTATGACGTTGTCGGAATAGGACTTTCCCTTGGTGAACATCAGCACTCCGCCGTAGGTCGCCATGGCGTTGTCTATGCCGCTGGGATTGCCGTGGAACACCTTTTCGCCCTCGTATGCGAAGCGGTTGACCTGTGCGTCGTTCAGGCTCAGCCTGTGGACATAGGACATGTAGCGCACCAGGGCCACGGAGAACGCGGCGGAAGAGCCCAATCCGCCGAAGGTCGGCAAATCGCTCTCCATGAACACCTTGTATTTCTGTTTTATGCCCATGGCGTCCAGAATCGCGGTTATGGCGCGGATGCTCATTTCGGGGACCACGCGAACGTCTGTGGATATTTCGTTGGCCTGCGCCTCTTCTGCCCAGACCACGGCGCTGTTGGATATTCCCGCGGCAATTGCAGGGCTGCCGTGTACCACGAAATGCTCTCCGCAAAGTATGACCTTTCCAAAGCCTATGCCTTTCACCATTGAATCAACTCCTATGCCTTTGGTTTTCTTCCCCTGACTTTCGGGGGCTTGATGTCCGGATGGGCGCTTGAGAGCATCTCGGGGCTCGCGTAGGGCTTGAACCCTATGGCCTCGAACGTCTTGCAGATGACGTAGGCGTCAGCCAGCCGGTCGTTCTTAAGTTCGGGTAATATTATGTTCAAGGCGTCGGAAAGATTGCCGTAGGCGCGCCTTTTGCCTGACGTCGCCTTTGAGACCAGGGCGTCGTCCTTTTGCACTCCGCTCAGGTCAAAAGCCTTGTTCGTGGCTGTGTGCGTGATGCCTGCGAGCACTGCGGAGACCTCGTATTCCTTTGCGCCTTCCAGGCCGAGCTTCTTGATGCTTATCCAGCTCTTGTACTTGCCCACGAAAAAGATAACGTCGCCTGCTTCTTCCTTGCTTGGGGCGATTGACGGCTTTGCTATGGAATCGCCCATGCGGAAGCTCACTTTGGCTTCTGACATGAGGAGATTGAAGAAGCAGCTTTCTGCTGCCGGCATGAGTTCGGGCACGGGGCAGAACGATTTCAATTTTTCCTTTATCCCGGCCTGGGGGTTGTTCTTCAGGAAATCCGCCACTGCCTTCAGCCCGGTGCCGGAGGGCTTGGCGTATGCCTTTATTCCAGGGACGTTTATGCCTGAGAACGCGAACGCATACGGTTCTATCGCGTCGCACACCGCGCCCAGGACTTTCGCCACTTCCGCGTCGTCGGCTGATGCCAGGCCGTAGCGCAGCTCCTTTTTGAAATCCTTGTACGCTCCGGATATGATTATTTCGTCTTCTCCTTCCACGAATTCACCGGATTATGGATGTCGGGCGTAGGTTTTAAATGTTATATCGGCAAATGCTAAAATTGCCTGTCACAGTTGCAGGAGAATTCCGTCCAGCGACTGACGGAGCATTAGAGAAATTGGGGACGACGTCCTCTAGGAAAAAAGTAGGAAAACGACGAAAACAGAAAGAATGAGAGAACAGTAAGAATATGCAGTTCGCCCTCGTAGCGCAGTGGTAGCGCGCGTCCTTGGTAAGGCTTTTTGACTTACGCCCTTATACGGGCAAAAACCCTGGAAAAAGCCCTGAGGTAAGCAAGTCAAACGCCGCAAAAAGGACGAGGTCACGAGTTCAAATCTCGTCGAGGGCTTAATTTTCCATTAAAAATAGGCTCTCGTAGCTGTTTTATCTAGGTTAAACTTTATCTAACCTAGCAGAAACACATATAAACCTGCTTTTCGATATGGTTTCATGAATCAGAAGTTCGCCCTCAAATACAAACGGGTTTTCGAAATCCTCAGCGACACTGCCGCATGCGCACAAAACCGGCTCATCCTGGTTGGAGGGACTGCGCTCGCCATTTTCTATCTTAACCACAGAGTAAGCGTTGATTTGGACTTTGTTCCTTTGGAAGGAGATGAAGTCAAATTAAAGGAGATGATGAAGGGTTGTCTTACCAAAAAGGGGTATAGAACATCTGTTGCCAGCCATACGAATCAGTTTGTGGTCCAGTTTGAGGATACAAGCATAAAAATAGAGATTTTTTATCCGACCGCAAAAATAAAAAAGATAGAGACTTTCGAAGTTTCAGGCGTGCCTTTATCCGTTGCGTCATTGGATGATCTTCTTGTGATGAAACTGGAAGCATACGCAAACAGGAAAGCCGCCCGCGACCTGTTTGACATCGTTTTCATCTTAAAAAAGATGGACAGGGGATTCGACCTGGTAAAAGAATTACTTGCCAAATATGGCCGGCCGGATAACCTAGAGGGGATAAAGGAGTATATTACAAGCGAAGATGATTACAAATTCTTTAACGAGGTCGTTGAAAATGCTTCCTAAGCAGGCCATACAGTTCGGTCAGTTGATCAAAGACGGTTTGAGCGGACCCCAGATAAAAAACTTAAGCGCGTCGCTGAACCTCTTCCCCACCCCGTTTAAAGGGATTTATTACGTGCCATCACCGGAAGAAAAAAAAGCATGGTTCATCGATAGGCCTAGCCTGGCCCTCAAAAAAGCATTACAGCTTTACCTCGCCACAGGAGACTTTTACTTTAGTTGCACTACCGCCGAAGAATTTTTTGGCCTGAAATGGACTCCTTCGGGTGAAATTCACGTTGTAAATACAAAACGCAGCGGCAGAATCGACCTTGCCGAGAGAATCCGTAGGAACGAAAGGAAAAAATCGTTCAGGGCGAAGAAGATAGCCGCCATACTGTCGTATTACGGCAATAAAATCGTCTTCCACAAGGTAAAAAGCATAGAAGGCGCGAAGTTCAAGGAAACCCCGTATGGAAGATTCGCCCTGAAATCCCAGATAAAAAAGGACAGGAGAAGGTTCAGGGAAGGAAGGTAAGGCTTTTTGTCTCCGAAGAGGACGAGGTCACGAGTTCAATCTGGGCGTGGCCTTTATATTTTCTAAGTTAAACTTTAGGTATTTTAGCGCCATTAGAAGCTTTATATTGAAAATTTTTAATAATTAAGATTTGTAGCACCTGCAATTGGTGGCCATATAATACCCGGAAGGACAGGTTAGACACTGATCATTACAGCTATAAGAGCCTTTTGAACAAGGCTGGCAGGCATATTTGTTCGCTGTAATTGTTCCAGATGGACATTGAGAGTAGCATCTATCACCATACGTGTATGGCTCATTGGAAAATTGGTGGACACATTCCAAGCAACTTTTGATAAAATAACGATCTTCGCTTCCGCTGCATTCGGGCATTGTATCTCCAGGATATGCTCCACCAACCGGATCAAAGATGATCCAGAAGCCATTGTTATGGGTAAAGTAGTGTACGTTAACACTTGAACCGTAATGATTAGCAACTGCTTGCGTAAAGGAGCTCATATCGCTTCCAGACGGACCATAATACACTACAGCATACGCATGAGAGCAAGTCGGATCTGCAACAACTTCGGCTGTTCCACCTATTGCTTGAACCATGGATGCTATCAGAACTGCCTGATTTTTGCAATCCCCGGAGGCAGTCGTTAAAGTTTCTGATGGGGGGAAAGGAGTACCCGCTAAAGGAGAATTTTGATAAAATATCTTTTGTATTACCCAATCATAAATATCAAAAAGCTGACTGACGCTATAAGACCCTGGATCGGTTCTAATAGCATCTGCAGCAGCTTTACGAACACTCAAATCATATGGGTCAATTTTATCACAAAACGCGCTATAATACGGCTCTGTGTTTTCATATGATGTAAAACTATAACTATTCGTGTTGGAACTTATGTGGAGAGTACAGCCATTGCCAGAGGTATCGTAATCACTAGGGCAACCGCATGTGGAGGCATCATCAATTAGAAGTCCTAGATTAGAGCAATATTTGGGTTTCGTTAAAGAGCAGGCATCGTACATCGTACCATCACTACAGGTATTTACATGCGGAACGCAATTGTCCCCGGATATATCGTATCCGCTGGAACAACCACACGCGGAGGCATTAGGTATCCACTGACCATTTTGACAGAACATTGGCTTTAGATTAGAACAAGAACCGTAATCGGTTCCATCTGGACAGGTCTGCTTCGGGCAAGAAGACATGTCTGTGACTACTGAACCATCTGGACAGGAATATGTTTGTATTGCTTTGGGGCAATCTGAAATCTGGGTTACAATGCTTCCATCAGGGCATAAATATGTCTGTTTTGGTTGTGGAGTAGTCGGTTGGGTGCAACCAGCAATAAAAAGTCCGAAAATAAGTAATACAACGAATCCAAATTTCATAATTTCACTACAACGTCAAGCGATTTAAATGTAAGGGCGTCTCGTTCCCCTCCAAAACGGAGCCAGAGCGCGCTCTGGGTATAACTTTCATACATGTTCAACATCTATACAATGTTTCTGGGAACTGACCAACCATTGGGATTAATATTGATGTTACTACGGAATCGGTACTTTCTACATATGTCGCTGTTTGATTCACAATATCGTTATTTAGTTGATATGACATTATAATCGTCGTTTCGTTTTCTGCAACCCATTTGCCCTTATATGCCACTGAATATGCTCCAGTCTGAGGATTTTGCGTATACGCTGCGAATGTATCGTCAGAGTTTATCTCAATCTTTGCAATAGCCAAACTGTTTGAAACCCAACAACCAACTGCAGCATGTTGATTCAAAACATTTCCGGTGATTTGATTTGTGCAACCATAAAAGAGTAAACCAAAAATCAGAATCAGCATCACGACTTTTTCCATGTATTTGTTACTTTCCCAAGATTTTTAGACATGTCGAGAGGCGAACTAGTTCTTTAATGTAATTATAACTGTTTTAACGATTATTTTGAAGTTATTATCGTACCCATCATCGATGTGCAAGGTTACTTCATCCGGCATCGTAGAACTTCCTAAATCGAATAAAACCGACCCACTACTTTCTACTCCCGATTGAAATTCCCCACCTTCAAAAGTGCCGCCATAAGTTTCCGAATATTGGTGGTTATTACTATCGACAAGCGACATATGAGAAGCAAATAGATATTCTGGTTTGTCTCCACGATTCTTAATGTTTATATCAAGTCGAATATATCGCTCCGTAGTTAAAAATGATGTTTCTTCATAATAACCGGCTCGAACAACAGTTACATCGAAGTTAGTCAATCCAGCATACCTGTTTTGTAAGACCGAGGTATTCACGAAAAGTTCCTCGGGTGACATAACATGAACAACACAAGTTGAACCATCATATTTATACCCTACCGGGCAACCGCAACTCGCAGGAACATCTGTCAATGTTCCGTTATAACATTTTTCGGGTTTAGTAGAACTGCACGAACCAGAATGTGTGCCGTCGGAACATCTCGGTAAGCATGTATCCTGATAAGGATCCGAATTCGCCGGACACCCGCATCTGCTGGCTTTCTCTACGAGTTCGAGACTGACGTCACAAAAAATGGGCTTTGTTATAGAACAAGCGAGCTTTTTGGTTCCATCACTGCAATAATCTTTAGAAACATTGATGGTCGGAGCCGGAGGACACTTTGTTGAGTCGTCCACTGTCGAATTATCGAAGCATACATATGTTGTTATGCTGGTGTTTTCTGAAGTTGTTTGACTGTTATTAGCTGTTTGTGCTGGGCAATTTGTCAAGTTTGTGACAATCGTTCCGTCCGGGCAGGCGTATGTTTGTATGGGTGCTTGTTGAGGCGGAACGGTTCGATTCGGCTGGGTTTGAGTCTCGTTCGAGATGGTTTTGTTTGAACCTATATTTTTTGTTTCGGCTTGTTGAGTACAGCCAGCAATAAACAACCCTAGAATCAGAAACAGTATCACAAATCTTTTCATGAATTCTACTTCTTTCCCAAAGATTTTAGACCTATCGGGAGGCGATGACCTGCCGACTTATCTTAACCTCTCGTCTATATTTCGTCTATCCCGGCCTCCCCCCTCCGCCTTACAAACCATTTTAAACATCAAAAGCCATAATGGCATACATGAGCCGGAATGACAAACTAGCCGCCAGGCGCCACTGGCCCGTAGCGCCCAAGGGATTGGAGGATGTATACGCGATAGTGCTCGCGCGGCAGAAGCGCGAGCTGCGGCGCCTCCACGGCAGTACGCAGCTTGAATGCACGCTGGCACAGAACCAGCTCGGAAGCGCGGTGGCGGCAGAACGCAAAAGCGCCGCGAAGACACTCGGGCGCCTGCGTTCCATTTATTCTTTCGAGCCGCTCCTCCATGCCCTTGCCCGCGAGAGCGAGCCCGGCGACGAAGGACGGGCGGTGAAGGCAGCCATGCTCAAAGCCCTCAGGAACATCGGTTCCGACCACTGCGGCCAGGTGGCGCTCGCGGCAGGGCGTGAGCCGCTCAAGAAGTTCAGCATGGCGCATCTGGATGACGCCGGGCTGGTGAGGAGCGCCCTGAAGGCGCTGGAATACACCTGCCTGAGATGCGAAGCGATTGAGGACATGGAAAATGTCATGAAGGCGGCGGCCGAGGCTGGATATAAGGATACCGACTTGGCGGCAAGCGGCCTCTGGCTCAACGCCGTCAGAGGCTCTTGAGATAATCGTGTTCCTGCCGGATTCGTGGTCCGGAGCCGGGCCTGTATCCTTAACACAAGGTATTTAAACATCAAAATCCATAATAAAATACGGGAATCAAAATGAAATCGGCAACAGTCAGACGTCACGAATCCAGAACGCCGCCACCGATAGGTTTGGAGCGTGTACAGGCGATTTTGCGCCAGGAGCACGAACGGGGGGTACGGCGCAGCCAGCCTGGCACGGTGCGCCAATGCACCGAAGCAGTGAATGGACTGGAAAGCGAATCAGCGGGGAAACGAACGGCTGCCGCAACCACTCTCGGAGACCTGCGTTATCTCCATACTTTCAAGCCCCTCCTTGATGCCCTCGCCCGCGAGAGCGAGCCCGGCTTCGGAGACCGGGCGGTGAAGGCCGCCATACTCGAAGCCCTTGACAATGTCGGTTCCGACCACTGCCGCAACCCAAAGCTCGAAATCGGGCGTGAGCCGCTCAAGAGGTTCAGCATGGCGCATCTGGATGACGCCGGGCTTGTGAGAGCCGCCCTGGAGGCGTCGGGATGGACGGTTTCCATCATGGGAGACGCGATTCAGGACCTGGACGAAGTCAAGGAGGCGGCGAGAAGTGCTGCAGCCAAAGGTGGTCCCGATGCGGAAAAATACAGGGCGACTGACGGTGCTGCAGTCAATCTCTATTTTGACTGGATAAGGTCCCGCTGAGGCGCCTGTTCCGGCATGGCGCCGGCACTCTTTATGATATCGAGGATTATTTTCGTAACTTCGTTAGTTTTCGCAGCACGTAGGAAATCCACGACTATTGTTCCGTTGAAATGCTTGTTCAGTTTCCTCACCGCTTCGATCTTGGCCTGCTTGAAGGTTTTCGGGTGGCGGTCGTATATCCGATTGGTTGTCATGCTATCCATCGCATCGCAAAAGCCGGTAATCCTGGCGCCGACCGATATCTCGGTTCCACGGATGCCCAGCGGGTATCCCCCGGTATCGCCGTATCTTTCATGATGGCTGAATGCGATATCGATTATCACATCCCCATACGCTATATGGGTTCCGGCTTCGGCAAGCGAAGCGAATGCAGCAAGCAGGATGGACTTGCCATGACTTGGATGCAGATTGACGAGTTCCTTTTCCGGATCGCTAAGTTTCCCCTTTATGCGCAGGACCTCCCCTGGCACTGCGGCCTTGCCTATGTCGTGCATCAGGGCTCCGAGCAGCTGCGCGGCCTGTTCCGCATCCGTCATGGACCGATTAGACATGGACCGCTTATTCAGCAGTATCTCGGCGTATTGCATGGTGCGGTACTGATGGCCGTAATAGCCGAAGCACGTCCTCTCCGATACGTCCAGAAGCGGAAGCAGGAGGTCGGCTGCCGCACTCACCGCCCTTTCATCCCAGATGACACGGCCCAGGGCGCGGAAATCATCGTCTATGCGTGCGAGGAAGGACGGGCGGCCCTTCATCGCGTCTGATAAGAACTCGCTGTCCTCGGCCTTGGCGTTCCTATCAGTAAGCCACGTCTTGTCATTAGTGTTCTCCCGAACGCCTGGAATCTGTTTTGCCTCGAGGATGTTGATGATCGGCTCCATCCGCGTCACAAAGTGGTCTGAGATCGCCCGTCCTCTCGCTTCCAGGGCCTTAGGATCCGGAGCGGGTAGTCTTTGTAGAATGGCCATCTGGCTGCACCTATGGAATATAGTGTTTTATAGTAAATAAATGTGTAGTAGTATTTTTAAAATAGCAGGAATACCGGCCTCCCCTTGCGGGGAACTCGCCGGGCGTCTCTTCAGCTTCCCTTATTGCACGAGCTCATACACCACGGTGATGGAACTGCTCATCTGCGTGGTGGTCGGGAAAATCTCGGTTGGAGGGGCGACAGGCGGAACCGAGGGCGCGGTGGTTCCAGCCGCCCCGTTCTGGTACGCGTAAACAGGGTAAATAGGGTAATAGTTCGGGTTCACGGAAACGATTTTTCCCAGGCTCGCGCCCAGGCCAGTGGCGATGTTCTTGGCCTTTGTCTTGGCGGCCGCCGCGGCCTCTGCCTGGAGCTCGGAATCCACTTTGATGCCCATCGCGTTGCTCACCGAGAAATACACGTAATCCACCGAGGTCGTGTTTGAGGCGTTGAGCGCGGCTTCAAGATACTTGCCGCCATCGGCCGTTTTATTGCTCTGTATCGTGATTGAATGGACGGTAGTGTAGCCGACAATCGTGCAATTGTCAGCGTAGTTGCAGGGATAGGGCGGAACCGGGGACGGATAGCCGGGAGAAACGGCCACGCCGGAAGACGCATCTCCGCCAGAGGCAACTCCGGAGGAAGCCGAGCCAACGCCCGCGTCAGGTACCGGAGCTGAAGCCGGATTGTTTGCCGGGGCTGTTACTCCGCCCGGAGCGGCCTGCGGGTAATAGTACGTCTGCGAATAGCATCTGGAGCAGGATTCGTTGTAAACCGGATTGGTGTAGTATGAAACCGTCTGGATTTCGGATTCGTTCACTCCTGCTGCGAGCAAGGCCGCCTTGACGCCGCCGGTCTCTGCCGCGTTCCTGGATTGCGAAACAGCGGTATCCGGCCCGATGCTGCTTATTGTCAGCCCCACGGCAACGGTGTCAGGAGTCACGGTCCTAGACGCCTCGCCTGTGACTGTTATTGTCGCCGGCTGCCCGCTGATGTTCGTTTGATTGACAGGCGGAATGACGGCCGGGGTCTCGGCTTTCACCATGTAATACGTAAGCCCTGCGGTCAGAAGAACAAGCGCAATGATTCCCACTACGAGCATCGGATTTTCAGCCATTTAATCTCCGAAGGGCTATTACCCAACGGATATTTAAATGAAAATGGGATTGCTTCGGTCCGCGCCTGAAACCAGGAACCGGGCCAAAAGCCTATTCCTCGATAACAAGATAGTTGAGGCTAATCATCTTCTGGATTTCCGTGCGTATGGTCAGCACGAAAAGCGCGTGGTTCTTTATGAGCACGTTCGTTGGCGCGGACTCGTAATACTGATTGCCACTCAGCAGGGCGTATGCCTTTTTGAGGTTATCCAGCGCCCCGTCGCATACGGGTATGTCCGGAACAGGCGTCTCCAGGTGCTCACGTACAAGCTCCACTATCGTCTCATCCGCAAGAGGCGCGCCGCCTTCCCTGACACGTATTTCATGGGCCTTTCTTGCACGTACCAGCATGGGGTCGTCCAACTCATCTAGCGCTTCCACAAACTCGCGCATCTGCGCCCCGGTCACTTTCACGACGTAGCATGAGGGCAGTCCCTGCAGCTCCAGGAACGCGGCCCGGCATTCTTCCGGAACCAGTTCCGGCACAGGAAGGGGCGAAATGCGCATCAGGTAATCAAGGACCGTCGCTGTCTCCTCAACCTGGGGCGGAGTGCCCTCAGGATAAACCTGCTGCGCTATCCTCTCGGCATGGGCTTCGAGAACCTTAAATGGAATCACCACAGGCCGGCCTTCCGTGGCCTGAGTCATGTGCCATCCGAGAACCTTCTCTTCAAGGCAATCCGCCAGGCCGTCCCCTGCCAGCCCTGCCGGCACCCTGAATATCGTCTCGCAGCCCTCGGTCATGTAGACGAACCTGTTGGACCCGTCCGTGTCAACGCCGTCATATAAAAGATTCCTTTTTTCCAGGTCAGGCTCCCCTATGCCAAGCGCGGTATGGGGGTCAGGTTGGTCAAGCTCAGGCGGCTCCACAATCCTGCTGCCGTGCATCTTTATTGCAGCCTCGGCCAGCGACACGGGGTCGTCCGATTCCAGTATGGACTCCGGGAGCGCCACCTTTATGGTGTTCCCCCTGAATTTTATCGTGAAAATGAATAACTTTCCCCTTTCCGGAATCTGGATCCAGGTGGGTTCGCCTATCTCGGCAGCCATGCCCAGGTTGTACAACGCCATGGACAGGACCTCCTGCTTGGTCACCGGACGGGGCTTCTGCTCGGGTGCGGGTTGTTCGATTTTGCTTTTTTTCTCAGCCAGTTCCTCTGCCAGCCTGACAAGCGCAGCGACGTAGTTCTGATGGTTCGTCCTGGCTCCGGCCGCCTCTGCGACAAAATCATGAATTATCCGGCTTTTCACTGCCTGCCTGGCATCTCCCTCAAGCTGCTGCGGTGGACTGGGCTGCAGTTCCTGGCCTGCGAACGGCGGCCTGCCCATGACTGGCGCCGACCTGCCTGGCACTGGCGGGTTCATGGCGTCTGTCCGAATGGGAAGCGTTGAGCTTCGCTTGTATGATTTTTCGTGTTTCATGTTCTCGCTTCGGTCCATGGGATAGACCGATGCTAATATATGGCAGAACATGTATATAAATGTTTCTGTTTCTGCACAAAGTACGGGTTGAACATCTTACTGCATTGCCGCGCTTCTCTCCAGTATTCTTATCATCCACTTGTTCGAAGCGAACAAGGGACCTCGCGAACTTCGTTCGCTCCGGTCGCTTCGTCTTAGGCCATTCTTAGGCTCGCGAAGTAATTCAAGGTATTCTAACTGGCCCGGTCCGTATCAGTCCGTTACTGCCTTCTTCACGACCCGCGCGATGTCCGACGCGCTCGCGCCTTCCAGGACCGCGTGGTGCTCCAATAAAGTCTCAAGAATCAGGTCAGCGATGCCCTGCTCGGCGCTGTCCGCCTCCACGCCCACGAGGTTTTTCTCCACCTCGCGCAAGGCCTCGGAAGGATGCAGCGAGAAGTCGCCGCTTATCTCTATTTTCTCTATGAAGTCGTGGTGCTCCACCTTCACGCGCACGAGCTTTCCGCTATGCAGCCTCTCCTCCGCCCTGGCCTTCATTTCCATTTCACCTTCAGGAAATGCGTGGCGCAGGACATGCAGGGGTCGAACGCCCGGATGAGGGTCTCAACCTCCTTCTGTATCTGCTTCGGTTTCTTGTCCTCGGTAACGCGCTGCTGGACCAGCCTGCCGACCGCCTTCTCCATGAGCACCTGGTTCTGGGCCGTGGGAATCACCAGATTCGCATAAGTGAAGTTCCCCTTGGCGTCCAGCTTCCCATGGTAATACAAGGTTCCCCTGGGCGCCTCCATGACGCCCACGCCTTCGGATTCCTTGGGCTCGACTTTCAGTATCGGCTCCTGCCTGAAATCGCAGTTCTCCAACAGGTCTATGGACGAGTCTATGCAATGCACGATTTCTATCGCCTGGGCCAGATTATTATGATAAATGTTGAACGAGGGGAATAGGTTGTCCTCGGTCAGGTCCTCGCGCGTGCGCCGATTAAGGCTGGTGCAGTTGATGTTCATCCTGGCCAGCGCCCCGACCATGTAGGGCGTGCCCTGGAAGCTGAAGCCCGATGCCTGGGAATAGGGCACCACGCTCTCCTTGAAGAACCTCTCGAACCCGTGCTCCGGGATGCAGAAGCCCTTGGAATGGGTGCATATGCCGTCCCCGATGTAGCTGTAGTTCTCGTTCACGTTCGCCACGAAATCTATGTCCGGCATCTCGAAGACGAAATCCTTTTCAGCGAACAAATGCACGAACTCTATGGCGCTCTCCCGCACGCCTTTGAGCTCTACAATCAGGCTTTTGGCCTTTTCCTTCGAGGGCACGTGGAGGAAATTGCCCACTGCCGGGAACGGGGGATGGACCGTCCTGCCGGCGACTTCGGCCGAAAGCGTGTTGCCCGCCTGCTTTATGGCAAGCGCCCGATGAAGCAGCCTGTGCTCCAGCCCGGAATCCGCGAACTGGAGCACCGAGTCCTTTCCGAACAGGTCCGGCAGCACGAAAAGGAAAAGATGCATGGCATGGTCGCGGATGTTGACGCCGTACAATGTGAGGTCGCGCAATAGTTTGGTCTGCTCCGTGGGCTGGAAGCCGAACGCGTGCTCTATGCATTTTATGGAGCACATGAGGTGCGCGGCCGAGCAGGTGCCGCATATCCTCGACACCAGCTGCGGCACTGCGGCGTAGTTCTTGCCGCGGACCGCGAACTCGAAGAAGCGCCTGTTCTCGAATACCTTCAGCTTCACGTCCTGGACCTCGCCTTTCCTCACCTTGAGCTCGAGCGAGGCATGGCCCTCTATCTTGCTCATGTCCTCTATGTTTATATCGAAGTCTTCAGCATGCATGTCATTTCACTCCGAACTCGGCAAGGTATTTCTCGAGAAGCTGGACAAACTGCCCCGGAACCATGGGGCAGCCGGGCAGCGAATCGTCCACCTTCACTATGGCGCCCAGAGGCACTATCTTGTCGCGCAGCTGGTACGCCTCAAGGAACGGCGTTATCCTGCTTAGCATCTCCGGCGTGAAGGAATTGCGCTGGCCTGCCGGGAGGCCGGTGCATGCGCACGCCCCCACGGCAACGAGCTTTTTCGATTTCTTCCGTATCTCCCTCAGCTTGTCCTCCTCTTTTTTCGTGGATATCGCGCCCTCGACGAACGCGACATCGAACCTGCCGTGCCTGTTGTCCGTTTTCAGCACCTTGCAGTGCCTGAACTCCACCAGCTCCTTCCACTGGAAATAGTACTGGTTGAGCAGCTCCACGAAAAGTATGGTGTTGTCCTCGGAACAGGTGAACGTGAACCAGCCCATGGCGAGCTTCTTCTTTGGCATGCGTCCTTATCTAACATGAATTTAAAATAGGTTTCTGCATTCGATTATGCAATGAAAAAAATACTCGTGCTCGGGAATCCGCTCGTGGATATGGATTCTTTGCCATTGCGCATGCTCCCGAAGCTAAGAAAAGCATTCCCCGAAATCGAGTTCGTGGAATTCGATGCTGTGGAGGACCTGGAGAAGGCCGGAAAGGAGATAACGCTGCTGGACACCGTGCATGGGATAAAAAGCGTGCGGGTTTTCCATGGCATCGGCTCCTTTTCCGAAAGCCCGCGCCTGGGCATGCACGATTTCGACTTGCCGATTTACCTGAAATTGCTCGGCAAGATGGGGATTGTGAAGAAGGTCACGATAATAGGCGTGCCGGGAACCGGAAACGAGAGGAACGCGCTGAGGCAGGTTGGGAAGGCGATTGCAGGGCTGATGGCAGATGGAAAGGCTGATTGACATATCAGGGAAGACCTACTCGGTCATACGCATCACGTCCAACAACAGGAATGCCATTGCCAGGCTCAGGGACGACCGCATAATAATCAGCATTCCGCACAGGTGGCCGAAAAAAGAGGCGGACGAAATCGCGGAAAGGCTGGAATCGCGCGCCATAAAAAGCATATCCGAAGGAAGGTGGGGGGCGCGCAGGATGAAAGGGCTGGAATTCAGACAAGGCCAGGAATTCGAGATTCTCGGGCGCAGGTTCAGGATAACCCGGTATTCCGGGCCTGAGAGAATACGGAAGGGCATAGCAAGGCGCGTGCTGCCTGACCTGGAGGCGAAGATAAGGAGGATAAACGAATCGCATTTCTATGCGCGGATAGGGCGCGTGTCGCTCCGCGACAACAGCACCCGATGGGGCAGCTATTCCCCGAAGGGGACCGTGAACCTGAATTTCAGGCTTCTGTTCGCGCCCCCTGAAATACTGGAGTACGTGATAGTCCACGAGCTGGCGCACAGCAAATACCGCGGCCACGGGCCAAGGTTCTGGGGCGTTGTGGAGCGGATTGTGCCGGATTACAGGGAGAAAAGAAAGTGGCTCAGGCAGAACGGGCACACGCTGGGACCGCCAAACGCTGCCGCTGATGATGGATTAAAATAAAAAGTCAGCGTTTTTCACTCGTCTTCCTTCACCGGAAGGACATGGGGCCTGCAATTCAGCCTCAAAAAAGATTCATCGTAGCCTGAAACGAGCGAAAAAAGAGATGCCCAGATTCGGTGCAACCATCGGACCTGCATACCCCCTTTAGCGCGGACCAGCATATAAAGCAGCATTTTCACGCCGGAGCGCTTTTAAAAGCCGGAAACAATGACTTTGCACAGGAAAACAGCTTAAAACATGTTTTAAATCATATAAAACGGCTGCTGGCACATGGCGAAAACCCGAATCGCAGGTTTTTTGGTTAAAAACGCGTGCAGCGGAAATGGCGTGTTGGAAAGAGAAAAAACCGGGCTGCCGCCCGCCCAAATAAAACAGTTTTCACCGAGAATCGGCGCTATTCATGCAGGCGCTCGTAGATTTTTGGGTTTTCGGCGTAATCACTCACAGTGTGGCCAAATAAGTCCTCTGCATTCGCATCAGCACCGCATTTAAGGAGCAGTCTGGCTATTTCTATGCGCCCATCCTTAGCAGCATACATGAGCACGGTCGTACCGTGGATGTCCTTTGCATTCGCATCGGCGCCCTTTTTCAGCAGCAGCCCGACCGCAATTAGGTTTCCAGCCGATGCGGCATTCATGAGCGCGGTCTTGCCGTCTTTGGCCTTCGCGTCCGCATTAGCGTCATGTTCCAGAAGCAGCCAGACTGTTTCTGCGCTCCCGGCAGATGCAGCGTACATGAGCGCGGTCCAACCTGATACGTCCTTTGCATTCACACCAGGCCCTTTCAGCAGCAGCTCGGCGATTTCGGCGTATCCGCCCTTTGCAGCGAGCATGAGCGCGGTCTTACCACTGAGGTCGCTCCTATTGACATAGGCACCGTGTTCCACGAGCAACTTGACGATTTCGGTGTACCCGGACGATGCAGCGCACATGAGTACGACCCGGGTGAATCCGCACTTCGCATCCACAAAAGCGCCCTTTTCCAGGAGCAGAGCGGCTGTTTTGGCGTATCCGCCCTTTACGGCGTACGTGAGCGCCGTCTCGTCATTCTTGTCCCTCGCATTCACGTCGGCGCCGTTTTCCAGGAGCAGAACGACTGCTCCCATGCGCCCGGCCCCTGCAGCATCCATGAGCGCGGTCTTGCCATTGATGTTCTTTGCGTTCACATTGCTACGACCGCTCAGAACAGATGCGATGGACCGCATATCGTCCTGCCCGCTCACTTTCTGTGGCGAGGCTATGAATGCAAGGCCCGCCACTGCCGCGCCTGCAAATGCGAGCTTCGTTCTGCGTCCAATCCGCTCGATAAGAGGATGCCTTTCCAGCGGATGCTTCTGCGGGTTGTCCGATACGGTTCCGTAAATCCTATTTTTGTGAAGCTGCATGACGCACACCTACGGCAGTGGATGTGTGGAAGTTTTTAAAAAGATGTCTTCGCCCGGGCTCGCCATCCGGGGAAACGCCGGGTTCCTTCGCGTGCGAGGACCGGGCGATTGCCCGCGTCCCTGACGCTAAAAAAGCCAGGTGGAGGAGTTGAACCACCCTGTGCCGCTTTGTGCCGCCCGCAAGAAAGCGGGCGACTGCAGGCGGCCGCATAGCCGATCTGCCAACCTGGCTCTTGTTTTCTTTCTGTTCTCTCATTCTTACTGTTTTCTTTAGAGACGTCGTCTTCAATTCGACTCGCGCTCCGTCAGTCGCTCGGTGTTTGGTTTGTACCTCCCATCGGACGTTTCTTATTGCCGTGCATGTTTTTAAATAGTTTCAGTAGAACTTTACTTCGCGCGTTCGTTAAAGTGAAAACGCGAAAACGACTTACGTGGCCTTGAGAATATTGGAGCCCACGTATTCATGGAACATAGAAGTAAAACAACGAAAGACTGGATAATGAGATGTCGCGGTCGAGATTCGACCGCGAGCGTGCTCGATGCGTCGAGCGCGGCAATGCATAAGTCAAGCACAGACGGGCCTGTAGCTCAGCTAGCCTTGCCTGATGGCAAGTTTTTCAGGCAAGGCCTGAAATGGTAGAGCGTCGGACTTTTAATCCGCAGGCCGAGGGTTCAAATGTCGAGGCGGGCGTTGTCCGCCAGACTGACAATCCCTCCAGGCCCGTTTTCCCTTCTTTTTATCGATATCGGCATTAGCGCCGGCTCAAGGAAAACGGGGCGAAGTGACCGAACGAAGTGAGGTCACTAAGAGGCCCGTTTTTTCTTCTTTTGAAAGGTGCCAGCCTGAGCCTTGACTCCGGAAAAACGGGCCGAATTGCCCCACAGGGCAATCAGAGGCCCGAATTTCGTTTGTAATCAGTTTCCAGGCTTGAGTTTTGCCTCAGGAAATTCGGACCGAATTGCCCCACAGGGCAATCAGAGGCCCGTTTTTTTTATTTTGATTCTTCAGCCTCGCTTTCGTTCGAAGGCTCCTCTTCGTCCGGACCGGACTGCTCGCCAATGTTATTATTCGGATCGTTTTCGGACGCTTCCTTGTCGGGTTGCTGCCCGTGTTCGGAATCTTCGGCAGGCGCGGCACTCTCGGCTTCGGACGTGCCGGTTCCGTGTGCCCGGCCACGGGGCTTCTTAGGAGCCTGCTTCTTCGCCTCCCCGGCATTCGCAGGCGAAACGGGCCCGGCGTTGGACGCGCCCTTAGAAGCATGTTTCTTTTTTTCAGCAGGATGCTCGGCTGAGGCGTCTGGCCCGGCAACGGCAACTGGCTGCGCGTCCTGTTCCGCAGGAACCGCGCCCTTGTCGTGGCGGGTGTAGTAGAGCCATGCTCCGGCCGCCCCGAACGTGATGAGCGCGGCTGTGATTATTGCGGCCAGGGGCGAAGACTTCTGCGTCCTGAGCCGCGGCCTCGTTTCAAGGTCCCCCTCCGGCAGCTCCAGCGCCCGGGCCGGTTGCGACGGCCTTCCTACGGCGGGCAGCGCCCGTGCCAGTTCGGTCATGGACTGGAACCTGCCCTCTTTTTTCTTCGCAAGGCAGCGCATGACCGCGGCCTCGACGCCGTCCAGTATGCCGGTCGTAGGACCGTGGGTGGAGAAAGGCGGCGGCTCGCACTCCGCGTGCATGCGCATGATATCCTTGACGCGTTCGCCGGGCGGAGCATCGCTGACAAAGGGCAGGCTGCCGCAAAGCATCTCATAGAGCATGACGCCAACGCTATATATGTCGGAGCGATGGTCGCACTCCTTGGACCCGTGTGCCTGCTCCGGCGGCGCGTATGCCGGAGTGCCGATAAAACCCCTGCCCGAGGAAGCCTCTGCGCCGGCCATTTCTTCGGAAAGCTTGGAGATGCCGAAATCCAGGACCTTCACAAAAGGCTTCCCGGGACGGTCCACCAGGAATACGTTCATGGGCTTCATGTCCAAATGGACCACCCCCTGCTGGTGGGCTGCCTGGAGCGCGTCGCAGACCTGCAGTATTATGTCCCTGGCCCTGGGCCAGTCGAGCCGCGTCTTGCTTTCAAGCAGCTTGCCCAAGTCCATGCCCTTAAGGTATTCCATCACTATGAACGGGTAGCCGTCGGGCCCCTTGGACGTCCTGCCATAGCCGAACATGTTGACCACGTTCTCGTGCCCGATGTCTATCGGAGCCATGACCTCCTTCTGGAAAAGGCCGGGGCGGCCCGATGAGTCCAGCACTTTTATGGCGAACTGCCTGCCTCCCTCTTGTTCCTCGGCGAGATATACCTGTCCCATGCCGCCTGAACCGAGTTTCTTGATAATGAGGTATTTGCCATCGAGCACTTTCCCGAGCAGGCTTTCGCCGCCCTCCGGCTGGCTGCGGGGCTCTGGCACAGGTTCTGGGAATTTCGGTTTCTGCCTGGGGGGCCGCTCCGCGCACGTGGGAGCCACTGTAGGGCCCGGGGTCTGCCTTCTTGACATGTTATAATTTATGTAACAAAGGTATTTTAAACACGCGCAACCGCGCTGGGATGGGGTAAATTAATAAACATAACCGGATATCCATAACCAGTATTAAATTGCGGGAGTGGAACCATGGAAAAACTATTTTCGATACGGGGACTGGCATTCCTGGCTTTTTTCGCGGTTCTTGCGTTCGTCGGCCTGAACACAAGCGTGTTCGCGCTCCAGGGCGTGACCGGCAAATCGTTCACGCTGTTCGAGCTTTTCGGTCCGGTTGCCGGCGGATTCCTCGGCATGGCAGGAGTTGCTGCGGTGTTCGTGGCAAAGGCTGCGTCTTTCGTGATCGGAGGCGCTCCTTTCACGTTCTGGGACGCCGCCGGGCTCACGCCCATGATGTTCGCGGCTTATTATTTCTGGAAGAACGGGGCAAGGGCGTTCTCGGACAGGCTCAGCCTGGTGGTTCCGGCGCTCGCCATGCTCGCGTTCTGGCTGAACCCAATCGGGCAGCAGGCATGGATATACGCGCTCTACTGGACCATACCCATCATCGTGAAGTTCCTGCCTGAGCGGCTGCTCCTGCGGAGCTACGGGGCGACGTTCACCGCGCACGCAATCGGAAGCGTGCTGTTCCTTTACACCGTGCCTACAGTGCCCGCGCTGTGGATTGCGCTCATCCCAATAGTGGCGCTGGAGAGGTCCGTGTTCGCGCTGGGCATCAGCGCCACGTACTGGGTTTTCACCAGCGTTCTGAACGCGGTGGACAAGGTTGTGGAAATAAGCAGGGACGTGAACCTCGAGAAAAGGTACGCGTTTGCGCTCGACGGCCGGAAGGAGTGAATTTCTTATTTTTTATTATTCCTCTTATTTTTATTCCGGTTTATTCAGGATTGAAGGATAGTGTGGTAAAAAAGGCATTTTATAATAACTTCTGTTCAATACCCGACAGGATGATACCATGGAGGCTATTCAAACTCAGAAACCAAAAGCGAGCGTAACCGCGAGAGCCAAGAGGCTCACAGCCATGGTACTCGTCACCGGAGCGCTGGGATGCCTCGGCGTATGCGCGGCAAAGAGAGCAATAAAGCCTTCGGACAGCGTCGAGATCACGGGATTGGCGGCACCGTGCAAGCGGCTACCGACCTGCGAGGTCCTTGCCAAGGCAGGCGACACCATCTGGCGCGCGAACGTCGCAAGCGTCGAATCCGGGAGAAATAATGGCAAGAGCAGCATCCGTATGGCTGGCGTGGACGGGCAAGGGGTCGTTTTCAACACGGACGTTTCGCGTGTGTCCGGGACGTCTCAAGGGCAGTTCCGCGTCAATTTCGATGGAAGCGCGGAGAACCGGCCTTGGGCGCTCGGGGGCATAAGCGTGGAGAGAACCCCGAACCCGGGAATGGCCAAAGTCAGGATACAGTGAGGCCCGGCCTTCCCCAATCGAATCAATACTTCTCAAGGTACTGGTCCAGCTCCCACTGCGTGACATGGAGCCGGAAGGAGTCCCATTCCTCGGTCTTGGCCTCCACGTATTTCGCGAACGTCGAGTCGCCGAGCGTTTCCCGTATCACCGGGTCGGCCTTCATCTCCTTGAGCGCGTCCCAGAGGGAATGCGGCAAAGTGGCGATTTTCATGGCCTCCAGCTTCTTGTCGTCGAAATGGAACAGGTTCTCCTCCACCGGCTCAGGCGGAACCAGCCCCTGTTTTATGCCCGCAAGCCCGGCTCTCAGCATCACGGCGAAGGCGAGATAGATGTTGCAGGTCGAGTCAGGGCACCGCAGTTCTATGCGCGTGCTGCCCGGCTTTCCGGCGGAGATTTTCGGTATGCGTATGAGGGCCGAGCGGTTTATCCTCGCCCAGGAGATATAGACCGGCGCCTCGTAGCCGGGCACCAGGCGCTTGAACGAGTTAACGGTGGGCGAAAGTATGCCTGCCATGGATTTCGCATGGGCGAGCTGGCCCGCGATGAAGGAATACGCTTCCTTGGACAGCCCGTATTTGTCCGACGCGTCGTAGAAGGCGTTGTCCGCCCCCCTGAACAGGCTCTGGTGCACGTGCATGCCGCTCCCGTTTATGCCTGCGATGGGCTTTGCCATGAAGGTCGCGTGCAGGTCGTGGCGCTGGGCGATTGCCTTGAGCACGAAGCGCACGGTCGAGGTCGCGTCCGCGGAGCGGAGCGCGTTGTCGTAGCGGAAGTCTATCTCGTGCTGGCCCAGGGCGACCTCGTGATGCGAGGCCTCCACGTTGATGCCGAAAGCCTCCACCGCCACGTTCATGTCCCTGCGCACGTCGTATGCCTTGTCGGAGGTGAAATCGAAATAGCCGCCGGTGTCGTGCGGCAGGGGCTTCAGGGCGCCGTTCTCCCTCCTGAACAGGAAGAACTCGATTTCCGGCCCGGTCTTGTACTCGAAGCCCATTGATTCGGCTTCGGCCAATGTCCTTTTCAGTATGTGCCTCGGGTCACCGGCAAACGGCTTGCCGTCGGGGCTGTAGACGTCGCAGATGAACCTCGCGGTCTGCCCCTTGTCCGAATCGAGCCATGGTATCACCGCGTATGTGGACGCGTCTGGCTTCAGGTACATGTCCGACTCGTGGATTCTCGCGAACCCTTCCACCGAGGAGCCGTCGAACCATGCGCCGTTCTGGAACGCGTTGTCCAAATGCCTTGCAGGAAGGGTTATGCTCTTCACCATTCCCAGCAGGTCCGTGAACTGCAGGTTCACGAATTTCACCCCGTCCTTTTCCACCCTCTCGAAGATTTCATTTTTCGCTTGCGCCATGTTCCCACCGTTTTTATCGTTACGCTGATTCGTTGCGTGCCGTATATAATATTTTTCATGATTTTGCCTTTCATTTGACAGCATTGTTTAAAAAATGAATGAACAAACGTTTCGCAATAAAGGGGCGAAACCGATGAAATCCGAACAATTGGATGCCGTGGACAGGAGAATCATAGAGGAGATGCGGTCGGACTGCAGGCGCTCCTACCGCCAGCTGGCGCAGGCCGTGGGGCTGAGCCCTGCCTCCCTCATGGAGAGGGTGAGAAAGCTGGAGAAGAACGGCTACGTGAAGGGCTACTCCGCGAGGCTGGACTTCCTCAGGCTCGGCTACGAGTTCATGGCCATAGTGCAGATATCCATATCCCACGGCTCGCTGCTGGACGTGCAGGAGAGGATAGCGAAACTTCCCGGCGTCGCGGCGGTCTACGACGTGACGGGCCAGTACGACTCCATCGCCATCCTGATGTGCAGGTCGAGGTCGGAACTCAGCGGGCTCATTAAGCGCATACTGGCCATAGCGCACGTGGAAAAGACGAACACCAACATGGTGCTCAACGTGGTGAAGGAGACGGACGAGTTCAAAGGAGTCTAGCGGCTCCTGCCAGCACCCCGGTTTTCCCATTATTCTGCAATTCGTTGCCGTTCGCCATTATTCAAAGAAGAAGCGGACTTCGTATAGACACGTGCCACTTCGGTCGCTGGAGGCCTTGCAAGCCGGGAAATTTCAAACTATTAGTGTCTCTGCTTTTTACCGGCATCTTCCCGGAAAATCTCGGCCAGCTTGTTCATGGTGAACGCGTTGAAGTGGGCCGACGACTGGTGCAATGCCCGGGCCAGCTGTGCGCCCATGGCATCCGGCTTCTGCACCACCGCCACGGTCTGCCCCGGCACGGCCTTGTCCGAGCAGCGGCCGTCCACCGCGTGGCTGCGCAGGTCCAGCCCGCTCCTGGCCAGGACGTCCAGGGCCAGGTCGCCCTCCTGGTGCATGACCTCCAGGCCGGCGGTGTTCCCGTCGAACCTCCTGACGCTGATGCGCACGACGGCCTCGGACCCGGCCGCAGCCGCAGGGAACTTCGAGTACCGGTCGTCCCCGTTCCTCCGCCTGCCCCGCATGGTCTGGAGGTCGTCGAGCAGCCTTTGGTAGTTCCGCAGCAGGACCGCGCGTATGTCGCCCATGCCGGCCACTGCCTCGTAGTCCTTCGCGTCCTTGTACGCGATGTGCGCGGCGCCGCCGTGCATGTTGAACTCGTACATCTCCTGCGTGAGCACCTGGACCTCCACGTTGACGTAGTTCGGGTTCCGCTCGCCGTCCGCCACGAGCTGGAAGTCGTAGTGGTCGCTGCGGTAGCCGTTGGGCTTGGGCCTGGCGATGAACATCTCCGGCTTCACGTCTATGTAAGGGAAGAGCCCGGCCTGCCTGAGCGTGCCAGCCTTCCTGAACAGCACGTTCTCGGCAATGCGCACGCCTCCGAGGTTCTCGGTCATCGCGCCCTTTGCGCGGCATATTATGAGCCTGAGCGCGACGCTGTCGTGGGTCCCCGCGACCGTGAGCTCCTCGCCCTTGGAACGCCGCTCCCTGAGCTTGAGCGCCTGGCTGGCCTCGCTCTTCTCGCCCCTGCCCTGCACCACGTAGGGTACTCCCAGGCGGGTGAGCTCGTCGCATACGCGTGCCACGAGCTTCGAAACCGCCTCTCCGGTGCGCCTTAGCGCCTGGGCCAGGCGCGCCTTTTCCATCCTTACCTCATGCAGCAGGGCCTCGAAGTCCGGGAGCGAGCCGAGCGCGTGCGCCCCTATCCTGTTGTATGTGTCATGGTAGCCGAGCAGGTTCGCCAGCTTCCGGTAAACGACAAGGTCCGGCTCGGCCATGGCCTTCCTGTCCGCCTCCCAGTCCCGCGGGATGCGTATGCCTGGAGCCGACCTTTCCGTCACCCCGTAGAACGACGGCAGCGAGGTCTCGCTGTAGAGCGCCTTCTCGGCCAGCACCGCGAGAACGGCCGGCGGCAGCGCGCCGTCGGGCTTCCGCAGCAGCGCCGCATAAGCGGACCAGTCGCGGTGCGGGCCCAGGTCCAGCCTGTGCAGCGCGAGATAATCCGCCATGTCCCTGGCTATGAGGCCGCGCCATGGAAGGGACGGCATGTCGCGCACGTGATGGCAGAGTATCAGCAGCTCGACCCTGCGGTTGAGCCTCTCCCCTGCTTCGACCTCGGACGCGGTGACTATGTTCTCCTGCATGGCGTAGTCAAGCACCCTGAGCACGTGCTGCTCGAAGAGCGGCCCCGCGTTCAGCTTCTGGTACAGGCGGCGCATCGTCTCGACGTCCCTCTGCATTTTGGGCGGATATATGCGCGTGCCGGCTGGCGGTGCGGCGTGCCTATTCATATTCATGGAAACAGATATGCCGCGACCGGTATTTAATTATATCTTCAGCCATGATTTGACACAAGATTATAGCGAACCGCGAAAGTCTTGCAACAGTAGTTGCCGGATAAGACCGAGACGCGGTTTGCTATTACGCAGGACACAAAAGTTGCAAAACTTTTGTGGACTGCAATAGGTCAGCGGAAAACCATCTTCGCCTTCTTGAGCTCGTCCCTCGTCCTGCACCCGGTGAGGAAAGCCGCCTTTTTCATCTGCGCCTCCCAGAGCGTGAGCGTCTCGTCGAGCTTCGCCTGGCTGCGGCCCAGGGCCTTGAGGAACGGATAGGCGGCACCTGCCAAGTCCGCGCCCAGCGCGACGCACTTCGCCGCGTCAATGCCGCTCCTGATGCCGCCGCTGGCTATCATGGGAAGCACGCCCCTGCACTCTATGAGCGCATCCAGCGTAGGTATCCCCCACTCCCCGAAGCCGGGTGTCGCGCCGTTGCGCACGTACTCCACCTTTGACCAGGATGTACCGCCCGCGCCTGCGACGTCAATCCAGGCCACGCCCGCCTCCTTGAGCTTCAGCGCAACGTCCTGGGAGATTCCTGTCCCGGTCTCCTTGGCTATTATTGGCACGCCGGATTTCTCGCACAGCTTCGCGATTGCGGCAAGCACGCCTGAGAAATCACGGTCGCCTTCTGGCTGGATTACCTCCTGCAACGGATTGAGATGCACTGCGAGAGCGTCCGCCTCCACTGCGGACACGAGCCCGAGCACCTTGTCCACCGGGCAGCTCTTGAGCTGCATTGCCCCGATGTTGCCTATTACCGGGATGTCCGGTGCGACGCTCCTCACGCAATAGGTTTCCCTGAGCGCGGGGTTCTCGAGCATGGCGCGCTGGGAGCCGAGCGCGAAGGCGATGTTGTGCTTTTGCGCGGCGGCGGCAAGCTCCTCGTTTATCTTTTTCGCTTCAGGATAGCCGCCGGTCATGGCCGAGATGAGCAGGGGGCATGATATCTTCTTCCCGAGGAATTTCATGGAAAGGTCAATGGAATCGAAATCCACTTCAGGAAGCGCGTTGTGGAGAAGCTCCGCCCGCTCCAGGCCGGTGGTGCGGCAGTATTGCACGTCCTTTTCCAGGGCTATCTGGATATGGTCCCTCTTGCGGCTTTCAGTCTGTGGTTTTTTGGCCATAGGGGGCTTTCGGAAGGAAGATTTTTAAAAATGGGATTTCACAGCATGAATCGTGGCGCTCAAACGCGGGCTCGGGCTATTCAGCACAACGATGTACGGCATAGGCGTGATACTGGGCGCGGGCATATACGCGCTCATAGCCATCGGAGCCGGGCTCGCCGGGGACATGCTCTGGCTCGCATTCCTCATCTCGGCAGCCATCGCCATATTCACGGCCCTAAGCTATGCCGAACTCTCAAGCATGTTCCCCAAGGAGGCTGCGGAATACAATTATACGAAAAAGGCATTCGACAGGGAAACACTGTCCTTCTGCATCGGGTGGGTGCTTGCCATACGTGCATATCTTTAAATATTGTTAAGTATTATTATTTACAGATACTTAACGATATGGTGGATTCTATGAACACGGAAAGCCAAGGCTTGGAATTCAAGCACAGCGTAGAAAATTTCAAAGAGATAAGCAAGACTACCTGCGCTTTCGCCAACGCCTCCGGCGGTAAGATAGTTATTGGAATTGCAGATGATGGTAAAACAATAGGCGTTCCAGCGAAAGAGATCGATTCGCTGCAACAGCGCCTTGAAGGAGCGATACAACAAGTTTCTCCAGTTCCATTCCACAAAATCTTTGTTGAGGAGAAAGAAGGAAAGAAAACAGTAGTATGCGAAATCTATCAAATTGGCCAAGGAGCGTTTTGCACCTTCGGGGGCATAGTATATTACCGCGCTGGCAGTAGCAATACCAAACTGGAAGGGCGAACGCTTCAGGATTATCTGATTAACCGGCACATCCTCTCTTTTGACGAGTCACGCTCACAAGCAAAGCTCGAAGATTTGAATATAAACAAGATACAAGAATTTGTAAAGAAACGGTCGCCAGAACTCGTGTTCGACGAGACCAAAGTTCAAGAATACCTATTCAACTTAGGGTTGCTAGGTAAAAATGGCGACTCATGGATAAAAAACACAGCCATTCTATTCTTCGCAAAAGAACCGGCCAGATTTTTACCCCAAAATGAAATTAAGCTCGTGAGATTTAGGGGTGATCAGCCAGTCGACATAATCGATTCAAGGATTGTCAAGGCTACTATTTTGGAAAACCTAAAGGAAGCTGAAGAGTTCATAAAGAAGAATACGCGTGTTGCCGTAAAAATAGAAAAGTTGGAGCGGGAGGAACAACCAGAATATCCGTTCCCAGTTATACGCGAAGCCCTGATAAACGCCCTAACTCATCGAGATTATCTAAGTCGGGATGCAGTTCAAATAAATATTTTTGATGACAGAATTGAGTTCATAAACCCTGGCACGCTGCCAACGGGTTTGAGCCTTCAGATTTTGGGCAGTATTTCAGTTCCTAGAAATCATTTAACTTACCGACTCTTGCGCGACCTTAAACTGATTGAAGGGTTTGCAACAGGCATACCAAGAATGCGTTCAGCAATGAAAGAGACGGGCTTGCCGGAACCCATTTTTGAAGAGCTGGGAAGCTTCTTCAGAGTGACACTATGCAACAAATCGCACATAGCTAGAGCAGACCTTAATGAGCGGCAAAAACGAGCTATATCATACCTAGAAAAGAATCCTTCTCTAACTTCAAAAACATACGAGAAAATGGCTGCAGTTTCACATCCAATGGCAGTTTCAGACCTGAACGACCTCATAAAAAGGGGACTGCTAAGGAGAGTCGGTAGAACGCGGGGGGCATATTACGTCAAGGTATTACAAACTAATAATAGTTTATAATACTTAACGTTAAGTTAATAATATCGTTCGTGCCAGCAAAAGAGATTACTTCGCCAGCGGGTACTTCTCCATGTACATCTGCGTCTGGAGGACAAGGAGGAAGGGAAGCACGAACAGCGAATTCACCAGGAAAACCAGGTATGGCGAGAGCCAGTGGGGCAGGATGATGTCGAAAACAATTTTCGGGACAGAGAGCGCCACGAGCCCGATTATCGCCCATGCCAGGATGAACACCGGCTTCCGCATGGCCATTGCCACGGACTTGCGAATCGCCCCTGCGCTGTCCTCCTCGTCTATCACGATCGCCGGCGCTATGAAGAACAGCAACGAGGAGAGGACAAGCAGGAAGAGCGGGAACAGCCAGGCGCTGAGCGGGTTGCCATACAGCAGCAGCTGCGCGATGAATATCAGGAGCAGCATGATTGTGTATATGTAGAATATGCGTATCGCATACTTGCCCGCCGCCGCAACCACTTCCCTGGACGCTATGGTGAGCGTGCGCTGGGAACGGATTATGAGGTTGACGTTCGTCACCGCGTCCGCGATTATGAAGAACGAGACGATGTAGGCGATTGCTATGATGGCGATGTCAAGGGGCGTGAGTTCCGGGATGGAGCCGGTCCTGCTGAAAAGCCCGCCCAGCGCCTGGTAGGTCGGAGCGGAAACGAGCGAGAGCATCACGAACGCGAGCAGGAACGGTATGGAAAAAAGCACGATGATTCCGAGGCGCTTGGTGTAGAACTCGAATGAGTATTGTATCGCGCGCGAAAGCTCTGTCATGTTACGCATATCGGAGTTCCGGTTTATAAATTTATTGAGCAAAGTATGCTGCGATGCTGAAATACAGGATAGCCGATATCAGCGAGGCTGCGAACGGCATATGGATATTCGCCATGGAGCCCCTGGGCGGGAAACTCGTCCACAGGCCGGGCCAGTTCGCCATGATGCACCTGCTGGACGAAAAGGGCGAATCCCTGGACAAGCGGCCCTACTCCATCGCATCCGCGCCGGATTCGCCGCAGCTGGAGTTCTGCATAAAAATGGTGGGCGGAAGGTTCACATCCGGGCTCGCGCTGCTGAAAAAGGGCGCCGTGGTCGGCATAGAAGGGCCCATGGGCGTGATTCCCCATGAAGGTGGCAAATGGGCGTTCGTGTGCGGAGGCACGGGCATAGCGCCGGTGATGTCCCTGGTGCGGGACATCGCGCAAAAGAACAGGAAGGGCAGCTTTCTGGTCTTCTATTCCGCCAGGGACAGGAAATCCCTGCTTTACCATGACGAGCTGCTGCGGCTCGCCAAAAGGAACCCCTGCCTTAGGGTGGTCTTCACGCTCACCAGGGAGGAACCGGCCGGATGGGCGGGCAGATGCGGCCGCATCGGAGACGCGCTGCTGCACGAGTTCGTGGCCGCCCCGGAGGACTACGACTGGTTCATCTGCGGCCCTATGGCAATGGCAACCGCACTGAGGGAGTGCGTGATAGGCCTGGGGGCCGACCAGAAGAGGGTGTACCTAGAAGGGTGGGGCTAGGGACTGGCGGCGCTCGCGCAGCATGTTTATAACTTTTTCTGATGAATATCCCATCACTGACGTACAGGGTAGATACCGATGGAACAGACCGACGAACAGAAAAAGACGATGAGGGAACAGCTCGAGTTCAGGGAGAAGCAGGCGAAAATCATGCTCAGGCAGCTCGCCGTGAACAAGAAGCTAGTGGAGCGCACCGTGGAAAGGATAAAGGCGGACCGCGACGTTGTGGAGAAAGTGGAGCTCAAGGACGAGAAGAACGAATACAGGAAGAACGTCCTGAAGGCGCGGCTTGCGGAGATGGATGCCATAATCGAGGGCGAGAGGCTCAAGCTCGAGATGGTGGAGTTCAACAGGGAAGTCGCGGAAAAGCAGCTGGAGGAGCTCGGCAAGATGCTGAGCCAGTGAAGAAAGGAGGCGTATGCTCATGGAAAAAACAATAGATGTCATAGTGGACGGCGGCAAGGCGACCGCGGGCCCGCCGCTCGGGCCGGCGCTGGGCCCCCTCGGGATAAACGCGGGCAAGGTGGTGGCGGACATAAACAACGCCACAAAGGACTTCTCCGGCATGAAGGTCCCGGTGAAGGTCGTGGTGGACACCGTGAAGAAGGAATACAGGGTGGAGGTCGGAACCCCGCCCACGGCCGAACTGATAAAGAAGGAGGCCGGCATAGAGAAGGGCGCAGGCACCAGGGAGGCCCCGGCCGGCAACATCAGCCTGGAAAAGCTCATCAGGATATCTAAGGCAAAGAGCAATTCGCTGGGAAAGTCGCTCAAGGACACGCTCAAGGAAGTGGTGGGAAGCTGCCAGAGCCTTGGAGTCACGATAGAAGGCAAACCCCCCAAGATAGTGCTGCGCGAGATAAATTCCGGTGCGCATGACTCGCTGCTCAGGGTGTAGAAGCATGAGACCGTCACTCTGCCTGCTGGCTTTCCTCCTCGTTTTCTCATCGCTCGTTTCCGCATCGCAGGTATGGCGCGTCGCCACCAGCGGGGAGATCACGGCCAAGCCGGTCGTATTCTCCAGCGGCGTGGCGGTAGCAACTTCCGCCGGCGAGATTTTCCTGCTTAAGCCGGACACCGGGGTCGTCACCTGGCGTGCGGCCATTGCAGGCGTGCCGCTCCAGCCCGTCCTGTCCCAGAACAAGCTCGTGGCCGCGACCACCAACGGCAAGGTCGTCATGCTCGGAACGACCGGCGTGGCCGAGAAGCAGTTCGACCTCGCCGCCACGCAGAACGTGACCTACATATACGGCATCGACGCCACGGCAACCAAGATTTTCCTGACAACGGACAGGGGCGTGTTTGCCATAGGCTCGGCCGGAAATGTCACCAACATCTACCCGTCGTCCCAGGTCAGCGGCTCTCCAGCCGCTTCTGGCAACACAGTAATATTCAACGAGGGAAGCAACTTGGTGAAGGCAAGCGAGGCCGGCGCGGTCGAATGGAAACACCCGTTCGGCGGGGTGTGGAACTCCAGGCCCGTGGTGGACGGGCAAACGGTTTATGTGGGCGGCCTGGACAACCATATGCACGCGCTCACTTTCACCGGAGGCATAGACAAGTGGACATTGGATACCGGCAACTGGGTATTGTCCACTCCGCTCGTAAACGGCGGCACGGTGTACTTCGGAAGCAATGACGGCAACGTCTACGCATTGGACCAGACGGACGGAAGCGTGCTGTGGAAGACGAAGACCCCCCTCGCAATCGAAACGCGGCCCGAGGCCGGGAAAATGGGCGGCGAGGATGTCATTTTCGTGGGCAGCATCGCAAACAGCATATACGCCATAGAGACCCAGACCGGGGATGTCATCTGGATGGGCACCGTGGAGGGGTGGGTCGCCGACCCCCTGTACTACCAGGACCATGTGATTTTCGGCTCTGCCGACAAGGGAATATATTCATTTTCGACTGAAAGAGCGTGCTCCATAACCTCGCCCGTGGAAGGGGGGGTGGTGGGCTACAAGGAGGTCGAAATCGCAGGGAACTCGGTTTCCCTGGCCGGCGCGCCGACCGTGCTCGTGCGCGTGAACGAAGGCGACTGGCAGTCCGCGAATGTCACCCAGGACGGTTCCTGGGCATATTATCTCAACCCTGCGGTCAATATGGCCTCCGGGCTGAACACCATATCGTGCATGGTGTCCGACTCCGGGGGGCAGGAAAGCGGCAAGTTCACCGAGATCGCGGTGTCCCGCGACCCCACCACGAACCTGTCGGACTTCGTGCCCGTTACATCCGGCACCGGCCTCGAGGGGGACGTTCTCGCCATACAGGCTTATGACGGCATTGACGGCTCTCCGGTGAAGCGCTTCACGGCGGTTGTTGACGGGAAGAGCTATTTCGCGGCAGGGGAGTCGGTGAATGTCACCATGGCCCAGGCAGGCACCCACACGCTGGCAATCAAAAAAATGGGATACAATGACTACTCCATGACCTTTAATATCAGCTCCAAGGGCACCAGCCCTCTCGTGCTCGCAGGCGGGGCGATCGTGCTGCTCGCGGCAGTGTGGCTCCTGTTCACGAAAGTGCTGGGAAAGAAGAAATAATGCTTGTTTTTAAATTGTTTTAATTAGTATATTAGTGTGAATACTGCATGGCACTTGTAGAGGCACGAACATCATTGCTCGCAACACTGCGCACGGCGTCAGGAGACAGGGCCGCGCTAGCCGCGAAAGGGGCGCATCGCTGGCTCAGGCTCCACGAACCGACGGTTGAGGAGGCGAGCGCCTACAGGAGGAACGGCGGCAGCGTCATGGCACAGGCTGCCCTGAAATCCGCAGAATCCCTCATGCGCCTTAGGGGGAAACTGATGCCGAGAGGTACCCTGGAAACAAGCAGGGCGGATTTCCAGGAGAAAGTGAAGGCGCGGCTTTGCGGCAGCGTCAGCCTGAAGGGCGAAAGGCAAAGTAAAGAATTCGACGAGATCGCATCGAATTTTTCCCGCCTCGTTGCCGTATATTACGTTGATGGGAAGGGCATGCAGCCGGACAGGATAGGGGAAAGTCTTGAAATGATTCTGCCTCGCCTGGCCAGTCACCTGCTGGCCGAGCTGGAACTGTGCATGGAGGCGAAATTCGCAAAACCGGCAAAAATCGTATGCAAATTTTCGGTTTTCGAAATCAGCGCCAAGCTGCAAGCGCTCAGGAACCATGCCGACAAAGTCGTGAAAGCCAATGTGAAGACAATCATCAATGCCGCGGTGCATTGCGGGAACCTGGGGCTTGTGGACGGGCTGGCTGGCGGCGCGGATGCAAAGCTGAGGATGCTCAAGAGGCATCGCGACGCAATTGTGAGGAAGAATGCGAGGACCATTGTTCATACCGCACTGCTAAGGGGAAACCTGGAACTTGCGGACAGGCTGGCTGCCGGCGCGGATGCAAAGCTGAGGATGCTCAAGAGGCATCGCGACGCAATTGTGAGGAAGAATGCGAGGACCATTGCCAGTACCGGGCTGCGTTCCGGGAACCTGGCGCTCGTGGACAGGCTCGCTGCAGGTGCGAATGAAAAGCTGGAAACGCTCCGGAAACATGCCGATGCGGTCGTCAGGAAGTATGCGAGGACAATCATCAATGCCGCGCTGAACAAGGGCAACCTGGGGGTTGCGGACAGGCTTGCAGACGGGGCGAACGCCAAGCTGGAGATGCTCAGGGGGCATGCCGACGCGGTCGTGAGGAAGAATGCGAGGACGATTGTTTGTACCGCGCTGGACAAGGGGAACCTGAAGCTGGCGGACAGGCTTGCAAAAGGAGCCGCAAACGTTTTTGATGAAATAAAAATGCGGCTGGGAAAGCGCCCGGGCGCCAAAAAAATCCTTTCCGAGATGCTCGCGGCCGGGACCTTGGATGTCGACGCGCGCCTGAAAAAGGCCGCATGAGAGGATGAAAGAAATGGCACTTGCAAAGGCACGAGCGTCACTGGTCACGGCATTGCACGCGGCGTCCGGGGACAGGCACGCCCAGTCCGCAATGAGGGCGCACCGCGTGCTCAGGCTGCACGAGCCCGCTGTAGAGGAGGTTGCTGCCTACCGGAAGAGCGGCGGCAGGGCCAATGCCCGGCTGATATGCGCGGAATCCCTCCTGCGCCTCAGGGGGAAGCCGATAGCGAAAGGGGGCCTGGAGGCAGGGAGGGCGTTTTTCGCTGATGAAGTGAAGAGGATGCTCTGCGACGGCGTTAAAGCGAAGGACGCCGGACACTGGGAGAGGTTCGACGAGCTGGCGCTCAGTTTTTCCCGCCTCATCGCGGTGCACTACCGGGACGGGCGCGGCAGGCAGCCCGAACGGGTGGACAGGGAGCTCAGGACGACCCTGCCCCATCTCGCCGGGCACCTGATGGCCGAGCTGGAATTGCACATGGAAGCGAAATTCGCGCGGCCGGCGAACAACCTGTGCAAGGTCTCGGTTTTCGACATCCAGACCAAGCTGGGCACGCTTGAAAGCCATGCTGACAAGGTCGTCAGGGACCATGCAAGGACAATCGTTTATGCCGCGCTGCATGCCGGGAATCTGGAGCTCGCGGACGCGCTTGCAGAAGGGGCGAAGGCAAAACTGGGCATGCTCGAAAGCCATGCCGACGAAATCGTCAGGAAGTATGCGAAAACCATTGTTTGCGCCGCGCTGCGTTCCGGGGATCTGGAGCTTGCGGGCGTGCTCGCAAAAGGAGCCAGGGTAAAGCTGGACGCGCTCCAAAGCCATGCTGACAAGGCCGCCAGGGATAATGCGGAGGCCATTATTTGCGCCGCGCTGCGTTATGGGAACCTGAAGCTTGCGGACAGGCTTGCAAAAGGGGCTGCAGATGCTCTCGATGGGCTGAAAGAGGCGCTCGGGGACGAGAGAGGCGCCGAAACGCAGCTTTCCATGATGCTCAGCGCCGGAACATTGGATGTAAAGGGATTTCTGAAAGCCGCAGCCTGATTATTCCACGGTAACGCTCTTGGCCAGGTTCCTCGGCCTGTCCGGGTTTATGCCGCGGAGCACCGAAACATGATAAGCGAGCAGCTGGAGAATGATTATCTCCGGGAACGGATAGAGCGTTGCGTCCGCCGCGGGCGGGAGCGGGATGGAGACGTCCGCCTCGTTGCGCACCGCCTCGTCATCCGTGAGCGCCACCACGTATGCGCCCCTTGCCTTGACCTCCTTGATGTTGCCGAAGAGCTTGGGCAGGGACTCGTCCTTTGGCGCGACGGCGATGACCGGGACTCCCTTCTCAATCAGGCTCAGCGGGCCGTGCTTGAGCTCGCCGCCCGCGTATGCCTCGGCGTGGAGGTATGATATCTCCTTGAGCTTGAGCGCGCCCTCCATGGCAACAGGATAATTCAGGCCGCGCCCGATGAAGAATATGTCCTTTTTGTCCGCGATTTTCGCGGCAACCGCGCGGATGGCGCTCTCCTGGGCCATGGCCTTTTCTATGAGCGATGGGATGGCCGCGAGCCTCTCCTGGCCAGGGCCTGGATTGGAAACGAGCTTGTATATCACGGCCGCCTGGGAGGTGAATGTTTTCGTCGCCGCGACCGAGATTTCCGGCCCGGCGTTCAGGTAGACGACCTCGTCCGATATGCGGGTGATGGACGAATCCACCACGTTGGTGAGGCTCAGGACCTTCGAGCCCCTGCTTTTGGCGAACTTCACCGCCTGCATGGTGTCCGCGGTCTCGCCGGATTGCGATATGGCGATGACAAGGGTTTTTTTGCCGGGGTTCGCGACGAACGGATATTCGGACGCGATGAACGCCTCGGCCCGCTTCCCGAGCTCGCGTGAAAGCAGTATCTTGAGAATCGTGCCGGCGTGGTAGGACGTGCCGCAGGCGATGATGTCGATGGCTTCGTGGCCCGCGACCATCGCCCGGGCGTTCGTGACGTCCGCGGCAAGGCTCTCGTGGACAAAGTGCTTCTGGTCGTTTATCTCCTTGAGCATGAAATGCGGATAACCGCCCTTCTCGGCCATGTCCAGGCTCCATTCCACGGTGATGGATTTGCGGACCGCCTCCTTTCCGTTGGCGTCGTAGACCTTGTAGCCGTTCCTGGACAGGACCGCGATATCGCCCTCCTCGAGCGGCACGAACGTTTTCGTATATGCGAGCATTGCCGGGATGTCCGAGGCGGCGAACATTTCCCCCTTCCCGACACCGAGAACCAGGGGGCTGTTGCGTCTCGCGCAGTAAAGCGTTTCCGCGCCATCGGCAACGGTGCAGAGCAGCGCGTACGAGCCTTTGAGCTTCCTGACCGCGGCCATGAACGCCTTCAGCGGAGGCATCTTCTTCCGCTCCTCCTCGACCAGGTGGACCACGACTTCGGAATCGGTTTCCGAGCTGAACCTGTGGCCGGCTTTCTTCAGCTCGTCCTTAAGCTCCGAATAGTTCTCTATTACGCCGTTGTGGGCGAGGACGATTGTCCTGGTGCAGTCAATGAACGGATGGGCATTCTCCTTGCACGGGACCCCATGAGTTGCCCATCGAACATGACCTAAGGCGAGCGTACCCGAGACGTCCAGAAACCGCATGGACTCGGCGACTGGGTTGACCATGCCCTTGTCCTTGCGCAGGTCTATGGAATTGCCCTGCGCTACGGCTATGCCAACCGAATCGTAGCCGCGGTACTCGAGCCTTTTGAGACCTTCGGTTATGACCTCGGACGCCTTCCTGCTGCCTACATAGCCGATGATGCCGCACATGATGGTTTACCTTGAAGAAAGATACTTTATGACGGATAAGCTTATCCGGCATAATATTAATAAAAGGTGGCGGGTCAATAGAAAGATGCGAATTGACGCTCCAATATTCATAAGGTGAAACGGATGGGAGAGCTAGAAAGATTGATGGAGGGCAACAAGAGATTCACCGAAGGGACCCTGGCCCCTAAGGACGTGAAGGCCAGGCGCAACGAGACCAGGGACAGCCAGGCGCCGTTCGTGAGCGTCGTCACCTGCTCGGACTCGCGGGTGTCTCCGGAGTTCATCTTCGACCAGGGCATAGGCGACGTTTTCGTGGTCAGGAACGCAGGCAACGTCATGGACAAAATAACCCTTGGCAGCATAGAATACGGCACAGAACACCTCCACACGCCCCTGCTTGTCGTCATGGGCCATGAAAAGTGCGGGGCGGTTACGGCCGCCTGCAAGGGAGGCGAGTGCCCGCCGAACATCGCAGCCATAATGAAAAAGCTGCGCGGCCCGGTGAAGCGGGGCGCAGGGGACATAGAAAAGTCCGCCACTGCGAACATAAAGGCGGTAATAAGGGAGATAAGAAGGAAAAGCGAAATCGTGAAGCGCCTGGAGTCCGAGGGGAAGCTGAAAATAGTGGGCATGAAATATTTCCTCGCTGACGGCAGGGTAGAGGTAGTGGGCTGAACACATGGCGATTGACAGCGAAAGGGTCTATACCCTCAAGAAGACGCTAAGGAAGCTGGGCGAGTACAAGGGCAGCGGCACCGAGCTCATATCGGTGTACATACCCGCGGGCTCGCCGGTGCACGAGATGGGCAACAAGCTCCGCGAGGAATTGTCCCAGGCGTCCAACATCAAATCAAAATCCACGCGCACGAACGTCATGGGCGCGCTCGAGAGGATAATGGGCCACCTGAAGCTTTTCAAGAAGGCGCCTGCCAACGGCATCGCGGTGTTCTGCGGCAACATATCCGACAACCCGGCCAAGACGGACATAGAGATATTCTCACTGGAACCGCCGCAGCAGCTACAGGTCGGAATCTACAGGTGCGATTCCCGTTTCTTCCTGGAGCCGCTACAGCGCATGGTGGAGGTCACGGACTCCTACGGCGTGGTGGTGATGGACGGCAGGGAGGCGACACTGGCCCTGATACGGGGCACGGAGATACACATAGTCAAGAAGATGAACTCCACGGCGCACCAGAAAATCAGGAAGGGAGGGCAGTCGGCGAGGCGCTACCAGCGGCTCATAGAGGAGTCCATAGAGAAGTATTACGTCCGCGTGGGCGAGGCCATGGACAATCACTTCCTCGGCAGGACCAAGGCCATCCTCGTAGGGGGGCCGGGCCCTACCAAGGACAACTTCCTGAAGATGTCGCCGTTCAACTACCAGCACAAGATACTCGGCCCCGTGGACACGGGCTACACCGACGAGTACGGCATACGCGAGGTGCTCGCCAAGAGCGAATCGCTGCTGGAGGAGCAGGAGGCCATAAAGGAGAAGAAGCTCGTGGACTCGTTCATGAAGGAGGTAGTGTCCGAAGGCCTCGCCACCTACGGCGAGAAGCCGGTGCGAGAGGCCATAATGTCAAAGCAGGCGGAAAAGGTGCTGCTTTCCGAAGGCCTGCCCCACAAGAAGGCGAGCTACCTGTGCCCGAGCTGCGCAAGCGAGGATTTCCGCGTGACGCGCGACAAGCCTGAGGAGCGCATCCCGTGCCCGAAATGCAACGCCTCCATGCGCCTGAAAGGAGAGGAGTCGCTCGTGGACGAGCTCGCGGACCTTGCCAAGGGGAACAACATCCCGGTAGAGATAGTGTCCACGAACACCACCGAAGGCGCGCAATTCCTGGCCGGGTTCGGCGGAATCGGGGCGTTCCTAAGGTATAAAACCAGGTGAGGGGAGGGGCGGCTGGAAAAAAGGCCGTTGCTATTTCAGATTGACAGAACATTCCCCTTCAGTATAGTTCTCGCCCATGCCCACCACCATGGCATTCGCGTAATAGCCGCTGGAATCGCCCGGCTGGATTATTATGCTCACGCCGTTTTCCATCTGGCCGAAGCACCAGGAACTGGAATAGGTGCCGTTCTCGGTGATGCAGCTCTCCCCCTTGTCCAGCGAATAGAATGTCTTGTTCTTGTTCCCGAGGCCCATGCTTCCCGCGAAATCCACGCCGCAGCGGATGATGTTCTGCTTGACCGGCCCGTCCGCGTTCCGGACATCCATGACCACGTAAACGGACGGGGCGCTTGAAAGCACGGAGGCGAAGGTCTGCATGTTGATTTGGTTGCCGAGTGCAGGGGACGGAATGGCCTGCTGCGGGTTGAGGAAATAGTACGCCATGGCGAGCGCAACCAGCGCGATGACTATTGTTGCCGCGATTTTGATCTTCTCCACGGGCATTGCCGCCTGTTTTTGGCCCTGCCCCTGTCCGGGCCCGGCGGCTGCGGTTTTGCCTTTATCAGCGGGTTTTGCCATAGGACTCACTTGCCGAGCAGCGAGGGGAGCGGGCATGAGCTGTAGTAGGGGACGCCAGCCTCTATGTCCGCGCGGTTCTGGTAAATCACCGTGAACCGCGAGACTTCCGAATATGCCGAGTAGTTCAGCAGGATGGCGCTGGACGCGTTGTTGAGGCTGTCAATGCACCATTCCTTGGTCACATTGACGGAGGCGGCGGAGCCTGGGCCCGACTGCCGGGTGCAGCCGGACGGCCCGAGCGAAAGCAGGGTCACGGTCTTGTTTTCCGCAAGCAGGGTCCGGGCTATGGAATCGCCGCAGGACGCCATGGGCCCCGCGGCCAGCGGGGACGCGTTCTGGGTGTCTATCAGCACCACGCTGCTGTTCCTCGCCTTCATATCCGCCAGGAATTCCCCCACGTCCGCGTGGCTCGACGTCTTGTCCAGGTATATGTACATGAAGGCCGCGAAGGTGGACACCGAAAGCACGGATAGCAGGAACAGCACGAGCAGCGCGTATCTCGACGACCTGGCGGTGAACTGCCTCAGGACCAGGATTGAGAGGAACACCAGCAGGCACATGGAGCCGAGCGAGAGGAACGTTGCCAGCGAAAACAGGCCGAACGTCTGCATCTTGTTCTGCGGCACCTGGTTGAGGGGCATGAGCTTGGCGGATTCTATGGTGCCGGCGAGCCCCTGGTTTATCTTGAGCGCGAAACTCCTGAAGCTGAGCAGGAGCATGGAGCCGGGGTTCTCGCGGGTTTGCCTGAGGAGCGCCTCGCTCTGCGAGGAGATGTCCGTATAGTTCCTGGTCAGGTTCAGGTATGCCTGCTCCGCAAGCCCTTTCGAGAACCTGGCGTCGAGCATGCTGGTCCTGTTCTTCAGCCGGTCGGCGTCCGCCCTTGCGAGCGGGTCCAGGTCCGTCGCATCCAGGATGAAGGCTATGGAATCTGCGCGGTTCTTGGCGTCCATGCTTGCATTGTACACGGCAAAGGTGGCATTGGAAAGGTTGTTCACCACCGGGATGAGCGCCCTGTAGAGGGCAAGGTCCCTGTCCAGGGTGTTGAAGTTCCTGCTGTTTATGCTGGCGTTTATGCCGCTGTGCAGGTCCTGGAGCGCGGAGAGGTTCGCCTGGAGCGAACTGTTCTTTATGAGCGAGGTGGTGGATTCGGCGGATGCTATTGTTGCCGCGGCGCTGGTGGCCAGCGGGTTGTATATGGCGGAGTAGTGGGACGCGTTCATTTCCTCGGCATGCTTTTCCAGCCTTGCAACTGTGCTGGCATAGATGGCGGCTCCGGTCGTGGCCTGGGAGGCCAGCGGGGTGACCTTGGAGATGATTGCAACGAGGCTGGAATCCAGGCCGTCAAGCTGCGTGGAGTCGAAGTTTAACGGGGGGCACAGGCCGTAGCACACCCCTCTGCATGCTTCCACATCGTCTGGGTCGTCGAGCCTCGGGAAGCGGAATACGCTGGTTTCTATGTCGGATTCGTCCTGGCGCAGCGGAGCTATGGAATCCTGGACTGATTTGAGGTTGCTGTACACGTTATCCTCGTTAATGGAATCCAATGCTGCGAAGTCCTGGGCAATGAGCGCTTCCGAGCCGTAGGTCGCGAATGCGTAGGTCTTTATCGGCTCGAGCACCTGTGTCGGGGAGCCCCATCCGAAAGCTTCATTATACGCGCTGTAGAGCAGGGCTGCGGCGATATTACAGCTCGCATTATCCGAGCAATGCACGGAGCCGTTGCCTATCCTGATGTGGCCGTCTATGAACGTGTTGTACCTGCAGGCGTTGTCCTCCTTGCCACGCATGGAGACCATCTCCCCGTTGTTCTTGCTGTCGTTGTATTTCACCAGGTAATCCCTGATCTGGCTTATCTCGGCCGTGGTCGGAAAGTACGTCTGCACGTAGTAATCGTGGAGGACCTGGGTCATCTTCGCCTGGTCCTGGAGCGGTGCTCCGTTGAGCAGCAGGAACGCCCCGTTGCCGTTTATCTTCACCAGGGAATAGTTGCCCCCGTCCTGCATGAAGTTGGAGTAGGTGACGCCCGCCCCGCTCTCGTTCGCATAGAGGTAGTCCTCCGCCCGGAAGGACAGGGCCGCCCCTGAGGCTAACAAAACAAGCAGGACGACATACACGGGGGATCTCATGAGGTGGAATTATCGGGGCAAATATTTAAACCTTTGGTCAGGTCTCCCTCGATATCACGTAGTCACAGAGCGCCAGCAGGGCCCGCCTGGCTTCGGAGTCGTCCAGCTTCGATGCCTCTGCCCTGGCCTCCGCCACGAGCTTCGCGGCCAGCTCACGCGCGTATTTCACCGAGCCGTATTTCTGGAACACGGAGATGACATAGCTTATGTCCTCCTTCCTGGTGCTGTGGCTTCCGAGAATGCCCGTGACCCTCTCCCTTTCCCCCGCATCGCAATGCTTCAGGCAGTGGATGACCATAAGCGTCCGCTTGCCCTCGGTGACGTCTCCGCCTATTTCCTTCTGGTATTTCTCGAACGTTCCCGTGACATTGAGGATGTCGTCGTGTATCTGGAACGCGGCGCCGATTTTATGGCCGAACCTGGCCAGGCGGGAGCACAGCCGCCTGCGCGCGCCGCACAGGTACCCGCCCATTTCGCAGGACAGCCCGATGAGCGCGGACGTCTTGCCATCGATCATGGCGAGATACTCCCCCTCGCTTATGTCGAACCGGCCCGCCCGCTCCCAGGCGAGCTCGGCCCCCTGGCCCTCCACCACCTGCTTGAACGTCCCGATGTACCTCTTCTGGAGCTCGACGTGCTTCGCCCGTGGCATGTCCAGGCCGACCAGCTCCTTGAGGAGCAGGGTGTAGAGTGCGTCCCCGGAATTCAGCGCTATGGGCGTGCCGTGGCTCATGTGGAGCGCCGGCTCGCCGCGCCGGAACTGCGAGCTGTCCGCTATGTCGTCGTGGATGAGGCTGAAGTTGTGGAACATCTCTATTATGCCGGCCGGCTTGATCACCAGCTTCGGGTCCCCTCCGGCGGCCCGGCAGCAGAGGATTGCGAGCATGGGCCTCATGCGCTTCCCGCCCCGCATTATATAGGGAAGGAGCATGCCGTACACCTCCTTCTGCTCGGGCTCCAGCACCGAAGCTATGTACTTCTCGACTTCGGAGACATCTGGCTTTGCCAGCTCGTAGAACATGAATAAGGGATTGCGGAGCAAGATATTAAAATGATTAGTTCGGGCACGCCACTGCAGCGAACAAACATTTCGAATGTTCACAACGAACGCGGGCCTCGAGGCCCGTTCGAGCGCTCGTCGTGGTTTTTTTTCACGGGCGATGCCCGCGCGCCCGTTTTTGTTTTTTTTTTCACAGGCGACGTTCGCGCGCCTCAGAGCCGTCTCGTATAGCCGCATTTCGCGCACTTCATGCGGATGACGTTGTGGCGCTTGTCGAAGGCCAGCTTCACGGTGTCACCCGGCACCCACCAGGTGAAGCACTTCCTGCAGAACCCGCGCTTCTGCTCCTCGGTGAGGCGGACCTTGTGCTTCCTGACGAGATCCATTATCATTTTCGCGTATCGTCTGGCGCGCTCCGGCCTGCCGGCGGCCCGGGCAGCCTCGGCCTCGCCCATCAGCTTCGCTATGGACTGCCTGACGCTGGATTTTATAAGCTTTTTCCGGCCATCAACCATGTGATGCCTACACTGGATAGCTTTATTAATGATTATTATCTCGAGCCGCTGCGCTCGCACGAAGGATACAACGTCGTGAATACCGTAACCTACGCCATCATCGCAATAGCGGCGGTCTATCTGCTCTACCGCTACCTGAAAACGAAAATCGAGTTCAACGGGCGCTTCGTTTGCGGCGTCCTGAGCTTCGTGCTTTTCGGCTCTACCGTGCGCGTGGTCACGGATGCCATTGACAGCGGGGTGTTCAAGCCGGTAAGCCCCCTCCATTCGCTGGTGCTCAATTCCCATATCTACGATTACGGCTTCCTCACCGCCTCGCCCGGAATATACATAGTCACCGCGGCGCTGCTCTTCATCTCCATGGCGGCGCTCTATAGCATGAAGAAAATGGAATGGCTCTGGCTTGTGGGCGCAGCGCTCTGGCTCCCGCATTTCCTGCTGCTGCTCCCGTTCATGCAGTATGCCCTGTATGCGGTCCCGGTCGTCCTGCTGGCCGCCGTTCCGGCAGCAATCGCCTACGTTTATTTCAAGGACAAAGTCATAACCGGCATTGTCGCCGGCCATGCCCTTGACGGCGCTGCCACGTTCTTCGTCATAGACATATTCTCCAGGATAAGCGGCATACAATACGGGGAGCAGCACGTCCTCGCGTCCGGCATCGGCACGCTCGGAGGGACGTATTTCACGTTCTACCTGGTCAAGGTGCTGGTGTCGTTCGCGGCCGCCTACTTCGTCATGAAGGAGGACATGAGCGCAGATGACAAGCGATACGTCGCGCTCGTCCTCATGATAATGGGCTTCGCCCCGGGAATGCGGGACGTGCTCAGGATGATGGTCGGGGCGTAATCTCCCATAAGCGCCCGGTAACGGAACAGTTAAATACCCTTTCTATAACAATATACTTATGAAAGGACCCATGTTCAGGATTCTCTGCGGGCCAGGACTCGCCCATTTGGAGATGGCAGCCGCATCCCGTGCCATGGACAGGTTCGCGAGATACAAGGTCAGATACGATGTCCGGGCAATCGACGAGGAAACAATACAAAATGTCAGGATGGGCGGGCAGTTCCTGGATGCCCTGCGTTCCAACGGCCCGTTGCGCCTGGATTCCACTGGATTTCTAAGGGTAGTGCCAGGCACGGAATTCCGCCAGTTCATAGCGGAAAGGCTGGGCGCCATAGGCATCGGTTTGACCGATGAACAGGCATTCGTCATCAAAAATGGCACGGAGCAGCAGGAGGTGCTGGGCACAAGCAGATTCCAGCGCGGCGCGATTGTCACGGTGTCAGGGCTGCGCAGGGCCTTCGATTTCAACAGCAGGACAATGCGTTATGAGAAGGACGAGCAAACCGCCTTGCTTGCAGTGGAGCTCGCGGTCCTGCACGAGGCCGGCCATGTGCTCATAGAAAGCCATGGCCCGGGCGTGGACAGCCCGAAAGAGCAGGGGCACTGCCCGTACCGCTCCTGTTTGATGCAGGAGAACTCCGGGTTGGACGATTTCATAGAGCGCATCGTGAAGGCCGGATTGGGTTTCTGCAGGGAATGCACGCAGCGCATAGAGACGGAACTGGGATTGCTGGCGGAATTCTGAATTCTTCCATAACCTCCGGGCAGCAGAACAGTTAAATATCCTTTCTATAACAATATACCCATGAAGGAACCCATGTTCAGGCTCATCCACAGGCTTGGCCTGAGCCCCGCGGAGGTGAAAGCCGCATGCAGCGCCATCAACAGGTTCCGCGGATACGGTGTCACCTGCGACGCCATAGCAATGGGGGAGAGTGCGGTACGGAAGGTCAAGATGGGCAGGCAGTTTCTGGAAACCCTGGGCCCGGACGGGCCGGTGCGCATAAATTCCGCCAATTTCCTGATGCCGAGGCTCGGCACCGAATTTGCAGACGTCATGCAGCAGACCAGCCCCATCATAGGCATAGGCCTGACCTACGAGCCGATACTCCTATCAGTCCACGGCCCCAGGGACCAAGCTGAACAAAAGGTGATTGGTGCCGGCAGGTACCGGGGCGGCGCGTTCGTCACGGTGTCAGGGCTGCGCGAGTTCTTCGGCTTCAGGCCGGATACCGGTGAATATGCCATGCACCAGAAGAGCGCTATTGACGCGGTGGAACTCGCGGTCTGCCACGAGGTGGGGCACGTGCTCATCGAGAGCTATGGCAGGAGCATGGAGAATCTGAGGGAAGAATGGCACTGCAACCACCCTCAGTGTTTGATGCAGGAGACATCCGATATTGCCCATTTCGTGGAGCATGCCGTGAAAGCCAGATTGAATTTCTGCAAGGAATGCGCAAGGCGCATACGGATGGAAGTGGAAACGCTGAGGCGGGACTCCGAGGAATACGATTGAAATCCGAGCGAAACAGTTAAATATTATTTCTATAACACTATAGGTTCATGACTGCACCCACATTCAGGCTGATTCACAAGGGAAATCTGGGCAAGGGGGAGCTGGCTGCCGCGACCAGGGCCATCAACAGGTTCGCGGAATACGGCATCAGGACCGAGGCCATGCCGCTGGGCGAGCAGGCGTTTCAAAATGTCAAGATGGCCGCGCAACTCCGGGATGCGCTCGGCTCAAGCGGACAGGCATACGTAAATCCCGGATTCTTATCAACAAGGTTTGACGAGAGCGTCAGTCTTGCAGAGGAAAGGGCCGGAGTCGCCGGAATCGTCCTGATTGGCAAACGGATATTTTTACTCGACGATTCCGGTAACGGGGCGCAGCAGGAGATACCAGGCAGGAGCAGGTTCCGGAGCGGCGCGATCGTCACCGTGGCAGGGGTGCGCGAGGCATTCGGATTCGACATGGTGGGGGGAGAGTATCGCGTGGAAGCGGAACTTGCCGAGCGCACCGTGGAAATGCTCGTCCGCAACACCATCGGGCATGTGCTCATTGACACTTATCGCGGGCCCGGGAAGGGCTTCATGGAATGCACGGACCGCGCCTGCCTGATGCAGGAATATTTCAGCATTGCCGACCTCGCCGACTTTGTCGTGAAGCCGATGCTGGATTTCTGCGGCAGATGCAGGGAACGCATAGAAGAGGAAGTGTACCATCTGAATGGGAACTGGGACTTCAATCGGAAAATAACCAAACGTTCTGGAAAGCGCTGATTCCCCATCGTCATATTTTCGTCAGTATCGCCAGCAGGAGCAGCATCGCGCCTATCAGGATGAGGGGAAGCGTTATCTTGGCGACCGCGACGATTGAATTTACTGTGGACACTATCTCGATTGACTGCTTCGCGCCGATGACGTCAACGTCGAACCATCTCTTCGCTGCGAAGAACTTCGCCGAAGCCATGTCCTTTGCAGCCTCCTCCACGCCGGAGGCTATCTCGGCCATCATGTGGTCCTCCTCCTTGAGGGGGTTGAGCACTCCGCGCACCACGTTGGTCTGGTGCGTGTCAGTGGTGCAGATGCCCACCTCCCAGTCCCTGCCGAGCTTCCTGCCAACCTCTTTGACTTTAGCCTCTATAGTATCGCGGTATTCCGGCGTGACGCCGTTGGAGTCAATGAGCACGAGGACGTATTCCGGGGAGGAGGACAGGACCGCGATTTTTATCCCGGCCTTTCCCACGTGGCTGGAATCGAAGGAGCGGCAGGACACCCCGATTTTCAGCGCGTTCCCTTTTTTGGCGTCCTTCGCAAGCGCGTTCTCCACCGCCTTCATGTAGTTGTAGCCGACAATGTCGCCAGGCTCGAAGCTCGTTATGTCGCCGGTCTCGGCGTTGTGCTGGTCCACCACCATGGCGACCTCCGCCCTCTTCTCCGCCTCCTTCATCAGGGATAGCCCGAGGCCGAAGTTTATGTCCTCCGTGACGTATGGCGCCCTGCTCAGCCCGATGAACGCGGAGTCGTTGATCCTGAACCCTTCGGCCCTGCATTCGGCTTCCTTCCCTTTCAGGAGCGAGACCCGGGCGTCGCGGAAGGGGGTTTCCGCGATGCATCCGTCGCATGCCGAAAGGATGCTGTCCAGCTGGGAAGCGGAGACCGGGTTGAGGTCGTGTGTCACGGTGCCATGGAAGACGAACGCTTTCCCGCCGTGCTTCTTCTCCAGCCCGTCGGCTATGAGGTAGGAGAATTCGCTCCCCCCCAGATTGCCGAACGGCCCGAAGTGCACGAGGGGGGTGGCGAAGTAGACATTCCCCTTCTCCCTCTGGAAGCCCATCACGGTGACGAGCGTCCTTACCCTGGCGCCCACGCTTTCCAGTGCTTTCTCCAGGTCCTTGTTGTGGTACAGCCACTGGCTTATGAAGAACGTGAATGCGTCCGTGGAGCTGAAGCCGAAGCTTTTTTTCATGGGCGCGTTGATGATGAGGAAGAATATGTAGAGCGCCCCGAAGAGCACGAAGGAGGCCATGTAGAATTTCGCGACGTAGGCGAGGGAGTCGGTTCCGAACACGAATATGTGGCTGTTGGCCAGGAACACCAGGTAGAACAGGAGCTGGATTATGGCGAACAGGACGGAGCGGTACTTGAGTATGAATACCAGCCTGGCTATGGCGTACCAGAGTATGAACACCAGCGCCGCCCCCAGGAGCAGGATGAGCTCGGACATCAGGGCGTTCACGCCGACCAGCAGAAAGCTGCCCATGTAGGCAAGCCCGTATATCGCCTCCCCTGCCAGGGCAACGGCCGCAATCCTGCGGAACGGCATCTTGCGTATCATGAGCTTTATCACGGCGCACGTGAGGAGCGCGGGCATGGCGAGAAGAATGGCGCCGTCCATGGCGCCCTGCCGTAGCAGGTCGATTCCGGAGTATTTCCAGAAATTGAGCGCCAGGCCGAACAGGCACGCGATGACGAGCATGGCGAGCACGACCACGTGCGCGGGAGGCAATGAGAAGAAGTAGGATGTCAGCCCGACCGCTGATTTTATGTTGTTTTTCATCGTGGTTCCCACCAAATGGTTTTTATATCGGGAATGCCATATTTAAACCATGCTCATATGCCCAAGATGCGGCAGGACCTCAGAAGAAAAGGAGTTCGTGGAGGCCTTCTGCATAGACTGCTACGAATTCAACATCCGGCTGCCCAAGGGCCTCAAAGTCGTGCTGTGCAAGCGCTGCAACAGGATGAACCTCCAGGGCGAATGGCAGCAGCTCAACCGCAGGAAGATAAGCGAGTACGTTGCCGGCAAATGCAAGGGGGATTTCACCGGAGCCGACTGCGACATAGACACGGGCGCCTGCACCTTCACGTTCGAGAAGGCCGGAAAAAGGGCCACGCTGCAGCGCCAGGTGGACCTGGAGAAACAGGTCACCATGTGCCCGGACTGCTGCAGGTCTTCGGGCGGCTATTTCGAGGCCATAATACAGCTGCGCGGGGACATGGGCCGCGTGGAGGCCGAGGCGGAGAGGCTGGGCAATCTGCTCGCGAAAAAGACGTTCGTCTCCAAGATAGAGGAAATGCACGGCGGGCTGGACCTTTACGTGGGCAGCTCCAGGGCGGTCTCCACGGTCCTCCACGACCTGGGCTTCAAGCCAGCCAGGTCGAGGAAGCTCTTCGGAAGGAAAGAGGGGAAGAACATCTACCGCGTGAGCTACGCGATAAGGCTCTGAAACGCCATGAGCTAATTCTTTCCAAGCGTGGCCAGCGCCTCTGCATCAATGAAGGTTTTTAAGCGCTCACTGGGTAGCCCAAGCCATGGTCGAAAAGAGGTTCATGAGGCTGGCGATTGGCAAGGCGCTGGCCGGCATCCGGAAAAAGAACTCGCCATTCGGGGCGTGCATAGCCAAAGGCAACAGGCTCGTCGCGGTGGCGCACAACACCGTACGCGGCGACTGCGACTCCACCGCCCATGCCGAAATAAATGCGATAAGGCTCTCATGCAGGAAACTGAAAACCATCGACCTCTCGGGCTGCACCATATATTCGACGACCGAACCGTGCCCCATGTGCTTCTCAGCCATACACTGGGCGAAGATAGGGGAGATAGTCTTCGGAACCAGAATAGGCGACGTGAAGAAAATCGGATTCTCTGAAATCCCCCTCAGCGACAGAAGGCTCAGGCGCGAGGGAAAATTGCATGTCAAGGTGATTGGCGGCGTGATGCGGAAGGAGAACCTCGAGCTGCTCAAGACATGGAAAAAAATGGGCGGGAAACCATACTGAAAAAGGAATGAAATTGAAACAAGGATACGCTCACAGATAGAACGGCGTGCGCTCCTTGTATTCCGCGTATGCCTTGCCGAACTCCTTCTCAAGCTCCTTTTCCTCGGTGCGCGCGAGCCGGTAATAGACGCCTACGAGGACCGCGCCCATGAGCGTGGTCGGAATCGTGGGCCATGCGAACATCCATGCCACGATTACCATAGACATGCCCAGATACTGCGGATGGCGCGAGTATTTGTATATCCCGTCGGTGACGAGCGACGCGTTGTTGTATATCTTCTTCCATCCGAGGATGATGATTGCGCCCGCGACTATGGAGACCATGCCGGCTATGAGCGAGGTGAGCAGCAGGTCGTAGCCCACGCCGAGGAACGTGAAGGAGAAAACCTTGTAGGGCACCGGCACCGGGGACGATGACGCGGGAAGGAAGCCCGAGAGGAGATAAAGCGTGAGCGGGAAGCCGAACATCTCCGTGAAAAGCGCGATTATGTACGCCACGTATGCGCCCTTGTATTTCCTGAACTCGCCCCGCTTCCTGGGGAACACGAGAAAAAGCGAGAACGCGGAGAAGACGCATATCCATATGGCGACCACGGCCCACTGGCCGGACGCGAGCGCGTAGAGCGCCATCGGGTTCAGCAGGAACGAGATGTTGTTCTCGAATACGGGCGCGATCGCCACGAGGAATATTGCGATGAGCGCGAATACCGCTATCCTGTAAGGTTTCATCTCTGCCATGCAATGGTTCCGTTCGCAAAGTTTTTTATTGCTGAGCAGCCCGAATACCAATCCATGAACATAGTGATAGTGGGCGGATTTGGCACCGAGACGCGCCAGATGGAGAACACGCTGGCCCAGGCGGTAAGGGAGCTGGGCATCAGGGTGAGCATAGGCGTTGCCGCGGGAATCCGGGAAATGGCCGCCTATGACATCCACAGGATGCCCGGGCTCGTCATAGACGGAAAAGTCATTTACGACGGCGAGGTTCCGGACGTGGAAGAGCTCAAGAAGGTGCTGCTTAAGTATTCGAAAAAAACAGGCTCGAAAAAATCAGACCGGAAAAAACCGGCTGCGCGGGCCACGCCAAAAACAAAGCCGAAAAAGTCAAAGCTTCGGGCATAGGCGGCAGAGCTTGGGCCCGAACCTGCCGCTGGCTTCGGTTTCCGGCTGCGCGTCCATCTGGATTATCTTTTTCTCCTCCAGCCTGGCCAGGTAATTCATGAACATCCTTTTTGTCTTGCCGGATTTGAGCAGGTCGTAGAGCTCGTCCGTGGTCCTGCTTCCGTTGCGCAGATGCTCGACTATTTTGGATTCGGTTTCGCTGAGCGCAACTCCGGGCCTGACCGCGGCTTCGTTTTCAGCTTCAGAATCCGCCAAATCCTGCAGCGTGATTTTCGGCCTGGCAAGGTCTTCGGCATGCCGCGCGGCCTTCCACAGCTTTTCGAGCGCGATGCGCGCAGAGCCGTCGTCCACGCCTCTTGCGATTTTCGTGAGCAGTTTTTCATCCCAGGTGCCCGGAGCCAGGCCCGCGGTAGCCCGGTCCTTGAGTATCCAGAAAAGCTGCTCCTCGCTGTATTCGGAGAACCGGAGTTCGGAGAAGCGGAGCGAGCTCCGCACACGCGGGTCGAGCTTGGCGAGGAATGCGGGATTGTTCGTTATGCCCGTTATGCCGAACAGGATGCCCGGCCTCTCGTTCGCGCGCGCAACCGAATACAGGAGCTCCTGCTCTTCCAGGCCGTCCAGCTCGTCCAGGACAAGCAGGACCGGGCGCGAATAGTTCTTCACGTATTGCAGCACGCGGTCGAACAGCTCGTCCGCGGCAAGCCCCCGTCTCGGGACCGGAAGCTGCATTGCCTCTATTATCCTTCCGAAGACCGCTGCCCGAGTCGGGCTTTCCCAGCAGTTTGCATAAACAGGCAGCACAACCGGCGAATGCTCGGAAAGCTGCTTCATTATGGCCTTTGCGCAGGAGGTTTTTCCCGTGCCGGATTTGCCGTGGATGAGAAGATTCATGCATTCGCGCTTGCGCAGTAGCGGCTTCACCGCGTCGGCCATGACCTGCAGCTCGTTGCCGCGGTAGCGGAGCTCGTCGGGCTGGTAAAGCGGAAGCAGCACGTCCTCGCGCGCTATTATGGAGGAACCGGACGGCGTGTCGTCAAAGAACTTCTGCATATGGTGTATTCTGCGGCTATGAATATAAATGATATTGCGAATCGCTTTTTCGCTTTTTGCCGAAACCCGGAACCGGAAACTGAAAACGGTTATAAATGCTCGCGCTGATTAAGTGCTAAAATTTCTTGTCATCAGGAGGAAAAATAGAGGGTGTATCTCATGGCAACCATCACGGAGAAGATTTTATCGGCGCATCTGGCAGAGGGCGGCGTGGACGGCAAGCTTCCGGCAGCCGGAAGCGAAATCGCGATAAGGATGGACCAGACGCTCACCCAGGACGCCACCGGCACAATGGCATACCTGGAATGGGAGGCGCTGGGCCTTCCGCGCGTCAAAACCGAGCTGTCCGTGAGCTATGTTGACCACAACACGCTCCAGACGGATTTCATGAATGCCGACGACCATGACTACCTGAGGAGCGTGGCAGCCAAATACGGAATACTTTTCTCAAGGCCTGGAAACGGCATATGCCACCAGGTCCATCTTGAAAGGTTCGCAAGGCCGGGCAAAACCCTGCTCGGCTCGGATTCCCATACGCCGACCGCAGGAGGCGCGGGCTCGCTGGCCATCGGCGCAGGAGGCCTGGACGTGGCGCTCGCCATGGGCGGAGGCAGGTTCTACCTGAACATGCCGAAAATCGTGGGCGTGAAGCTCACCGGAGAGCTGCAGCCATGGGTGTCTGCAAAGGACGTGATACTGGAGCTCTTGAAAAGGCTGGATGTCAAGGGCGGAGTGGGCAAGGTGTTCGAGTATTTCGGGCCGGGCGTGAGGACACTCTCAGTTCCTGAGCGCGCGACAATAACCAACATGGGCGCGGAGCTGGGCGCCACCACGTCCATATTCCCGTCCGACAACGTCACGAAGAAGTATCTGGAGAGCGAGGGAAGGGCGGACCAATGGGCGGAGCTCTCGCCGGATTCGTTCTCCGATTACAAAGAAAGAATAGAAATAGACCTTTCTACCATCGAGCCCATGGTGGCAAAGCCCCACAGCCCGGGCAATGTGGGCAAGGTGTCGGAACTGGAAGGGCAGAAGGTCAACCAGGTCATAATCGGAAGCTGCACGAACTCGTCTTATCGGGACCTGATGATTGCAGCCGCGATAGTCAAGGGAAAGACAGTGCATCCCGAGGTCTCGTTCGCAATCCTGCCGGGCTCAAGGCAGGTGTACGAGATGATAGCCAAGAACGGCGCTTTGGCGGACCTCATCGCATCCGGCGCAAGGATTCTGGAATCCGCATGCGGCCCCTGCATAGGCATGGGACTCGCTCCGCGCTCCGGAGCGGTTACCGTGCGAACGTTCAACAGGAACTTCGAGGGCAGGTGCGGGACCGCGGATGCCAAGGCATACCTTGTTTCCCCTGAGACCGCGGCTGCAATCGCGCTGAGCGGGGTGTTCACTGACCCGAGGAAGCTCGGAGAATCCTCGGCTCCGAAGGAGCCGGGGAACTTGTCGCCAAAGGCGACATGGTTTCCGAAGATAAGGAACGCGAAGACCGAAGTGGACGATTCCATGATAATACAGCCACCGGACCCGGACAGCCCGGAGCCGGTGGAAATCATCCGCGGGCCGAACATAAGGCCGCTTCCTGAGCTGAAGCCGCTGGAGGCGTCGCTTTCCAAGGAAGTGCTGCTCAAGGTCGGGGACAACGTGACGACCGACCACATAATGCCCGCAGGAGCGAAGATCCTTCCTTTGCGCTCCAACGTGCCGGCGATTTCAGAGTTCGTGTTCTCAAAGCTGGACCCCACGTTCCCCAAGCGCGCCAAGGAAAAGGGCGGAGGCATAGTTGTCGGAGGCGAGAATTACGGCCAGGGCTCCAGCAGGGAGCACGCTGCCATCGCGCCGCTTTACCTGGGCGTCCGCGCGGTGATTGCCAAGAGCTGGGCGAGAATCCACAAGGACAATCTCATGAACTGGGGGATTGTCCCGCTCACGTTCGCGAACCCGGCTGACTACGAAAAGATAAGCCAGGGCGACATGGTGGAGATGCCGAATCTCAGGGAGGAGCTCAAGGCGGGAAAAGAAGTGACCCTGAAGGCCAAGGGAGCGGAGATAAAGGCGAAATGCGAACTGACTCCAAGGGCGATTGAAATCCTGCTTGAAGGCGGGCTGATACCTTACACGAAGAAGCATGCGAAATGAAGAATACGCATCCCGCAGCTACGGTATCTACGGCGCTTCGAAAGAGGCTTCCGGGACATACCCGAAGAATATCCGGAACTGAGCAAAAAGTGAGCACATTCATACAAAATAGGTATATTTATATACTTTTATAGTATAAATATATTCATGAAAGGAGTACAAGTCCAATTGATGCATTCCCCTACGCTGAATACCGTGATAATGGTCGAGCAAGTGCTACAGGAAGCCAGAGAAATAATCAAGATCTCGGAGTTGAAACGCAGGTTACCAAAACAAGTGATGCACTCCACGCTTATTCAGATTTTGGATTACCTTCAAGAGAGCGGCAAAATCCTTATCACCACCAAAGGAGTGGTTTGGATTTATCGGCCACCGGCTGAACTGGACCGGATTAAACAAAGAGGATTGGAGATATGAGCGACAAGCGTCCGGTCAAGGTCATCCTGCTGGACCAGGCAAAAGGCCAATTCGAAGAGTTGAACCGGCTTGTCGGGGAGCAACAGGCAAAGGGCATGACCAACTCGGAAGAGATGCAACTCTTGAAATCTATTAAGCAGAAATCAGAACTTCTGAAGATTAATCCTACTTATGGAGATAAAGTCCCGCATAATCTGATTCCGAAAAATCTCGGGGTCTCGAATCTGTTCCGCGTCGAATTGACCGGGTATTGGAGAATGATTTATACCCTGGACGGCAACCAAATCGAGATAGTTGCGTTCATCCTCTACCTCGTGGATCATCAGACATACGATAAGATGTTCGGGTATAAAAAACGATAATTTTGGCGTCTGGAGATACCAGTCCCCGCAGCCCCTCACCAGCTTGGGTAATATTAATCTGCTCATCGGGGCCTTGGATCATCCGATATCCATTCGCCACGGATAATTAAAAAACAGGGCTATCGAGCGATTTCCGCGTTTACACTTCACACCTTCGCGAACAGCACGACGTAGTTCTTCCCGAACTTCTTCGCGCACGCCGGGCAGTAGCGGTAGTTCGCGTACAAGTCCTTCATTGTCCTGCCCTTGCTTGTGACATATGCCTGCATGTCCTTCATCCATCCCATCATCTGCTTGTAATCCCCCTCGTAGACCTTTGTCATGAAGGTCCCGCTTATGCGCTCCATCCTGGCACCCGGAACGTCCTTTTTCACCTCTATGTAGATGTCCGTGCCCCACATGGATTTCTCATGGAAGAGCATGACCCCGTCCGGCACGATTGCGCCTGCGCCGGTTATCATCTTCATCGCGCGCGCCATGGCGGAGTTTATGGTGAGCGGGATGTGGAACAGCGCCAGGGAGTGCTCCTTGAGAAAAAGCTTGTCGGAGTATTCCAGCGTTTTCCTGTCCAATGACTCGGGCTTGAATTCCGGGCAGCATTCAACCATTCATGTCACCGGGAAAAGAAACGAAGGCGATATATAAGAGGTTTTCCGCAACCGCCACCAGGACCTCGCCGGAACCCGCATCTCCGTCCATCGCCGAATTTTTCGCGCTGCCAGGCGATTCTTTATAAAGGCTTTTGGCGAACCTTCCCCAATTCCTAATGCGCAAAGCGAGAGGCAGGTGAATAACATGGCAGATGGAAGCAAAATAACCATGAAGGACGGGAAGCTGCACGTTCCGGACGAGCCGGTGATACCCTATATCCAGGGGGACGGGGTCGGCATTGACATCACGCCGGTCATGATGAAGGTCGTGGACGCCGCGGTGCAGAAGGCATACGGCGGAAAAAAGAGAATCCATTGGAAAAGGCTGGAGGCTGGCGAGGACTGCTTCAAGGCAAATGGCACTTACCTGCCGGACGAGACAGTTGCCGCGATACGGGAATACCTGGTTGCAATCAAGGGCCCGCTCACCACGCCGGTCGGCGGAGGGCACAGGTCCATCAACGTCACCATGCGGCAGGTGCTGGACCTTTATTGCTGCGTGAGGCCCACCAGGTGGTACAAGGGCACGCCATGCCCTGTGAAGGAGCCGCAGAAGCTCGATGTCGTGGTGTTCAGGGAGAACACCGAGGATGTCTATGCGGGCATAGAGTGGAAGGAGGGCACGCCCGAGGCGCAGAAGGTAATCGCGTTCCTTGAGAATGAGATGGGCAAGAAGATAAGGCATGACTCCGGAATCGGGATAAAGCCCATGTCAAAAACGGGTTCGCAACGGCTTGTGGCCGCCGCGATACAATACGCCATTGACCATGGCAGGAAAAGCGTGACCCTGATGCACAAGGGCAACATCATGAAGTTCACGGAGGGCGCGTTCCAGGAATGGGGCTACCAAATCGCGAAGGAGAAGTTCGCCGATAAGGTGGTCACGGAAAAGGAGGTCACTGAACAATACAACGGCAAGCTGCCCGAAGGCAAAATTCTTTTCAATGACCGCATAGCGGACTCCATGTTCCAGCAGGTCCTGCTGAGGCCTGACGAATACAGCGTCATAGCAACGCCTAACCTGAACGGCGATTATATATCTGACGCGTGCGCCGCGCAGGTGGGCGGGCTGGGCATAGCGCCGGGCGCGAACATCAACTATATGACCGGCCATGCGCTCTTTGAAGCCACGCACGGAACCGCCCCGAAGCACGCGGGCCAGGACAAGGTCAACCCGGGCTCCATAATCCTGTCCGCGATGATGATGCTGGAGTACATGGGCTGGAGCGAGGCCGCGAAGCTGGTGGACAGCGGGGTTGAGAAGGCCATACAGCAGAAGCGCGTGACCTACGACCTTGAGAGGCAGATAGAGGGGGCGACGCTTCTCAAATGCTCCGAGTTCGGGGATGCGATAATAGAAAACATGCAGTGAACGCGGATGGTGATGGAGTGGCAAGGCGGAAGGTGCGCGAACACGACGGAAAGAAGCTGCTTGCAAGGCAGATGGGGCTGCCGATAATGTGCTGCCAGGCAAAGCCGGAAACTGATTTGGACAGCCTGGCAAAGGAGAACCCGTGGCTTTTGCAGAAAAAGCTGGTCGTGAAGCCCGACATGCTCTTCGGCAAGAGGGGGAAGGGCAACCTGGTACTGCTTGACGCGGACTGGAGCCACGCGAAGGAGTTCATAAAAAAGAACATGAATCACGAGGTGGAGATGCCAGGCGTCAAGGGCGCGCTCACCCATTTCATCATAGAGCCGTTCGTCGCGCACAAGGAGGAGTATTATTTCTCCATCATGCCGGAACGGGATAGCGACGTCCTGCTATTTTCGCCTGCAGGCGGCATGGACGTTGAGGCGAACTGGGACAAGGTTGTCAAGGTGGCAGTGCCAGTCGGAGAGGCTGCGGACAGGAAGGCGATAGAAAAGGCGCTGGATGGGAAGATTCCTGTTGAAAGGAAAGCCAGGGCAGCGGAATTTTTTGCGAAATGCCACGGCGTCTTCGCCGGGCTCGACCTCTCGCTGCTGGAAATGAACCCGTTCACCTTTGATGGGGAGGGAAATCCGGTCCCCCTCGACCTGCGCATGGAGATAGACGACTGCGCAGGTTTCAAGGACGATGCGAAATGGGGTCCGATAGAGTTCCCGGAGCCGTTCGGAAGGAAACCGTACCCAGAGGAGAAGTTCGTCAAGGAGCTGGACGCCAAGACAGGCGCATCGCTGAAGCTGACCATCCTGAACCCCGAGGGCAGGATATGGACCATGGTCGCGGGCGGAGGGGCGTCCGTGATTTACGCGGACACGGTGGTGGACCTGGGCTACATGAAAGAGCTTGCGAACTACGGCGAGTACAGCGGAGACCCGAACGAGGAGGAGACCTACCAGTACGCGAAGACCGTGCTGGACCTGGCGACCAGGCACAACGACCCGAAGGGCAAGGTGCTCATCATCGGAGGCGGAATCGCGAACTTCACGGACGTCGCGAACACGTTCAAGGGCATCGTACGCGCATTGCGCGAGCATAAGGAGAAGCTGAAGAAGGCGAACATAAGCATTTTCGTGAGAAGGGGCGGCCCGAATTACCAGACCGGCCTCAAACTCATGCGCGAGCTTGGCAGCGAGCTCGGAGTGCCAATAGAGGTGTACGGGCCTGAGACGAGCATGACCTACGTTGTGCCGCTCGCAATAAAAAAATTAAGCGGGTGACGGTATGAAAAAAACAACTGCAAACACTGCGAACAACGAACTGTTCACAAAAAAAACCAAGGCGTTCGTGTACAACCTCAAGGCAGGGCCGATACAGAGGATGCTGGACTTCGACTTCCTCTGCTGCAGGGAGACGCCGAGCGTTGCCGGAATAATAAATCCCGGAAGCTCGGGCTGGCACAAGGCGTTCTTCGGGAAGAACGAAATGCTCATTCCGGTGTTTTCCACGGTGGCTGACGCCTCAAAGGCGGTTCCGGATGCGGACGTGATGGTGAATTTCGCCTCTTTTCGCTCTGCCTACGGCTCCTCAAAAGAGGCTTTGGAAAGCAGGACCATACGCACAGTGGCCATAATCGCCGAAGGCATGCCCGAGCGCGAAACGCGGGAGCTCATCGCCATGGCGAAAAAGAAGGGCAAGTGGATAATCGGGCCCGCCACGGTCGGAGGCATAAAATCCGGGTGCTTCAGGATAGGGAACACCGCCGGAACAATAGAGAACATCACGAACTGCAGGCTTTATCGGGCCGGGAGCGTGGGGCTGGTCTCCAAGTCAGGCGGAATGTCCAACGAGATGTACAATGTCATAGCCCAGAACAGCGACGGCGTGAACGAGGGAATCGCCATAGGCGGCGATGCATATCCGGGCTCCGAGCTGCTGGACCATATTCTCAGGTTCGAGGCGAACCCCGACATCAAGATGATGGTGGTGCTGGGCGAGTTGGGGGGCCAGAGCGAATACGGGATTGCCGAAGCGAAAAAATCCGGAAAGATAACCAAGCCGCTCATAGGATGGTGCATAGGGACCTGCTCCAAGGTCTTCCCTACCGAGGTCCAATTCGGCCATGCTGGCGCGAAATCCGGCAAGGAAAAGGAGACCGCGGATGCCAAGAACAAGGCCATGCGTGATGCGGGAATAATCGTGCCCAGGTCGTTTGAGGGGCTGGGAGCCGCGATAAAGGGCGAGTTCGAGAGGCTAAGGAAGGAGGGCAAAATCAAGGAGATAAAGGAGCCCGAGCTTCCGAAGGTCCCTCAGGACTATGCGGCAGCGCTGAAATCCGGCACCGTCCGCAGGAGCGCGAACTTCATGTGCTCAATTTCCGACGACCGGGGGGACGACGTGCTCTACGGAGGCGTGCCGCTCGCGGAAATAATAGAAAAGGACTACTCCGTGGGGGACGTCATCTCGCTGCTCTGGTTCAAGAGGAAGCTGCCCAAATACGCGGCAAAGTACATAGAGCTCTGCCTGATTGTGGCTGCGGACCACGGGCCCTGCGTTTCCGGCGCGCACAATGCCATAGTCGCCGCGAGGGCGGGAAAGGACCTTGTTTCGTCGCTCGCTTCGGGCCTGCTCACCATAGGGCCGAGATTCGGAGGCGCGATAGACGACGCGGCGCGGTACTTCAAGGCGGGATGCGACGCGGGGATGGCGCCCGAGGAATTCGTGGAGGACATGAAAAAGAAGGCGATACGCATTCCGGGCATCGGGCACAGGATAAAATCAAGGGACAACCCGGACAAGAGGGTGGAGTTCCTCAAGGCATATGCGAAGAAGCACTTCCCGGAGACGAAATACCTGGATTACGCGCTCGCTGTTGAGAACGTAACGCTGGAAAAGGCGAACAACCTCATACTCAACGTGGATGGCTGCATAGGCGTGACGTTCATGGACCTGCTCTCGAGCTGCAAGTGCTTCTCAAAGGAGGAGCTGGAGGGCATTGTGGAAATCGGCTACCTGAACGGATTGTTCGTGCTCGCGCGCTCCATAGGGCTCATGGGCCACATATACGACCAGAAGAGGCTCAAAAGCGAGCTCTACAGGCACCCGTGGGACGACGTCATGTTTTTGAAATAAACGCGAGCGATGCGGAGTTTATGCAGTATCTCTTGCCGGTCGGCTTCGGGCCGTCATCGAACACGTGCCCCAGGTGCCCCCCGCATTTCTTGCACGTAACCTCTATGCGCACCATGCCCAGGCTCTTGTCCTCGTGCAGCTCCACCTTGTCCTTTAGCGGGGCGTAGAAGCTGGGCCATCCGCAGTCCGAATCGTACTTGGTTTCGGACGAGAAGAGCTCGGCACCACACGCCGCGCACGAGTATGTCCCCTTTTCCTTGTTGAAAAGAAGCTTTCCCGTGAATGGAATCTCGGTGTCCTTCCCCCTCAGCACGCGGTACTGCTCAGGGGTGAGCCTGCGCTTCCATTCATCTTCGGATTCAGGAATATCGCTCTTTTTCTTTCTTGGCATAGGAATCAACGGAAAATGAAGGCAATAAAAAAATAAAAGAACGAATGCGTTACTTGTAGCCCTTCTTCTTTTTGCCCATCGTCATGTAGGCTGCCACGCCTGCGCCTGCCACGAGCACCACCACTACGCCCGCGATTATGAGCAACAGCCAGTCAAAGCCTTTTGCAGCCGGCGGCTGGGCTGCGGGCGGCTGCATCGGCGGCTTGGCCGGCGGGGACGCTGCCGCATTGAGTGCGAGCTGCTTTGCCTCATCCGCAAGGGCCTTTGCCCTGGCGTAATCTCCCGAGGCGAAGGCCGCCTGCGCCTGGGCGAGCTTTGCCGTGGCAGCGGAGACATCTTTTCCAGCAGCCTGTGCGCCGTTGATTGCGGATTGGGCGTCAGAAATCGACTGGTTGGCCGCCTGCATGCTCTGGTTGGCGGGCGGGGATGGCGGCTGGGCCGCGCAGTCCCTGTCCAATGCGCATGTGTTGTTCCCGGCACCCTGCACCGAAGCGCATGTTTCGTTCACGCAGGCCAGATGCGTCTGGGCCAAAGGCGGCTGTGGCGGGGTGGCGTTGGCGCCCCCGGGGCAGGCCGTGAACTCCAGGCTCACAGTGTCCGCAGGCTGGTAGCCAGCGCGCGTGGCGGTGAACTCATATGTGCCGGAGGATGCGAGCTGGAATATCGCCATGCCGGAGGAATTGGTCGTCGCCTCGGCCACGAGGCCTTCGTATGGGGATGATTTTACCACACGGACGTTGGCACCATAGAACGGGCCGCCCGAACTTAAGGCGTATACGTCCACGTAACCGCCCGGGCATGATTCCGCAGATGCGCTGATGGAGAATGTCTTGGCCAGGGCCCCTCCGGAGGAAGGCGGCATGGGCATCTGTATCGTCAGGCTCATCGTCGGCGTCGTAACGCTGTTGTCCGCCGGGTTGGTGCACGCGACGTACCATGTGTGGGCGGCGACTGAAAGCGTCCTGTTGAAAGACACATTGGTGCCGTTCGCAATCGCGGCGTCCGTGTAGTTCGCAACGCCATCAAGGTAGAATGTGCAGTTGAGGGTGGGTGAGACGTCATCGGTCGGGGTGAAGCCAAATGTGACGTTGAGCGGGTCGGCAGAGAAGACGGTATAGCCGTCCGGCGGGGATGTCTGGCTGATGTTTGGCGGGTTTGTATCAATCGTGAAGTTCCAGGTTGCGCTTGTGTTGCTGTTCCCTGCGTCATCCACGCAGGTTACGTTCCAGTAACTAATTCCGTTGGTGAATCCTGAAACCGAATAGTTTGTTGCTATGCCACTTTGGGACGGCACGCTGCTTGCGTTTACTGCGCCGTTTATTGCAAGGTTGCAGAGCATGCTTGCTGCCAGGTTGTCTGTTGCAGTCCAGTTGAAGTTTATCGAGGTTGCGATGGTGTTGAGACCGTTGGCCGGGGAAGTGAGGGCGATTGAAGGCTGCACTGTATCAACTACGAATGAGAGCGTTGAGGATGTGTTGGCATTGCCAGCCATGTCCGATGCCGTGACGTTCACGTAGTGGGTTCCGTTGCCTGAGACCAGGAAGGTGGTGTTTGCACAGCTTGAGAGTGCATGGTTCCCGCCGTCAAGGGTGTAGCTGCAGGATGAAGTGTTGAGGCCCGAGACCGCGTCCGTTGCAGTGAAGTTGAGGCTGATGTTTGCGGTTGAGT
>CAILMQ010000012.1 GCA_903835385.1 uncultured Microcaldota archaeon | reverse complement strand
TCGCGCTCAAGGACGAGCTTTGTGAATTCCTTCGCATAATGTCCGCCACCAACGCCAAAAAGAGTTTCCAGTTTCGGGTTTCCAGTTTCCCGCAGATTGTGCATCGCATTATTCACTGCCTCGGCGACCACGAGCGCCGCTTTCTCGTCCTTCCATTCCTTTTCCGTGCTTCCTATCTCGACAAAGATTATCGGCACTTTCGCGCTCGGGCCGTGATGGTCAGCCTCTATAGATACGGGCCAATCCAGGCCGTGTTTTCGGTTCGAGATGTCGAGTTCGCGTATTATTTTTTTCAAAAGCGCGCCGTGCGCGATGTTCAGCGTCCTTGCCTCGCCGCCCATGCCAGCATTGTCCCAGTTCCCCGGGAAGTGCGCGGTGAGCACCGGAGTGCCGGATTTGCTCCTGTGCGGGCTCAGGACGATTATGCAGTCAGTGTCGAAATCGGTTGGAATCGCCAAGGTGCTGTCCGAGCCGGCATCCATCGGCTCTATTTCCGGCCGCGGAATGATTTCGCTCATCTTTTTTGCGATTGCGGCGCTCGCCACGCTATTTTTCGTGAAAAGTATGAGCGGCATGTCAAATCACCGAAAGCACGAGCGTGCACACGACTGGTATCACGAGGTTGTCGTCTATGCCCAGGTCCAGGCTCTCGGCGAGCGCTGCCACGGCTGCAAGGGGCACTGAAAGCGGGCCTATGAACACCCACGCGGCCAGGCTTCCAACAAAAAACGCCAGCGTGCCCTCCGCGGTCTTCTTCTGGTTCCAGGGCAGCATGTGCGAGCCCCTTCTTCCCACCAGCGTGGAAAGCCCGTCCCCGATTCCAAGGACCACCAGCCCTGCAGCCAGCCCGGCAGGCTGCCGCATGTAAGCCGCGAGTATGAGCACGCCGGTGGCAAGGCAGGCCGAGCCCCAGCCCGGAAGCCGCGCGCCCTCGCGCTCGAATTCGCCCACGAACCATTCCACGAGATGGATTTTGCTGTCCCGCACCGTCATGTTTATCAGGAGCGAGCCGACCAGCAGCACGCTGAACGTGATTGCCAGCAGCCAGTTCCTGCTGAGCAGGAGGAACACGGCGAGCGCGGCCATGCACACGAGGAAATGTATGGCCTGCCTTTTCGTTTCCCTGTCCATGCTATTCATTTTTCCACCTTGAATCCACGACATGGTACGCCAGGATGGCGACCGGGAACGCGGCAGCCACATCCTCGAACGTATGAACGCCAAGGTGCAGCCTGGTAAAAGCCACGAAAAGCGCGAAGAACAGGAAAAAGGGGTATTCCCTCTTGTTCAGGAAAGCTATCATCAGGGTGAAGGCAGTGACCGCGTGGAGGCTCGGGAAGGAGTAGTCGGACGGGCAGTTGAGCCCATAGCAGGGGCGGGGGATGGCATATATGCTTTTGAGCGCCATGCCTGCCAAAACCGCCAGAACGATTGCCGTCATTATCTTCAGCCGCTTGTTGTCCCTCCGCTCTGCAATCAGTATGAGCGCCAGCACCAATGCAGCGAAAAAGACATCGTTGTCCAGGAGCAGGGATATGGCTGTAAGTGCGGGGTTGTTTATGCCCATAGCCGCCCTTGTCAGCGCATCCATGGACGGATTAACATTCAAATGTTTATAAAGAAGAACGCCGCGAGCCCGGCGGCGGCTATGGCGAGGAAGTAGCCCGCGGACTGGGACCTGCGCACATCCATGTTCGCTATGTAATAGGATGAAAGGACCGCATATATGACGATGTAAGCCGGTATGAGCGACTGGGCGAAGCCGATGCCGGTGGCAGCGTTGCCCTGGGTGAAAAACTCGGCCATGGAGCCTAGCAGGTTAAGCGTTATCCTGAGTATGAGGGGGACAATCAGGCCTCCGAAGAGCAGCGTGTATTTCTGCATTGAGAGCAGCCCGGCCCTCTCGCGCCTCACTTCCGTGAACCTGAGCATGTCCTCTGCGAGCCGGTTCAGCTGGCCAAAGGAATTTGTGGCGAACACGTGCTTCAGCATTGCGCATGCCCTGCGAAGCATGGGGCTATTGTTGCGGGAAGCCATGTCATCGAGCACCAAGCCTGCCCCAAGGTTGGAGCCCAGCTGCTTGGCGGATTTTTCGGCTTCCTCCGAGAGCGGCCCGTATCCGGCCCTGCCAATCATGCTAAAGACGTCCTCCATGGACGCGGATTTGGGCAGCCCGGAAACCGCGAACAGCGCGTCGGGAAGGTGCTTTTCCAGTTCCTCCACCCTCTTTTCCTCGCCGTACTTCATGTAGAGCAGGTATCCTGCAGCGAGGAATCCGGCAACCACGCCCAGGGGCGCGAGGGATTCGGGAAGCGCGAGGAACGAGAGCACGAGGATTGCCGTGGGAATCAGCAGGGCGGGCCAGCCCTCCCCAGAAGCCGCTTCAAGGCCCGAGCGCGGCAGCATGGACCTTGCCATGAGAAGCACCAGGAAGCTCATAAGCGGGAACACTGCCAGCATCATCAGCGCCATGCCGAGCCGGTCCATTGGCTGGGCTCCGAGCGTGAAGCCTCCGAGCACCGCGTACACCAGGAAGAACGTTGGGAGCACGGCGGCCGAGACTATGAAAACCAGGCCGAATATGGCGCTTTTGGACGCGTATTCGCGCAGGGAATGCCTTTGGATGGCGAGCATCTCGTCGCCAATCCTGCCCATGTCCTGCCCCAGGCCTCCCACCTCGTAGGCTGTCAGCAGCTGGGAAACAGCCCTTTTCACTGCAAAGGAATCGTAGGAGAGCGCAAGATGGCTGAACGATTTTTGCACAGTGGCTCCGTGGGCAATGTCATCGAGCACGGGCGCGAGTTCCGGCTCGTCCTGCGCAGCTATCGCGAGAGCCCGCTCGAACGGCATTCTCATGTCAAGAAGCATGCCGAGCGTCCTCAGGATGAGGGGAAGCCTTGCCTCGAAATCCGCAGCCCTCCCCCTGAGCTCGAACGAAGGCAACAGGAGCACGAATCCGAAGGCGAGCGCGAAACCGAGGAGCCCCAAGACGGCGCAGTCGCCAAAATCGCCAAAAAACATCGCAAGAGCGCCGCTCGCGAGCGCGACGGGCGCGGACAGGAGCAATGCGGCTCCGGCATACCTGGCTTCGGACACCTCCAGCCCGAGCTTGGGGAGCGCTTCCAGCATTCTGGATTTGATTTTGACCTCGGGGGCGTAGGGTGAGGCGGCAATCACAACATCAATAAGTTTCATGGGTTCATTCACCCTCGCCGTCGCAGTTCCCGCCTTCGCTTTCGCACGCTATCCCGTAGAAGTCCTTTTGCACAGCGCAATAGAATTGCCAGAACTTCCGCTCCATTTTCATCAGCCGCTTCTCCCTCCTTGCGAGCTCCTTTTCAATCTCCTGCCTGGAGCCGCCGAGCCTGTCCGCCATCTTTTGGAGCAGGGAACCGGCTTTCTTTTCCACCAGCACGCCTTTCCTGGAATCGTGCAGGAAGACCGGCACGGCCTGCTCATTTACCTCGGCTATCTCGACCACGCGCCTCACCTCGCGGCTCCTTCGGCTCTTCATGTCGTAGAGCAGCATGCGCCTCTGCACCACTATGCAGTCCAACGAGCGCATGTCCATGCGCGCTATGCCGAAGGAGGCGAGCCGCGCGAGCGCCTCGCCCGCGGACTGGGCATGGGCCGTCGCGTAGCTGCCGCGCGCCTGCCCGGCCAGGATGACGTCGAAGAGCGCCTCCGCCTCGTCCTTGTTCCGTATCTCGCCCACTATCATCCTGTCCGGCCTCATGCGCAGGGAGTCGTACACCAGGTCCTTGAGCGTGATGCCCATCTCCCTGTTCGCGACCAGCCTGAGCTGGTGCTTATGCGGTATGTTTATCTCCGGCGTCTCTTCGGCTATCAAAATGCGCTCGTTGGCAGGAACGAACGAGAAAAGCGCGTTCATGGTCGTGGTCTTGCCGGACGCGGTGTTGCCCGCAATCAGCACCGAGCTGTCCGCCTGCATCACGAGCGAGAGCAGGGCCATGGCTCGCGCATTCATTGTTCCCAGGTCCACGAGCTCCGGAGGGGAGAACGGCCTTTCCCTGAACTTCCTTATGGTTATCTCTCCGGCCGACACCGGCGGAAGCGAGGCGTGGAGCCTGGAGCCGTCCGGAAGCATGGCGTCCAGCCGCGGGTTCTGCACCGTGATGTGCCTGCCCAGGCCCCGCGCCATCTTGTTCACCACGTCCGCAATCGCGCTTTCCTCGCTGAACGCGGCATTCACGGATTCCCAGCCGGAGTTGCGCCTGTAGATATAAGCCGGCTTGTGCAGCCCGATTATTGAAATCTCCTCTATTTCCGGGTCTGCAAGGAGCAGGTCCAGGAATGCGAACCCGTAGATGTGGAGCATGGCGATTTTGGAGAGGTATTCCGCCTGCCCGGAATCAAGGTAAATGGAGGCGCCGCGGGCATGGTCGTGGAGCAGCCCTTTCAATATTTCCTGGCTCTCCTCCCTGGTTTTGGGGTTCCTTGTGCGCGCGAGCTCCTTGAACCTCTGCTCGGCAGCCTCTATGGCCGCCTCCTCCGCCGGGCTCAGCCGCGGCAGGTCGAGACGGTAATCAGCGTCTTTAAGCATGTACCAGCCTAGTGCCAGAAACCCACCCCCCACGGGAGGATATCAAAAAGAATTTTTATGCTTATGGGTTGCTGTGGCGCAGCCGTCCATATGTTTTTAAACACTACACAACATAACATTTAATGCGACCACTTATGCAAGGAAAACTATTCGGCCCGCCGGAACAAAGAACTGCGGCTGCCGCGAACACTGGAATTGACAAGGCAGGCCGTTTCAGGCGCTGGCTCAGAAAGAACAGACTGCCCCTGACCGGCACGTTGACAGTAGCATTAGCGTTCGCAGGGACCTTTGCTGTCATGGAAACCGGCCCGGGCGTGGACAGCGACCGGTATGCCCTTTATGCGCAAGGCAAAATCAACATAAGCCAGTTCAGCCTGGACGACAGGATAAAAGCATGGCATTTCAGGCTGGGTTTTAACAAGGGCTGCGGCGCTGCCGCGTACCTCGAGGTACTCGCCGAGGTGCGGAAGGAGATAGACCGTTGCATGGGCTCGAGGGACTCCGGAAGCCTGGAAAAGCTTTTTGACGTGGAGCGCGCGGCGACCGAGCTCTATCGCTCTGAAATGAAAGACCCCATGTGCACCAGGGACGCCGGCCGCTGATATGCACGCAATGCCTATTCAATGCCTTATCGCGCCAGTTTTTCCCCGACCGCGGCCTCGTATCTTCTCTCCACGCTTTTAAGGGCGAGCGCTTCGTTAGGCTTGCGCCCCGCGGCTTCATTCGCGGACGCCACGGCCTTTGCAATCGCATCGCTGCCGGGGAATTTGTTTCCCACATAGCCTATCAGCTGGGCTTTCTTGTTCCTCTCTCCCTCGTCCAATCTTGAAAAAGACGCAGCCAGGTTGTCAATGGCCCTGACCACGGCCGATTCCTGCCCGCCAGCTTTCATCGCTTCCTGGAGTTTCGTATGCCCGTTGAGCGTCTTCAAAAAAGCCTCGCAGTCATCGGGCTTGCTAAGCTGGAATTTAGTTTCATGGGGGTTCCCCAGTATGTCCGGCTGGGAGTTGACGGTAATCGTAGGCGGAAGGGGATTATATTGCCAGATTCCGCTTGTTTTAACGCTGTTTATGTCCCTGCTGACCGCTTCTCCGTCTACCATGTCAATACCACCCATTATCACCATAACTATATCGCACCCTCTTAATAACATTACCGCAACCGCCGCCCTTTGGCAAGCAGCAGCATCGGTTCCGCCCAAACCCTTTTAAAACCAACACAACATAACATTTAATGCGACTATTATGCACGGAAACACACTTACCCTGTCCAGGCAAAAAACATCGGCCGCCGCGAACGCCAAGACCGAAAGCAGGCCAGGCAGTTTCAGGCGCTGGCTCAAGGCGAACAAACTGCCCCTGGCCGCCGCATTGGCAGCGGCCCTGGCACTCGGAAGCATCACCTACTCACTGGAAGCGAACACGGATTCCGAAAGCGAGAGCGTTTCGCTCTATAAACAGGGCAAAATCAGCAAGAGCCGGCTCAGCCTGGGGGAAAAGATGAACGCCTGGGGCTTTGATTTGCTCCAGGGCGGCGAATGCGGAGCCAACTACCGCAAGGTGCTAAGTGAAATCAGGGACGAGCAGCTCCGCCTCATGGCTACGCAGGGAAACGAGGCGGCCGTGGAGAAGCTGCTTAACCTGGAGCGCCTGCTCGAGAACGCGCACCGGTTCAACCTGGACCGCGGCATATGCACAAATGCCGGCTTGCGCTGAAGCCGAAGAAAAAAATCAATTGCCGCTGCGCCGCGTCCCTTATTTTAGCGCTTCCGCGATGACGTTGTCCCTGCGCTGGCCTGTTATGTTCCTGACCGCCTCTCCGACCACGGTGACGCCCTTGCCAGCAGCGCTCTCCCTTGCAGCCAGCACCGCCTTGTTTACGTTCTTGTAGCTGGAATAAACATTTCCGACCGCGTTTATTGTCGCGAGGTCTGTTTTTATCAGCGCCGGCACGGATTCGCCGAAGGATTTGCCCAGGTTCTCTATCGCCCTGGCAACCACCGGATACCCGTTGTCGGTCGCAATCCTTGCCATGAGGTCCGGGTTTTTTTCCACGGCCCTCAGGAACAGCCTGCACTCGTTCGGGTCCTTGAGGTTGAACGCCGTCTCATGGGGAGGCGTCGTCATCTTGGGCTCGGAAGTCACAATGACCCTGTCACCGGCACTTTTCACATAAAGCACATGGTCCTGTATCGAATCTCCTTCAGGCATATCAACACCATCCATTGTCACTGCAAACATCTCACACTTTCTTAATAATATTATCGTACCTGCAATCCGTCCGCTTGAGCAGCGCGATACGCGACTGTGCGTCTTCAGCCTCGAGCCGATAGTTCGGCATGAGCGCGAGCAGCTTTCCGGCCCATTCCACGATGTAACCATGGGAAGCCATGTTCTCCCTGGCGAGCCGCTGCCTGGAAAGGCCCAGGTGCATGTAGGACTTTATCTCAATGAAGTCGGCATTGCTCTTTTCCAGGAGCGCAGCATAAGCAGGAAGGTGCTCCGCAGCGTCGTTCAGTCCCTTTATCAGTGTTAGCCTTATCACGCGCCTGCAATCGAGCGACGCCAAAAGCCCGAGCGTCCGGTTCAGCCTGTCCCAGCCATTCTCATACCTCGAGCGGCATATTTTTTTGAAAAGAATTTCGTCCGGCGCGGCAAGTGAAACGTAAAGCTGCGTGGGAAGCGCGCCATCACGGGCCATGGCCTCCAGCCGTTCCGGCTCCTGCCCGTTGGTGACTATGAATATGCTGCGCACCTCCTCGTGCTTTTTCAGCGCCTTGACCAGCTCCCCGAGTTTCGGATAAATTGTCGGCTCGCCTGAAAGCGAAATCGCCCAGTGCGAAGGGAACAATCTGAACGACTCGTCGAACGCGGGCCTCCGCACGTCCCGTGCGCCGCCGATTCCAGCAATAAGTTTTTTGCGCTTGGCCACGCACTCCCCGATAATCGACTCAGGAGAGTCCACTTCCGCGTTTTCCATTGCGGTGCGCTTCATCCACTCCATGGGCCTCCAGCAGAACACGCAGGCCTGCTGGCACCAGGCGAGGGACGGCGACATCTGGCAGCAGCGTGAGCAGTCCACGCCGTAGAACTTCTGCTTGTAGCACACGCCCTGCCTGCGCAGCGCCTTCTTTGTCCAAGCGCACACCTGCACGCCCGAATGCCTGCCCGCTATGCCGTAAACGGCCTTTTCGTAGCGCTCGCGCATTGCGTCAGGCAGTGCTATTTTCTCCCTTTCCTTGTCATCCATTTTCTTCCCACAAAACAAATGTCCGAAATGTTTTATTAACCGAACGCAGCAACGTTTTCCCCATGAAGGCAGTGGTTACCGGAGGAGCGGGCTTCATAGGCTCCCATCTGGCGGAGGAGCTCCTGCGGCAGGGGAACGAGGTCGCAATAATAGACAACCTGGTGTCCGGCAGCCCTGGCGACGCCCCCAAAAAAGCCGAATTCGCCAAAAAGGACATTGTCCGCGACGACCTGTCCAACGAGATGGAAGGCGCCGGTGCGGTGTTCCATTTCGCCGCGGACCCGGACGTGCGCTCGAGCGCGACAGGCAGCGAGGCGACGTTCAACAACAACGTGGTCGGCACGTTCAGGGTCCTGGAGGCGTGCCGGAAAGCCGGCGTCAAGCGGTTCGTCCTGGCCTCCACGTCCGCGGTGTACGGCGATGCAAGCGTGATTCCCACACCGGAAACATATCCCTGCATGCCGATATCCAACTACGGCGCGTCCAAGCTCGCCTGCGAGGCCTACGCGAGCAGCTATGCCCACACCTACGGCATCAAATCAACGGTCCTCAGGTTCGCCAATGTTTTCGGGCCCAGAAGCAACCACGGCGTGATGTTCGATTTCTACCAGAAGCTCAAGCGCGACCCCAAGAAGCTCGAAATCCTCGGGAACGGGAAGCAGGAGAAATCCTACTTTTACGTGTCGGACTGCGTTTCCGCGACCATGAGCGCGTTCAGGGGCCAAAAGGCGGCCTTTGAGGCGTACAACGCAGGCACCAGGGACAAGCACACTGCTGATGAAATCGCACGCCTGGTGGGCTCGGAGATGGGCCTGTCGCCCGAATTCACCTACACCGGAGGGGACCGCGGCTGGGCCGGGGACGTGAGGCTGATGCTGCTGGATTGCTCAAAACTTGAAAAGACGGGCTGGTCCGCGAAAATCGGCTTTGAACAGGGCATGAAACTCTACGTGGACTGGCTGCGGAGCAGGTAGGCCGTCCATCGCCCGAGTTCCGTCAATTCGCGCCTTTCCTTTCGTATATCCTGAAAACGTCCTGCCCCTGTGACTGAATCGTCTTCTTGAGCACGAAGTTGTCCAGCAGCTGCGGATTGTAAGGCGCCTGCATATCCATCTTGTAGGGAATGGCTATGAGCATCGGATATGCCGGGAAGCCGGCCCTGGCCGCAGGGTCGAGCGACATGGTCTGGTTCAGGTATTTCACGCCATGGGCGTCCCAGTAGGCCTTGTTGCTCGCGTTGTCAGGGACGTCGAGGGGGTCGAAGAACCCAACGAACTTGCCCTGCTGGTCGAAGCTGAACTCGTTCGTTATCCAGGTGCCGGTCCAGAGCAGGTATTTCACGTCGTATTTCTTCAGCAGCGCGGAGGTTTCGGCGGCATCCGTTCCGTACACTATCACCGCCTGGTCGGCCATCCTCGCGTTCATGTCTATGTACGGGCTGGAGTGCGCGCGCCGGTAGGAGAGCACCTTCCTTCCGGTGAGCGCGTTCATCATGAACGCATCCTCGTTGGTCGTGAGGAACACGTCGCTGACATTCGTGTTCGCCTTTATCCAGGTCTCAAGCTCCACGAACTGCGGAGCGAGCGCCGTGGTGCCTGTCTTGTACCATTGGTCCGCCTTCTTCGCATCAAAGCCGCTGAAATATATCGAAAGCGAGAGCAGCAGGAGCACTCCCGTGAGTATGAGCTGCCCCTTTTCCTTTGTAACAGTGCGGAAGGCGAGCAGGAGCCCCATTGGCATGAGCGTTGCCTGGAGCAGCGGCTGGACCTGGCCCACGAGCTGGAAATTGATGAGCTGCTTTCCGAAAAGCGGCATTGTCAGGAGCGGGTGGAAAGCCGCCAGAAGCGCGGCGCCAAGGAGCACCAGGACGAATTTCGCCTCGTCGCTCTGCCTGCTGAGCACGGCATAAGCCGCTCCTGCGAGGAAGAGCAGCATGAGCAAGATTTCCAATCCTGCGCCATAGGGCATGAACAGCGGCGTTAGCGCGTCATTGATTATCGTGCTCCAAAGATACGTGGGATTCCTGGCATCGGGAGTGGCGAACTCCTGGATGGGGTTGAGGGTGTTGCCGTGGAAAACGAATATGGGCCAGAACCAGAACAGCATGGAGATGGCAAAGCCGATTGCGAACACGAGCGCGAACAGCTTGATTGTTTCCTGCGCTTCCCTGTCTATGGCAAATGTCTTGTCGCGTGAAATGCGCGGGATGAAGAAAACAAGGAATACG
>CAILMQ010000011.1 GCA_903835385.1 uncultured Microcaldota archaeon | reverse complement strand
TCGCATTTCCCCCGAATACCCTGCCAAACAGTATCGTGAGGTCCCCTTCAGCCGGTGCCAGGGTCCCGTTGAGTTCCGCGCGCGGCTGGAACACGGGCCTTGCGAGCGCAATCGTGAATTCAGAGGGGTTCGCCGGGTCCTCGTAAACATTGATTGCCGCAGTATTCCGCTGCCTCAACCCATCGCATATTTTTTCGAAATTCGGGTGCTGGGTTATTCTTGCGACCGTTTCCTTTCGCCCTGATATTGTGATTAATTTTCTTCTTTCCAACGCTTCTTTCGGGCCTGCCATTGAGCGCGCTCGGCTTCCGTGCGGAATTTCAAAACTCAGGGTAAGGGTGCCGCCGTCAACCTGCATGTGCATGGCCACCATCGTATTGTACGTCGGCGGTGGCGGCGGTTCTGAAAAGTAATCGAAATACGAAGGACGCGCGGCAGGCTCCGAGCCTTTTTCCGGCACCGCGGCTTCGGTGACCATCACATCTCTCAGAACCCCGTTTCCGAGCGTTCGCGCCAGCAGCACTGCGACGTCCCCTTCGGAATGAGGCACCTGCATCTGCCTTTCGGACGCCTGGTCCTTGTACCGCAGAAGCGGCTGGAACACGGGCCTCTGGAAAATTATCAATTCGCGGGCTTCCGCTGCTTTTGGCTGCGCGGCAGTGCGGCCTTTCAGCGATGCATGCGCCGTCCGTATTATGGATTCATGCGGAAAAACCCACTTCTCACCTGTCATCGTGATTTCGGTCCTGCATTCGCCTCCTATTGTTTCACGTGTTGCATCAGGCGCCACGAACCAAATCTCAACCTGCTCCGACGTGTTTCCCTCATCCTGGTACGGGTACGCCCTCAGCATCGCCATCTGGCCAGCATTCGTGTTTGTCCCGAAAATCAGCCTTTTGTTGAGGTTGTTCGGGAACAGGCCCTCTGCCAGGCGCACGATGTCGCCCTGCCCCACAAGCCTGCTTTCCCTGCTCAATACGCCGCTGCTATGCTCTATCTGCTGGTCTATTCCCCTGCCAAGGGGCAGCACATACCTCCGGCGCCCGTCGTCCAGGTCCTCAAAACTCAAATCAAGATTCGCTTCCATGTTTCCACTCCCGCGTCCCCTGCTCCTGCGCAGCAGATTTTCCACTGCGTCCGGAATGCTCCCGTCCTCCACCATCCTGGAGATTGTGTCGCTCTCCGCCCAAATCTTAATGACACGCCTGGCTTTTTCATCTTCGGGGGTGGTTCCCGCTCCGGCGTTGGGCACTTCGAACCTTATCTCAATGTCCATATCCAGCTCCACGCTTACCTCGCTGTTGCATTCGCTTTTCCTTGTCCCTGCTTCGGTGGTCCTGAACGCCGGCCTTGTTTCCATGAACGCTCTTCCCAACGCCGGGGGTCCGAGCAACCCCGTTATGAGCGACGCGACGTCTCCAGACCTGTCCAGCCTGGAGCTGCCCGAATCAGGCAATCCGTCATTCACGCTCTGGAACACCGCACTGTCCAAAGTTATGGCGCATTCCGAGTAGCTTCCAAATACATTCATCCGGTAACGATTAGTAATGTCCATAATTTTATCTTATTGGGAACGATTTAAATTTGTTATTGTTTCTCTATATTCGTATCTCGTGACCGTGCAAAAAAAACACGGCGCCCGGACGCCCGAACCACGCACTCGAACGCTCGGATGCGCGCGCACGCGAACGTGCATGGATTTTTTTGTTTCGTTTGTTTCCGTTTCTGCAACTTCCACGAACCAATAAAAACCCCTGCCCGCAAAACCATCTTTTGGGAGAACGATGCTTAACTACGTCTTGCTGCGGGACATACAGAAGAAGGAGTCCGAGTCCGCAGCAGTAGTCCGGCTCGAACCGGCGTTCTACGAGGACGCGGCGAAACTCATAGCGGACCGGAAGCAGGCGGCGCTGGATTCCGGCTCCATACTCGCCATAAAGGAGTACGAGAACGCAAGGAAAATCGTCGCCGCCATCCAGATGAAGCGCGAGGAGAAAATCGTGCTCATGGCCGTGCGCGGCGAGAGGGACTCGCCTAGCCTCACCAGGGACGAGGCGGGCCTGCTGGGCGAGCTGGCGGACAGGATAGCGTCCTCCCGCGCGCGGGTGTCGGACATCTGGAACAATGGCCGCGAGGCCGGTTCTGCCCCGAGCACGCGGAAAGTAAGGATATTAAAGGACATCGAAGCATATAGCGGCATTGACAAGGCGGTCTACGGGCCCTTCCGGACCGGCGAGGAGCGCATCCTGCCGATGTCCGAGGCCGACTGGCTGCTCAAATCCAGGCTGGCGGAGCTTCTCTAAAGTTCCTTCCGGCCATGTGTGGCTGCTTTAGCGAAAAAAAGAGAGGTTGAGAAGATGAAATTCCCGAAGGAAACGAGAACATATTGCCCATACTGCAAGTCGCACCAGGCGCACAAAGTGAGGCTTGTGAGCAAAGGCAGGGCCAGGACCTTGGCCGCGGGAAACCGCGCCCACGAGAGGAGCCTGCTCGGCCACGGCGGCAAGGTCGCAGGCGAGAAGACCGTGAAGAAGCAGGGCAAGAGGCAGGTGCTCATGCTGGAGTGCTCCACGTGCAAGAAGAAGCACCAGCGCACGGTCGGAACCAGGACCAAGAAGAAAATCGAGCTCAAGTGAGGTGTTGCAATGGCAGGCAAGTTCTTTCTTGTGAAATGCAAATGCGGAAACGAGCAGAAGATATTTTCCCATGCGACCTCAGTGGTCAACTGCGCAAAGTGCAGCGAGCCACTGGCGCACCCGGCCGGCGGCGAGGCCATCATACACGGGGACATTGTGAAGGAGTTGGGATGAATGGTGGAGTTTCCGGAGCCGGACGAGCTCGTCATAGTGGTCATAAAGAAAATCATGCCCTATGGTGCGTTCTGCGTGCTCCCGGAATACGGCAACCTGGAGGCGTTCCTCCACGTCTCTGAAATCGCCCCCAGGTGGATAAAGAACATCCACGAGTTCATCTCCGAGGGCCAGCGCCACGTTGCGAAGATACACCGCGTGGACAGGGAGAAGAACCAGGTCGACGTCTCGCTCAAGCGCGTCAACGAGGAGGAGAAAAAGGGCAAGCTCGAAATAATCCGCACCGAGAAGAGGGCGGAGAAGCTGCTCTCGCTCGTGCTCAAGAATTCCAAGTCCAAGCTCAAGCCAGAAGAGGCGGCGGAACTGCTCACAAAGGAGTTCGGCGACGTCTGGTCCGCATTCGCCGTGGCCTTCGAGAAGAAGGAGGAAGGCCTGAAAAATCTTGCGGTGCCGGACGCGGTCAAGGCCGAAATCATCGCCATAGCGGAGAAGAACATCAAGAGGCCCACGGTGGAAGTTTCCGGGATGATCAACCTGGCCTGCTGGGGCATGGACGGCGTGGACGACATAAAGAAGGTGCTCGGCCCGGAGGAAGAGGGCGTTGAAGTGCACTATCTCGGCGCCCCGCGCTACAGGATACAGCTCACCGCGGCGAATTACAAGGACGGGGAGAAGCGGCTTGCGAAGATAATCGAGAAGATGCAGGCTGCGGCCGAAAAATGCACCTGCGATTTCGGTTTCGAGCTGGAAAAATCCTGAGCAAGCCCCATCTATTTTAATCCTTGCCGGAGAGTGGATGGTATCACATGAAAAAGCTCCGTAAATGTGCGGTCTGCGGCAACTATACGCTCGGCAACGCGCACTGCGGGAAGCCGGCGGCTTCCGGCCACCCGGCCGGCTATGACCCGAACGACCGCTACGGCGATTACAGGAGAAGATGGAAAGGTGTTTCTTATGAAGACTGAAATCGTCGAGAAAAGAAAAATAAAGTTCAAGGACGGCGTGCTCATAACCGGGCTTCCGGGCATAGGGCTAATAGGCCAGGTCGTGGGCCGCTACCTGGTGGAGGAGCTCAAGGCGAAGAAGGTCGCCAACCTCTACTCGCACCACTTCCCGCACCAGGTCTTCATGACCAAGAAGGGCGGCCTGCGGCTCATCAAGAACAGCTTCTACGAGTACCGCGACGGCAAGAACGAATTCCTCATCCTGGTCGGGGACGTGCAGGCCATGTCCTCCATCGGGCAGTACGAAGTCGTGGACTACATCCTCGATTATGCGAAGAAAGTCGGCGTGACCCGGATAATGAGCGTCGGCGGCTACAGCACAGGCAAGATAAGCGAGGAACGGCGGGTGTTCGCCGTGACCACCCACAAGGAGATGCTGTCCGGCTTCAAGAAGCATGGCGTGATATTCGGGGAGGCCAAGGGCTCCATAGTGGGCGTGGCCGGGCTCCTGCCCGCCATCGGCAAGCTGCGCGGCTTCAAGGGCGTATGCCTCATGGGCGAGACCCACGGTGGCTATGTGGACACGGCCTCGGCCAGGAACATCGTGAAGCTGCTGTCAAGCTACTTCCAGATACCCGTGGACCTCAAGAGGCTGGACCAGAAGGCCAAGGAGAGCGAGAAAATGCTCAAGAGGATAGAGGAGGAAATCCAGAAGTCCATGGTCGCCCCCTTCGAGTCGCCCAAGGGCGTTTCCTACATACGGTAGTGAAAGCGCTTGAAATTCGTGCAGAAGCCAAGCCCCGACGACTGACCGCTTGCCCGGCGGACCGGGCAAGGGTCCTCGCCACTTCGTGGCTCCGGACGGAGCACGAGTTTGTACGGGGACGACCACATGCCCGCCTTTGTGCGGGCACAATCATGTTGCCGGGCAACATGGTGCCCCCTTATTCGGAGCGCCGAATAAGTGGGCGCCGGTCGCGGCAAGACGACGGTTCTCTAATAATGAGAATGCCTAAGTTATGCCCAGCCACACAAAGCCTTAAAAAACTTTTTTACCCTTATCCCCCCTGGGGGTGGGATGCATGAAAGGCCAGCTGTCTGCCGAGATGCTCATTCTGATAGCGGTAGTGGTCGCAGTCGTTGCCATAGCAGCCACGAGGCTCATATCAACGGCCAAGGCGTCTTCCGAGCAGGTCGGCAACCAGTCTCAGGAAATAGGGTCCATGGCTGAAAAATCCATGAAGGCGAAGGCAGGGGAATTCTGCGTGAAGGACGAGGGGTGCCTCAGCGACAGCTGCGGATGCCCCGACCCCGGCTGCAGCGGCGGCTCGGGCGATTACGTCTGCGATTAGCATGAGGGCCCAGGTGACCGTGGAGTATCTTCTTCTTTCCGTCATCGCACTCTCACTCATATCGTTCTCGGTGCTCGCCCTGGCGCACATCAGGGATTCCTCGGCCAGGGCATACGCGGCCCTGCTGTTCAAAAGCTCGGCAATAGATTTGGGCAATGCCATGGACGAGGTGTGCGCGCTGGGGGCCGGCAACAGCCGCATGGTCTATGTGAAACAGGCCGTTGATGTGTCTGGCGGGCAAAGCGGCGCCATGCACTACGCGGAATTCCAGGACTCGCAATATGGCCTGTCGCTCTCGCGGAAGACCTTCTGCCCGGTCAACAGCGCGGACTCGCTCCATGGCAAAGTGGAAGTAAAAAATGAGGATGGGAGGGTGTCCGTTGCCGCATTTCCCTAGAGCACGGTCATCTTGCCGAACTTGCCGAGCGTGAGCTGCGGGGTTCCCTGCCATTCGTTGACGTAGCCGTTCTCTATTTTCAGCTTCGAGCCCTCTTTCACGAGGTCTATCTGCTCGTTCCAGAGCACGAGCGTTATGGTGCCGCTTTCGTCCTTTATCGTGGCGTTCGCCACCCTGAGCTTGCGGCCGTATTTGTTTATCTCCCTGGCCGCGTCTATGGAAACGACCTCCACATCGAGGTTCACGCTGCCGGTGCCAGGCTTAAGTTCGCTAATGGTCATTAACACACCTCTTACCTTTTACTTGTAAAATGGGAATGATTAAAAATCATAAGTATAGGAGTTTAAAACTGTCCTGCGCAGATAACAGGTGCTGCCGCCCCAGTAGCTCATCGGTAGAGCGCTCGCCTTGTATCCGTTTGGCGCACGTTCTTCGAAGGCAGGCCTCAGGGCTTTTGGATAAGCCCTAGCCTTTTGCCCGAAGAGAAACGTAAGCCAAAAGGCTTGGGAGCGAGAGGCAGGGGTTTCAATTACCCTCTGGGGCTTTTTTTCAGCTCTGCCCTTAGCGGATTCAGCATCCTTTCCTCTATGGCTGCGATATACGCGTGCTTGCCTATCATGTGGCCGAATTTCGTCTTTATCTCAAGTAGGAAGCCGTGCAGCTCCATCACGTCCTTCACTATGACATCCAGCTCTATGTCCCAGGAGCCGATTGTCTTGTTCAGGAACACGACGCCGTCATGCTCAAGGCAGAAATCCAGGAATTTTTTCTCCTTCTCCGCAGTCATCCCACGGAAACCGAAGAGGATCTTGTAGTATTCCAGCCCGAGCTTCTTGGCATCATACCATGCGGTGTAGCCGAGGACGAAGCCCTTTTCCGTGAGTTTTTTAATCCTATACTGCACGGCATCCGGCGTGAGGCCTACGAGAGCCGCAAGTTCTACCGTGGTAGCACGCGCGTTCCCATAGAGCGCGGCGAGTATCTTCATGTCCGTGTCGCTCAGTTTTTCAATCCCTGACGCGCGCTGGAGCGGAAACTCGAGCTTGCGCACGCCTCCGAACGCGCGGTTCCACGAGAGGTAGGTCTGGTACGTGGTTGTAGCGACCGCCTTCTCTATTATCCTGGTGCCGAAGCGCTCTGTGACGAGGTCTATCGTATCCTGCACGTCCATCTCGTCGCGCACGATGATCCTCCATATGATGTCATACTCCCCTTCGCACACCACGCCCCAGACCGTGTTCGGGATGGAATCAAACAACGTGAGCATCCCCTTCTCTGTTTTTGCGTCCATAACGTCGAATTTGAAGTAGAGCCGGTAAGACCTCAGGCCGAACTTGGCGAAATTTATATTGGCGAACAGCAGGGTTATGACGCCGCTTTCCTGCAGCCTGCGCATCCTCCTTTCCACCGTGCTGCTGCTCAGCTGGAGCCTTTTTCCCATCTCTGTGAAACTGGCGCGCGAGTCTGCGTAGAGAAGCGTGAGCAGGTCCCTATCCTTCTTGTCCAGTTTCATTGATACTACTTATCCTAAAAAACATTAAGAATATTCCGGTTTTCTTGCGTTTTTCTTCACCATATAATATATATCAGAATTGTATTGTTGTATTTGCTGATAATTATGAAGTTCAAAAAAACCATTAAGCCGGAAACAAGAAAACTTGGCAGAATGCTTGTTGGATCGATTTTGGCCGCGGGCATGATGCTGCCGAAGCCGGCCAGGGCGGATTCAATCGAATTGATGGCAGGAAACAAGAGCGCCACCATTGACCTGAAGGCGTCGGCCGAAGTGGCGAAAAGGCTCGGCGTGTTCATCAGGGCGAGGCCGTCTGTGGATTACACAGGAACAATCAGTTCGTTCGCTCTTGCAGACCTGACCATCAACCTGGGCGGCGGACTGGACGCCGTAGGGGAGGTCCAGGCTTTCGGCGGAAAGGCGGTTCCAAGGGCAGGCATGCAGTATTTCACCAAGACCGGAAATCTTAGCGTCTACGCCCTTGCGACAATGGGTCTGGACAAGAATCCCTATGTCGAATCACTTGCGATTTTGGGATACGACCCTTCGCTGTACAAAATCCTGAAGCTGTTCACGCAAATAGAGGTTTTGAACGATGCCGATGCCGGAGGGAACGTTTTCAGCGCGCAGAGGATGCGGCTCGGGGTTGAATTGAAGGGATGGGGAGCCGGAGCCGCGGCTGATTTGACACAAACCGGCCACAATCCGAGTTTCGGGGACGGAACCTTTGGCTGGAATGTCGGCGGCTTCATGTCCAAGAGATTCTGATTGGGGCGTGGCTTACGTGAAACATGCGATGAAGGACAAGGACGCGCTTTTCAAGGGCAGCCAGGCGAAGGAATACGCGCTGTTCAATCGCGCGGTTCCGCACCACGACGATTTCCAGCGGACGGTCGGGCGGCTGGTGAATTCCAGCATAATCCGCCCTGCCGCGGCGAAAGGGAAAAAGGCCACGCTCGCAGAAGGAGGCATCGGGACCGGCTGCACCCTTTCCATGGTGCTTGATGAAACAGGCATGCTTGCCGGAGTGGAACGCCTCTATGCCGTGGATGTGAGCCCGGCCATGGTTGATATTTGCAGAAGGGATTTCGCAATCCCGCAGATAGAATTCGTAACCGCGGACCTGCTCAGCTTCTTTGGGGGTTCCGCCCCAACGCTGGACGGCGCCTATAGCGCTTATACGATACACAACCTGCCACAGGTGGACCAGGTCCCCATTTTCAAGGCGATATATGCGAAACTGAAGCCCGGCGGCTGTTTCGTGGACGGCGACCTCCTTGCATACCAGGACCCGGAGCTTCAGAGGAGCGTTTTCCAGTGGCAGCAGGACATGGTCAGGAAGAACCTGCCTCCGGAACTTGCAGAGCAGTGGATCGACCACTACAACCAGGACGCGCTGCGGTACTTCACGGCGGAGCAGCTGCTTTCGGTCCTTTCAGGCATCGGCTTCACGGCAAGAGTGGAATACCGGGAGAAGCTGGAAGCGGTGATTCTGGCGAGGAAGCCATAAGCGACGCGAAGAAATTCCTCAGGCTTGCGAAACAATGCCTGAGGATGTGACGTTACAAACGCTTTAATTTTATTGCCTCTCATCTACCTTCTATCCAGGCAGGTGCCATTCACATGGACATAGAAACGAAGATAGAACTCGTGAAAAAGAAGCCGACCGAGGAAATCGTGACCGAGCAGTCGCTGCGCGAGATTTTCGAGGCATACGAGCACCCGAAGCACTACATCGGGTTCGAGATTTCCGGGAAAGTCCATCTCGGGACCGGGCTCTGCACCACGCTGAAGATACGGGACTTCATCCAGGCGGGAATCAAGCCGACTATTTTCCTGGCGGACTACCATTCCTACATCAACGGCAAGCTCGGCGGCGACATGGAGAAAATCCGCAAGGTCGCCAACGGCTATTTCAAGCACTGCTTCGTCTCGCTCGGGCTTCCGGAGGACAAGGTGGAATACGTGCTCGCCAGCGAGTTCTACGACAACGACTACTGGGCCGACGTGCTGAAAGTCGCGAAGGACACCACCATGAAGCGCATGCTGCGCTGCATAACCATCATGGGCAGGAAGGAGGAGGAGGGCATGAAGTCTTCGGTCATCTTCTATCCTGCCATGCAGGCAGCGGACCTTTTCGGGCTGGACGTCCAGATTGCGCACGCGGGCATGGACCAGCGCAAGGTGCACATGCTCGCCCACGAGCTCGCGCCGAAGTTCGGGAACAGGAAATTCGCCTCCGTCCACGGCCACCTGCTCCCCAGCCTGCTTGGCGTGCAGAGGATGAATCCGGACGAGGAGGCGGTTGTGGACGCCAAGATGTCCAAATCCAAGCCCGACTCGGCAATATTCATCCATGATTCCGAGGACGAGATAAAAAAGAAAATCAGCAAGGCATACTGCCCGGAGAAGGTCGCGGAAGGGAACCCCGTGTTCGAAATGGCCGAGTACCTGGTCCTGCGCGAGCGGCCCATGAAAATAGAGCGGCCTGCGAAATTCGGCGGCGACCTGGAGATTCCGGACGCGGCTGCGCTCAGGACCGTTTATTCCGAAGGCAAGCTCCACCCCATGGACCTGAAGAATTCTGTCGCAAGGGAGCTAATCACCATGCTCGCGCCCTGCCGCGAGTATTTCGCGAAAAACAAGGAGTATCTGGAGCAGATGAAAGAAGTCGAAATAACCCGCTAAAGCGGTAAAGCCGCCTAATCGTCGGCCACGACTTCCAGCAGCCCGCCGATTATCGGGTCTATCTTGCCCTTCGCCTTTTCGGTCATGGCCACTATCTCGTCGTGGATAAGGGGCTTTTTGGATATGCCGCATGCGTAGTTGGCCACTATCCCCAGGCCCGTCATCGGGATTTCAACCTCATGGGCGAGGATTATTTCATAACCAGCGGTCATGCTCACCAGGTTCGCGCCCATCTTCTTCAATGCGACGACTTCGGATTTCGTCTCGAATCTCGGGCCAATGGTCGTCGCCACCACTCCGCCCTCGACGAGCCTTACCCCCTCCGCGCTCGCGATTTCCCTGGTCCGCCTGCAGAGCCTGAAGTCGAAGGGTTCCGTGAAATCGACGTGCTTTATGCCTGCCGAAAAATCATCGAAGAAAGTCACAGGCGTGTTGAACGCGATGAAGTCCTTGAGCATAACCAGGTCGCCGGGCTTGTATTTCGCTATCGCCCCGCACGCGTAGGTGGCCAGTATGGCGTTCACGCCCAGTTTCTTGAGCGCATAGACCTCGGCCCTGTAGTTTATCCGATGAGGCGGCAGCTCGTGCCCCTCCCCGTGCCTTGGAATGAAGTACAGCTCCTCATCCAGCACCTTCATGCGGTCCACTGCCGCATGGCCATAGGGCGTGATGACGTCCTCCTTCTCCAAAACCTTTCCCAATCCGAGATATCCGGTTCCACCTATCACGGCTAGCATGATTACACATTGGACTCTAACCTTTATACGTTTTACTGGGGCAGTTGTTTTGCCTGGTCCTGTGAAAGCACACCGCTCGCGAGAATCGTTTCTACTTTTTTGATTATGCCGCGAGGGAGGCGGGGGATAGTTAAATCATATCTCATGCCTTTTCCTATGACATCCACAAGTTTTTCCTGCGCAGCCGGGTCGGTAACAGTGCCGCTCAGAAGGGCATCGCATGCCAGGGATGCTGCTTTACGATTTTTTATGTCGCGGGCCAGTCCCTTCAGCCTGTCCTCCAAGCCGCCAGCCAGAATCGAACCAAGGTACAATCCAAGAACGGCACCTACTATGAATCCAACTGGAAACGGAACATTGAGCCATACATGCGTTATGGGGTCCGGAGAACGCGGCGATGTGGCCGCCTGGACAGCGTGAAACAAGCCTCCAACTGCCGCAGCAGACAGCAAGTCGGTCACGATTACGGAAGAGGTTGTACCGAGAATCCCGGCGCAGCGTTCAAGGAACCTGCACCCCAACGAATTCGTTTCAGCCCGCCCTATCCTCTCGGCAATGCTCATTTGTCCCACTGGCGTTAACTGCTGTCCGGCTTCCCCGTCTTTCGTAATCCGCGGGCCGCCCACCTTTTTTGCGGCGTTCGTGCCGGGTTCTTCGCTCATGTACTTTCCGAAAGCCGCTCTCGCCCGGGCCGTATTCGCCTTGATTTGCGGTTGTATGTACTGAACCAGCATTAACCTGTTGTCCCGTGCCACGAATCCCACCCATCTAGTTATATAAAGAAACACTTTATAAACCCGTTTCGGTGTCGTTCAGGCCAGCCAAAAACCGTATTAATATTAGCGATGTAATGCCAATGGATGATACGATGGTTTCTCTTGACAAAGCGATAATCGCGTCCTATGACCGGGAGGGAAAGCATTTCGAGCTCTACGTGGACCCTGATGCCGCCTATTCCTACCTGGAGGGCCAGAAAAAGGACCTGAAGAACATCCTCGTGGCCGAGGAGGTCTACGAGAACGCGAAAAAAGGCGAGCGTGCGACAAGCGCGGCAGTGCAAAAGGCCTTCGGCACCACGGATATAATGGGCGTGCTGGAGTTCGTCCTGAAGAACGGGGAGGTCCAGCTGACGACGGAGCAGAAGCGGAAGAAGCTGGAAGAAAGGAGGAAGCAGATACTCACCATACTGCTGCGCGAGTCCATAGACCCGCGCACCAATGCGCCACACACGCTTATCAGGATGGAGAACGCCTTCGAGGAGGCGAGGATAACGGTGGACCCGTTCAAGGACGCCCGCGAGCAGCTCCCCGATGTGATAAAGAAGCTGCGGCCGCTGCTTCCGCTGAAGTTCGAGAAGGTGAGGGTCGCGGTGAAAATACCGGCAGCCTTCGCCCACCGCGCCTACGGCTCCCTGAAGGGCTGGGGCATGAAGCAGGAGGAGTGGGCCAAGAACGGCGACCTCATATGCGTGCTGGAGATATTCGGCGGCGAGCAGGGCGAGCTTTTCGACAAGCTCAACAAGATGACCGGCGGCCAGGTTGAGACGAAGATACTGGGCACCCTCCCGTGAGAAAAGCGCCCGGTCTCAATCCCTTTTAAATCTTTCCGTGCCTAATTCCCATGTTGAGAGAGACAGACAGTCGAAACATATTGCTGTATTTTGACGCTGTGAATTGAGCGGCGGTGCTGCTGCCCGACTATTTCGGTACATGCCCACCATGCCGCAACACGTAGGTGAATTTGATGAATGGCAGGAAGATAATCCTTCCAGGCGAGAAGATAGCCGACGCGCGGGTCCAGGTGCCGGGTGCTTTCAATGACAGCCAGGCGACCTACGCGTCCGTTGTCGGCATGCTTGACGAGGAGGGGAGATTCATCCCCATGGAGAAGAAGTACAGGCCCATAGTGGACGACGTCGTCATCGGCATGGTGACGGATGCGAGGCACGCGGGCTACGACGTGGAGCTCAACCTCCCGAACGTTGGGTTCATACCCGCGCGGGACATCCGGCTCAAGCTGGAGCTGGGCGACTTCGTGGTCTGCAAGGTGCGCGAGGTCACCGAGACCGGCGACATGGACCTTGCGGACGTGCGCCGCCTGCCCAGGGGCCAGATGGTGGTTTTCCCGCCGGCAAAGGTGCCGCGCCTCATAGGCAAGAAGCTCAGCATGATAAACCTCATCAAGGAGAACGTGGGGGACATACTCGTAGGAAACAACGGCTACGTCTGGATTTCGGAGAAGGCGGACATCCCGCTGGCCATTAAAGTGGTCAAGATGATAGACGAGGGGGCGCATTTCTCCGGCCTAACGGACAGGGTCGCGGCGTTTTTCGCCAAGGAAAAGCAGAACAAGGTGATATGATGGCAAGCTCTACATCAGAAGTCAGGCTCGTCATAGACGGCAAGCGCATGGACGGCAGGGGCCCCGAAGACCTCAGGCAGCTGCGCATAGAGGCCGGCGTGCTCCACGAGGCGGACGGTTCCGCGTTCGTGGAGTGGGGCGGCAACAAGATAATCTGCGGCGTCTACGGGCCCAGGGAGTGCATCCCGAGGTTCTTGGCAAGCCCGTACCGGGCGCTGGTCAAATGCAGGTACATGATGTCCCCCTTCGCATCATTGGAGGAGCACAGCAGGTCCGGGCCGAGCAGGAGGAGCACCGAGCTCTCCAAGGTCATAAGGGAAGTGTTCGAGAACCTGGTGATAGCCGAGAAATTCCCGAACACCCAGATAGACATTTACATAGACGTGCTCCAGGCGGACGGGGGCACGAGGACGGCGTCCATAACCGCGGCCGCGGTGGCCCTCGCGAACGCGGGCATACCCATGAAGGACATGGTCTCCGCGGTGGCGGTCGGCAAGGCCGACGGCCAGCTTCTCGTGGACCTGGGCAAGGCGGAGGACAATTTCGGCCAGTCCGACACTCCGGTGGCATTCGCATCCCGGAGCAAGGACATACTCCTGATACAGATGGACGGCATGCTCACCAGGGATGAGATGGCGAGGGTGCTGGACATGGCGGAGCGCGCCGAAGGGAAGATACACGCCGTGCAGGCGGATTCGCTCAAGAGGCACTACGAGGAAGCCGGCGAGAAGAAATTCCTCATGTAAGGTGGTCATGATGTCAGATGAACTCAAGGACATGGTAATGTCGCGCATCAAGAAAGACGTGATGCTCGGCACGCTGGCGAAGGGCACCAGGTACGACGGCAGGCAGTTGGACGAATTCAGGCCCATATCGGTGCAGAAGGGCGCGCTCAAGAGCGCGGACGGCTCGGCGCTGGCGTGCATAGGGGGCACGAAGGTGCTGGCCTCGGTCAAGTTCGACGTGGCAACCCCGTTCGCCGACAGGCCGACCGAGGGAGTGCTCATCACGAACTCGGAGCTGCTCCCCTTGGCGTCGCCGAGCTTCGAGCCCGGGCCGCCGGACGAGAATTCCGTAGAATTCGCGCGCATAGTGGACAGGGCCGTACGGAGCGCGGAATGCGTGGACCTCAAGTCCCTCTTCATAAAGGAGGGCAAGGTGATTTCACTGTTCCTGGACCTCTACGTGCTCGACCACACGGGCAATTTCATAGACGCGGGCACGCTTGCGGCATCCGCGGCTCTGAGCGACGCGAAATTCCCCAAAGTCGAGGGCGACAAGATAGTCCGCGGCGAGTACGTCGGGCCGCTCAACCCCAGGGCGCTGCCCATCTCCACCACGCTGGTGAAGATCGGGAAGACCTGGCTTGTGGACCCCACGCGCGAGGAGGAGATGGTGCAGGACTGCAGGATAACCATAGCGACTACGGAGTCGCACGTATGCGCCATCCAGAAGGGCAAGGGCAGCCTGACGAAGCAGGAGCTGCTGGATAACATCGACATAGCGTTTAAAAGAGGTAGCGAGATAAGGGCAATGCTGTAATGGTGAATGGCAATGAGGACACCTAAATACGGAGCGACCATAAGGAAGCTCGTTGACGCTGCAGAGAAATCCAAGAGGACCAGGTACGAGTGCCCCCGCTGCGGCAAGAAGAAAGTCGCAAGGAAAAGCAACGCCCTGTGGAAGTGCCGCTCCTGCAATGCCGAATTCGCAGGCGGCGCCTACGCGCTAAAGACCGAGACCGGCGAGATAATGCTCCGCCTGGCCAAGGAATACGAGAAGTCGTGAGGTTGTATCAATGGGAGAATACAAAGACCTAAAGAGCGGCGCCCTGGTGACCATCGCCGATGAGAAGAACTTCCAGTTCCCTTCATCCGGCGCGAAGATGCTTCTCAAATCCAGGCCGCCCATAGCCAAGGAATGCGGCACTGATTAGATGGCGCTCCTGACAACCAGCAGGTACGCGTCCGAGGAGACGCGGAAGGCTGCGCGCTCTCTCGCCGCATCATCCGGCGCGCGCTTCGTGGCCCGGGGCAAGAAAACAATCGCCGCTCTCGCCGAATTCGCGAGAAGGGCCGGCGACGCGAGTGTCGGCATCGTGGAGGAAAGGGGCGGAAAGCCCGCGTTCATCTCATCAGTAGAAGTCCTGGAAAGGGGCGGCTGGCGCTGGGCACCTGGTTTCGCCACTTGCGCCAAAGAGCCGGTGGCACAAGCCGCGTCGAAGAAAGGCAGAAGACGCGGCTCCGGTGACGAGACCAGGTGGTCGGGAAGGAAGGAAGTCGTTGATCATGAAGGCAAAGGGAAGGATTGAGGTGGAGTTCGATTCCGTCGCAGCGGCGAAATCAGCCGCAACCGCGCTCGCAGGCGAGAAGGGTTTCGGGCGCTCGGCATGCTCGGTGCGGTTGTCCGGCGCATCGCTCACCATAAAAATAGAAGCGGACGACGTGGTTGCGTTCCGGGCGGCTGCCAACAGCCTGCTGAGGAACCTCCAGGTTTTTGAATCTATCGAGAAGAATACTAATGATGCCTAGGGGTGCGGATATGAAAAGAGACAGCAAAATAGACCAGGACATACTGGAATACGAGAATCTCGAAAAGCAGCTCGAAGTGGTGCTCATACAGAAGCACCAGCTCCAGCTGCAGCTCAACGAAGTGAAGCACGCGGCCGAGGAGCTCAAGAAGGCCAAGGGCGCGATATACCGCTCCATAGGCTCCATAATGATGCTCAGCGACAGGGCGGAAGCGGAGAAGGAGCTCAAAGACAGGCAGGAGCTCCTCGAAGTGAAGCTCAACGCGCAGGCCAAGCAGGAGGAGAAGCTCCGCGATTCGGTCATGAGTGCGCAGAAGTCGCTCCAGGAGCGGATGAAGGACTATGGCGCCGCCCAGCCCGGAGGATAGGGAGATTTTCAGGAATTTCCTCTCCAACAACGGGAAATCCAGGCTCGTCGTGACGTCCCACAGGAAGACCGACGTGGACGGCCTGGCATGCGCCTATGCCATGCACCGCATTTTGCCCGAATCAGTGATAGCCACCGACGAGCTTGACGAGAACGCGAAGGCGCTCGTGGAGCGGCTGGACATCCAGGTCCTCCCGTTGCGGGAGCTGGACAGGAAGGAATACGCCGGCCTTCTTGTGGTGGACACCGCGGCCTACACCCTGCTGGAGCCCGCGAAACAATGGAAGATACTGCTCGTGATAGACCACCACCACCCCCAGGGCAGGGACATGAAGTCCGACGCCTTCATAGTGGACGACAAGTCCCCTTCCACCGCGGAAATAATCGCAGCGCTGCTTCCGGAAATCGACAAGGAGACCGCGTTCGCGCTCGCCTGCGCGGTGATATCCGACACCGCCCGCTTCAAGTCCGGGCGTGTGGAGACCTTCGAGACCCTGGCAAGGCTGATGAAAATCTGCGGCGCGACCTACCACGAGCTGCTCGAGGTCGCGGAGCCCGAGGCAAGGGCGGATGTCAAGATGGCGATACTTAAGGCGTGCCAGAGGGTCAGCGTGGTCTATTCCGGAGGCCTGGTGATAGCCACGTCCGAAGTCGGCTCCAACGAATCCGACGCCGCACAGGTGCTTTCCGAAGCCGCGGACGTGGCGTTCGTGGCGAGCTGGAAGGACCGCGAGCGCGAGACGCGCATATCCGCGAGGGCGCGCAAGTCGGTTTCCATTGAGCTCAATGAAGTGATGAAGGACGTTGGCATCTCGCTCGGCGGGAACGGAGGCGGGCATCCAAAGGCCGCTGGTGCAACTGTTAAGGTTCACACGCAGGAGGCGCTCGCGCGCTGCGTGGAGGCGCTTCAGGCCAGGATGGAGAACCCGGGATGCGCTAGCGAACAATAATCGTCTCTTCCCTCGCCGGCCCGTAGGAAACGTAGCGTATCGGGATTTTGAGCTCCTTTTCAACGAACGATAGGTATTCCTGCAGCTCTTTTGGAAGGTCCTTTTTCGCCTTGGCCTTTTTCCAGTCGAACACAGGCCATCCCCTGAACGCCTTGTACACGGGCTTCATTTTCGCGAGAGCGTTTATGTCCGCCGGGAAATCAGTTGTCCGCTTTCCGTTTCCAGCCTCATAAGCAACACAGACCTTCAGCTCTTCCATGCCATCGAGCACATCCAGTTTTATGAGCGCCAGCTCGTTAGTGCCGTTCAGCATCGCGCTGTAGCGCACGACAACAAGGTCAAGCCAGCCGCATCTTCTGGGTCTTCCCGTGGTGGTGCCGAACTCCCCTCCCTTCTGCCTGATTTTCTCTCCGAGCGCGTCAGTGAGTTCTGTTGGGAACGGGCCCGCGCCAACGCGCGTGGTGTAGGCCTTTGCCACGCCGACCACCTTGTTGATTGCAGAGGGCGGGATTCCGGTTCCTGTGCACGCTCCGCCAGCGGTCATGTTGGACGAGGTCACATAAGGGTAAGTGCCATGGTCCACGTCCAGAAGCCCGCCCTGTGCGCCTTCGAGCAGCACTTTCTTGCCTTTCGCGAGCGCGCCATTAAGCAGGAAGCGGGTATCCGTGATGTATGGGCGGATGGCCTTGGCGGCTGCAACCGTCTCGTCAGCGATTTTCGCGACATCGAGCCGTTCGCCCCCAAGCGCCCCGATTATTAAGTTTTTGACTTCCCCGATTCGCTCGATTTTCGCTCTTAATTCCTTTTCATCGAGCAGCAGGTCAGCGGTGCGAACCGCAGTCACCCTCGCAGCTTTGTCCGAGTATGCGGGACCGATTCCTTTTTTCGTGGTTCCTATGCCGCCGCTTCTCTCCTCTATGCCGTCCAGCACTATGTGCCAGGGCATTATGAGGTGCGCGGACTCGCTCACGGCCAGGTTCTTCATGGAATATCCGGCCGCCTCTATCTCCTGGAGCTCCTTGAGCAGCGTCTTCGGATTCACCACCACGCCGTTCGCTATGACCTTGGTTTTTTCCGGATAGAAAACGCCAGAAGGCACCAGGTGGAGCTTGAAGGTCTTTTCGCCGTGCCTTATTGTATGGCCGGCATTGTCCCCGCCGTTGAACCTCACTATGTAATCGTGTTCCTGGGCCAGCATGTCCACTATCTTGCCCTTGGCCTCGTCTCCCCACTGCATGCCCACGACGACCGTAGTTGGCATAGAATCACGAATCCTCTCCAGCATCCCCGGCTTCGGCGCCATTGTCTTTCGCTTGCGTCGCATCGTCCGCCTTTCCATTGCCGTCCGCCAGCCTTATGAATATCTCCCCGAACAGCTTGTCCTGCCTGATGAGTATCGCCTCCTTCTGGGTGAGATGGAGCACGGACATGAGCGCGTATATGAGCTCGAGCCTGTCCTCCCTGTCCTCAAGCAGGCGCGAGAAGAGCGTCCATCCCTCCTCGTCGGTGCTGCCCCTTATGCGCGACATCGTGTGTTCCATCCTCTCCTCGATGTCCACATTGTTGAGCTTGAGGTCCACTATCTGGTCTATGCCCCCCTTGGGCTTGCGGGAAAGCCGCTCGTCGGATTCGTACTTTATTATGCCTTCCATCTCCTGGACGAGCTCGTCCAGCGTTATCTGCCGCTTCGGGGGTATCCTGGATGAAAGCGTGAGCTGGGGCACGTCCTCCATGGGCACGCCCTGCCCGTCGCCTTCCACGTAATCGCTCATCTGCTCCTGGTACTGGAGCAGTCTCAGGTATTCGGACTTGTACTTGAGGAGTATGGCGGCGGCGAGTATGACGTTCGCCTGCACGAGCAGGTCCAGCTCCTGCATCTCGCGGACCTTTTTCAAAAACGCGTCGGAAATTTCGGCTATGTCTATGTTCCAGGGGTCCAGGCGCCGGCTTTCAATGAGCTCGAGGAGTATGGCCTTCCATGACGGCTTGGTTACCATGCTGTCTATGTCCAGCCTTTGGGCACGCGGTTCCGTTTCCAAGCTGGCTGAAGACGTGACTTCTACACCGGTCGCCATGGCGTTATATCTGAGGCGAATAATAAATATCTATCTTTTTAAACTTCGCGCATCCATATCCCAATAGCGTTTTTGAGACGGAGGTCATTCGCATGGAGATAACGAAGTCGCTTACGCTTGATGGAGACGAACACCTGTCCAGGGCCATAAACGAGCTCATGGAGACCGGAACCGCGGTCCTGGTCACCAAGAACGAGAGATACTACGGGATAATAGACGACCGGAACCTCAGGCACGGCATCGCGGACTCGGCAAAGACGAAATGCGAGAACTGCGTGGTCAAGCCGCCCGTCCTGAAGCCGGACACCGCCATATTGGACCAGATAAACGCGTTCCTGCTCGGCCATTTCAAGGCGCTCCCGGTCGTGGACGCGGACGGAAAGCCGCTCGGGATAACCACGCGCACCGATTTGCTCAAGGCCATGGTGGAGGAGGGGCTGGTGCCGAAGAACCGGATATCCGAGCTCATGAGTTCGCCGGTATACACCATTGATGAAAGCGCGCCCGTGGCCAGGGCCAGGGGCATGATGAAAGAGTATGGCTGCCACCGCCTCGTGGTCACCAGGAAGGGCACTCCCGTGGGAGTGATATCCACCCTGGACCTCGCGTCCTATCTCACGAAGCCGAGGCTGATCGAGAAAAAGCCCTACGTTGTCAAGGAAGTGGATAGCGGGCTTGAAATGCCGATATCCGGCTACCTGAGGGCGGATGTGACGACCATCCCCGAGCAGTCCACCATAGAAGAGGCGGCCAAGCGGATGATAGACAAGGGCGTGTCCTCGGTGCTCGCGGTCTCGGTCTCTGGCAAGGGGCTTGTGGGCGTGCTCTCGGCCATAGACATATTCAGGAGGATACAGGAGATCGCCAAAGAGGAGATATCCATGTCGGTCTCCGGCCTCACGGAGGACAGCATATGGCAGTTCCCGGAGATAAAAGCCAAGATCGGCGGGGTGCTCGAGAAGTTCTCCAAATCATTCAACATCAGGAACGTTTCTGTGCACGTGAAGGAGGACAAATCCACGTTCGAGGTCTTCCTCTACTTCGACACTGATGACGGCCATATTTCGCTGTCAACAGAACGCAAGGCGCTCAAGGAAGCCGTGGACCAGCTGGCCGATGAGCTGGACGCCGTGCTCTTGAAAAAGAAAGAGAAGAAGCACACGAAGGCCAGGCGGGTCAACAGCGGCCGGGAAGAGGAAGTTCTATGAAAAAAGGACAGGTGGCGACAGAATTCCTCATCATCATCGGCCTGGTGCTGGTCGTTTTCATACCCTTGCTCATGTTCGTCTATTTCAAGACCAACGAGGCCAACGCGCAGATAGGCGAATACCAGGCGGAACTGGCCGCGCTCAGGCTCGCCTACCTGGCGAACTCCGTCGGCGCCCTGGGCAGCAGCACGTCCCTGGTCGCCGAGGTTTACATCCCGCCCGGAGTATCCAACTTCAGCACCCGGACCGTCCAGCACGGCGGCGAGGTCGTGCTAGCCATGGACACTCCGTCCGGGCCGAGTGAAGTGGTGGAAATTGTCAAGTATCCCATCGCCAACCCCCAGCAGCTCCAGAGCCAGTCGGGCTGGGCGAGGTTCACCATAACCTCGGTATACAACAGTACCAGCGGAGAGGCGACGATAAACATAGACAGGTCCTGATAGAATGGTCTCATTGCGCGAGACGCTCGAAGGCGCGGCCTTCGGCACCACGGACGGCATCATCTGCTCGCTGGGCACCATAATCGGGGCGGCCGCAGCCACCCGGAGCTCCAGCCTGGCAATAATCGCCGGCGTGCTCGCCGGAGTGTCGAATTCCTTTGCGAATGGAATCGGGATGTACATTTCGCAGTCCACGGAGCGCGGGCTCCAGAAGGCGCAGGTCGCGGAGGGCGAGCGCACCCACGTCCATTCCGTGCATGAAAACGTGGTCAACGCGGTGGCTTCGTTCTGCGCGACCGTGCTGGTTTCCCTTGCCATGGTGGTCCCGTTCACTGCTCTTTCCATCGGGCAGGCCATGCTCGCCTCCTTCGCCGTGGGCGTGCTGCTGCTTTTCGTGCTAGGGGCATACACCGCGAAAATCAGCAAGGAGAGCGTGCTCAGCCACGGCATCCAGTACTCGCTTCTCGGCGTGGCCGGTGCGATAATCGGATACCTTGTCGGAGAGCAGCTCAGGATACTGATGGGTTAAGGACAGGGGCATCATTCCCGAAGCTCCCCGTCCTCCATGAGAAGCTCTCCCTTGCGCATGACCGATACCGCCCTGCCTTTGAGCCGCTTCCCCTCGAACGGGCTCCACCTGCACTTCGTGAGGAGTTCCGTACCGTCCACGGTCCACTCCTTTTTCATGTCAATGAGCGTGAGGTCCGCGTCGTATCCCGCGGCTATCCTGCCCTTGCCCCTGAGGTTGAAAATCCTCGCCGGGTTTTCGGTCATGGCCGGAATCACCCAGTCAATCCCCAGCAGCCCTTTATGGTGCGCATCCAGCATGAGCGAAAGGCAGGTCTCAAGGCCCGGGAATCCGCGCGCGCCGGCTTCCTTGTCCTCCGTTGTGTGCGGCGCGTGGTCCGTGGCAATGCAGTCTATGCGCTCCAGGCAATGCCATAGGGTGATGCGCTTCTGCTCGCTCCGGAGCGGCGGATAGGCGCTTCCCATGGGCCCGAGCCTTTTCGCATCCTTTGCGGACAGGAACAGGTAGTGGGGCGCGACCTCGCAGGTGGTGTTGGCCGATTTTTTGAACAGCGTGATTTCATGGGGCGTGGAGACGTGGGCGAGGTGGGCCCTTTGCCCGTGCTTTTGGGCAACGCTTGCCGCATGGCCCGCGTTTGCGTAGGTGGCAGCCAGGTTCTTTTTTTCGTCAGGGGAATCGTCCGACGCGTGCACGACTATGGGCCTACGATGGTCGAATTCCGAGAAATGCCTTTCCAGGGAATCCTTTTCCTTCAGCATGAGCTCCCCGGTGGTCCGGCCCATGTATACCTTGAGCGAGCCGGGGTCCGCTTTCCTTACCTCCTCAAAATTGGAATCCGTGGTCCCGAAATGGAACAGCACTTCGCATAATGCCTTCTTCTTCGCGAGTTTCTTCTTCTCTTCGAGGCGCTCCGCAGTGGTGGTGGGGGGATTGTTGTTCGGCATGTCCATGACCGTGGTGAATCCGCCTGCCACGGCGGCCCGGGTCCCGGTCCTGAAATCCTCCTTGTATTCCGCGCCGGGCTCGCGCAAATGCACATGGGGGTCAATGAGGCCCGGCACCACCAGCAGCCCGGATGCGTTGACGGGCCTCTCGCCCCCCTTATCCAGCCCGGGGCCGACCTTCTTTATTTTCCCGTTTTCAATTAGTATGTCAGCGTCCCTGAACCCCCCTTCCAGGAAAACCCTGCCGCCTTTGACAAGGGGTGACATGGGCTCACTTCGAGGACAGCACTATCTTCCTGTCGATGACCAGCGTGTAGAGGAACAGGAGCGCGAGCGAGGCGTAGCGCACCACCCCGTACACGAGGAACTTGTGCCACGCCTGGTTCCCGGTGTTTATGACGTTGAGCAGCTCCTTGAAGGACTCCTTTTCCGCAGGGCCCATCTTGCTGTCGCTCACTTTCTTGTGCTCCTTGCCGTCTATTATGGTGATTTCCTCCTGCTTGCCTATCTGCTTCTTCGCCTGGCCGTACCAGGGCGGCAGCGAGGATTTCTTCTTCATCATGGCCTTGGTGAAATCGCCCACGCTGAGCGACCTCTGGTAGACCTCCTTCTTCGCCTTCTCATGGGCCTCCTCCTTGGCCATGCCCTGCTCGATGTACTTCTCCGCCTTCTTCTCTATGGAGAAGAACGCCTCCCTCCACGGGTAGGTCGCCGCCTCGTCCACAATCGCCTTGAGGTCGGCCGAGGCATAGCCCATGGTCGCAGTCCCTAGCAGCCTGAACGGCACCAGCGACCCGACCGGCCTTTTCTTGGCATGGAGCTTGAGTATGGCGACGCGCGAGTCGTAATCCGGCTCCGGTATGTACAGCAGCTTGCTGAAACGGCCGGACCTCCTCAGCGCCGGGTCCACATCCCAGGGCGCGTTGGTCGCGGCTATGACCAGCACGTTCTGGTTGTTCGCCTCCACGCCGTCCATCTCGTAGAGAAGCTGGTTCACGGCCATCTTCATGTACTGCTGGCCTTCCTGCTGGTCCCTCCTGCCACCGAGGGCGTCCACTTCGTCGAAAAACAGTATGCACGGCACGTGCTTGCGCGCCAGCTCGAACACCTTGTGTATGTTCTTCTCGGTGTTGCCCACGTACATGTCCAGCAAATCGGACAGCTTCGCGTTTATGAACCCCGCCTGGCACTCGCCGGCGGCAGCCTTGACTATGAAGGTCTTCCCGCATCCGGGCGGGCCGTACATCAGTATGCCGCCGCCTCCCAGCTTGCCGTACTTGCGGGCCAGGTCCGGATTTATCATCGGGTATACGATTGCCTCGCGGATTTCCTCCTTCATCTTCTTCATGCCCGCGACGTCGTTGAATGTCATTGTCGGCTTCTGGAGCATCTTTATGTCCGCGCCGGCAGCCCCCCCGCCGCCGCCACCCTCGCCCTTGCCTTCCTGCTCCTTCTTCGCCTTCGCGCTCTCCAGGTGCGTCTTGGCCTCCGCGAGCTCGGGGTTGAGCTGCAGCGCCTTCTCGTAGTCCGCTATTGCGTCGCTGATGCTGCCCGCGTACTCGTGCGCCAGGCCCCTGAGGTGGTAGGCCTCGGCGAAGTCCGCCTTTATCTGGATGACCTTGCTGAAATCCTCCACCGCCTTCTCGTACTCCTCTATGGAGGCGTAGGAGAGCCCCCTGTTGTAGAACGCCTTGAGGTAGTTGGGGTTGAGGGTTATGGCCTTGTCGTAATCCTTCACCGCGGTCTGGAAATCCTGCTTCCTGTAGAACGCGTCGCCCCTGTTATTGTAGATTATCGGGTTCTGGGGGTCCAGCTCCGCGGCCTTGGTGTAGTCCGCGACGGACTTGTCGAAGTTCTTGAGCTGATAATAAGACAGGGCGCGGTTGAAGTAGGCCTCGGAGAACACCGGGTTGAGTAGGATGGCCATGTTATAGTTCTCTATGGCCTTCTCGTAGTCTGACTTCTCGTAGTAATCGTTGCCCAACTGGTAATACGTCTTCGCGTCTGTAGGATTCGGTTTTCGCTCAATCATGATACCAACTGGAATGTCTCTGCTTAAACATGGGCGACGGGATTTTTAAGATTATTCTCCACCGCCCCTGCACCGATTATTCCCCAAGTTCCTCCTCAATCCTCAGCAGCTGATTGTATTTCGCCGTGCGCTCTCCTCTGGCGGGCGCGCCGGCCTTTATCTGGCCCGCGTTTATGCCCACCGCAAAATCCGCTATGAAGCTGTCCTCGGTCTCGCCCGAGCGGTGGGAAACGATTACGTTCCATTTTTTGTGCCTGCACATGCTGGCCGCGGCTATGGCCTCGGTCACGGTCCCTATCTGGTTGACCTTGAGCAGCAGGGCGTTGCATGAGCGCTTTTCAATCGCGGTCCTTATCCTTCTGGCATTGGTCACCAGCAGGTCGTCCCCGACCACCTGGATTTTTTTGCCGAGCGTTTCCGTCATCTCGCTGAACGTGTCGAAATCCTCCTCGAAGAACGGATCCTCTATGGACACCAGGCCGAAGTCCTTCACCAGGCCGGCATAGAAGTCAAGCAGGCCCTCCGCGTCAGTGGATTTTCCGTCCAGGCTGTATTTTTGCTTTTTCTCATCGTAGAACGAGCTTGCGGCTGCGTCTATGGCGATGCCGGTCTTCTGCCTGCAGCCGCATTCCACCAGCGCGCCTTCTATGGCTGAGAGCGCCTCGGAAGCGCTCTGGAGCTGCGGCGCGAATCCGCCTTCGTCACCGACGTTCCGAGCGGACGGGCCGTACTTCTTCGCCAGCTGCTGGCCGAGCGTGTGGTACACCTCGCTCGCAATCCTCAGGCGCTCGGCGAACGTCGGCGCCTCTGGAATTATCATGAACTCCTGGATGGACAGCCTGCCTCCCGCATGCTTGCCGCCGTTGAGTATGTTGAACATGGCTTTCGGGAGATGGCTGCCCCCGAGATATTCGTACAGCGGCTCCTTGTTGGATGCGGCCGCGGCCCTTGCGCAGGCCATGGACACCGCCACCATGGCGTTTGCGCCCAGCCTGGATTTGTCCGGCGTGCCGTCGAGGGCTATCATCTGGGCGTCTATGTCCTCCAGCGGCTCTATCGGCATGCCCACGAGCATGGGCTCTATTTTCTCATTGACATTCTGCACCGCCTGCCTCACGCCCTTGCCCAGGTAGCGGCTGTCATTGTCGCGCAGTTCCAGCGCCTCATGGCTTCCCGTGGACGCGCCGCTCGGCGCTGCCGCCCTGCCGAACGCGCCCTCGTCGGTCTCGACATCCACCTCTATCGTGGGATTGCCCCTTGAATCAAGAATCTCGCGCGCATGGACCCGCTTGATATGCAAAAAACCACCTGACCGACATTCTCGCTGAACCTTTAAATTGTTTCGTTAGGATATATCCGTTCATGCGCCTTATTATTGATGGAAGAAAAAAGGCAGTCAGCCACAGGGGCGACATCGCGTCACTTCTCAAAAAGCTCAAAGTCAGGCGCGAAGAGGTCGTGGTCAAGCTCAACGGGAGGCTGGCGCCCGAAACCGCTTCCGTCAGAGCGAATGACACGGTGGAAGTGCTCAGGGTAGTTTTCGGCGGGTAACATCATGGCGAACCCAGCGGGCAAACTCTCCAAATGTTTTAAATGCGACGACGATGCCGTCATCCGCCTGCACTACTGCGAGCGGAGCCTCTGCGCCGCGCATTTCGTGCGCATGTTCGACAAGCGATTCCGCTCCACCGTGCGCGAGTTCCGCATGATAAGCAAGGGCGAGCGGGTGGCGGTCGGGCTCTCGGGCGGCAAGGACAGCACGGTTTTGCTCAATTGCCTGCATGAATTGTCCAAAGACCTGCCCATGGAGCTCGTGGCGATAACAATAGACGAAGGAATCGCAGGTTATCGCAACGCGACCCTTCAAATCGCGAAAAAACAGGCCAAAAAACTCGGAATCGAGCACCGCGTCATATCATTCAAAAAAGAAATCGGCAAAACCCTTGACGCCATACTCCGGGAACAGGACACCGAACACCCAACACGGAACACAGGGCACACGACACGGAACACAGGACACGGAACACGCAACTTCCTGCCCTGCTCCTGGTGCGGGGTCCTGAGGCGCGGCCTGCTCAACCGGGCGGCCAGGGAACTGGAGGCGGACAAGCTCGCCATGGGCCACAACCTGGACGACATGGCGCAGACCGTGCTCATGAACATATTCAGGAACGAGCCATCGCGCACAAGCAGGCTGCTGGACCCGCCTGCCAAAGGCCCGGGATTCGTCCGGCGCATAAGGCCGCTCCTGCGCACTCCGGAGAAGGAAACCGCGGTCTATGCGATGGTCCGCGGCATGGACATGAACTATAAGGAATGCCCCTATGCGCAATCCGCGTTCAGGCAGCTCGTGAGGAGCCAGCTCAACGACATGGAGGAGCTCCACCCAGGCACGAAGTATAAGGTGCTCGGCAGCTTCCTTGCGATGGAAAAGGCGCCCGGGGAACACCCTGCGCGGGCACGCTTCACCGCGTGTTCCTCCTGCGGGGAGCCGGGCAGCTCCGCGCTCTGCAAATTCTGTGAGATGACTGGCAAGGCAGCGAGATGACGGGCAAAGTAGTAAAGTAAAATAACCTTTCATTTCATAACCCTCCATGGAAATCGTATTTCTGGGCACCGGGGGCGGCAGGGTCAACCTCATCAGGCAGACGAGGAAGACCGGCGGCTTCCGCATAAGCTCGGACTCCGCGGACATACACGTGGACCCAGGGCCCGGCGCGCTCGTCTATTCCGCGGCATACCGCCACGACCCGCTCAGGCTCGATGCGGTGATAGTGACCCACGCGCACGTGGATCATGGCAACGACGCGAACGTGATGGTGGAAGGGATGTCGAGGTTCGCGCTTGAGAAAAAGGGCATACTCATAGCCAGCAGGAACTCGCTAAGCGGCCCGGACCAGCTGATAACCAAATACCACCAGGACCACGCGAAGGAGGTCTATACCGCGGTTTATGGCGAGCGGAAGAAATTCACCACGAAAAAAGGCTCATTCGAGCTGGAAATCGTAGAAGTCAAGCATGACGAGCCCAGCGCCTTCGGGTTCAAGCTTTATCTTGAGGGCAGGGTCATAGGGTACACCTCCGACACCAACTGGTTCGAGGAGCTCGGGCAGCGCTTATCAGGCTGCGACCTGCTGATTGCCAACTGCCTCAAGCCCTATTCCGACGGCATACCGGACCATCTCGAGAGCAGCGACATAGTGAAGCTGCTCAAGGCCGCGCAGCCCAAGAAGGCGGTGCTGTCCCATTTCGGGGTGAAGATGCTGCGCGCAGGGCCGGAGCTGGAGGCGCAGAAAATAGAGTACGAGAGCGAAGTCGAGACCGTCGCGGCAAAGGACGGCATGAAGATTACCGTGGGCGATGAGATAACGGTGTCCAACCCTTAGGAAAGCTTCCGAAGCAGAAGTGAAATACATGAAAGTCGGGTTTATCACGGATATTCACGAAGACGTGCGTCGTTTGGACCAGGCAATCGGGATATTACAATCCCGCTGCGAAAAAATCGTCTGCCTCGGGGATACCGTGGGATACACCGTTCCGTATTACGGCTTCCTGAAATCCCGAAATGCGCATGAATGCGTAGAATTGGTGAAAAAGAAATGCTATACCACGGTACTCGGCAACCATGACCTTGCTGCGCTGACAAGGGCCCCGAAGCATGAAGCTGGAATCGCTTATCCGAAAAACTGGCAGCGAATGAATTTGCGAGAGCGTGCGAGGTTTGCGAAAGCAAATGGCATGTATTCGTATGAAAACGACCTGCCTTCTTTGCTCCAAAACAAAGACGTCATTTTCCTTGGCACCCTGCCGGAGTTCAGAGTGGAACGGTTCGGCGGTCTCAAGGTGCTGCTCTCCCATTATGCTTACCCGGACCTTTCAGGCAGCCTTGACTGCGAGGTGGACGGTTCAAGAGCCGCAGCCCGGCATTTGAAATTCCTGAAGCATAACGATTGTTCGCTGGGGATTTCCGGCCACGACCATACGGAAGGGCTGGAAGTAATAAGCGAAAATCGTGTTCGAAAAGCCAGGTTCGGTTCCAAGGTAAAAATAAGCGGTTTGTCTTGGGCAAAATGCCCCTGCGTTGCAAACGGAACAGTTGCAAACGGGGTTGCAGTGTTGGATACGGATTCCATGGAGATGGTCTCAATCCCTTTAGGAACAAAAAGACACCCATTACCCGCATGGAGATTAAAGTAAAGGACGGGCATCCCCAATTGAAGCCGCCACCGTAATCGCTACGAGCGCGAGCAGCGCGGCCGCCGGAACCTTGCACGGCACGCCCTCCGGGATGGTCTGAGGCACGGCGCTCGAACTTTTGCTCGCGTTCGCCGCGATGCTGGCGTTCAGGGCAATGCTCCTGTTCAGCGCTATGCTCGCGTTTAGTGCAAGGCTCCTGTTCAATGCAATGCTGGCATTCAGCGCAAGGCTCCTGTTAAGCGCGATGCTATCATTCAACGCGATGCTCCTGTTCGCCGCAATGCTGGCATTCAACGCAATGCTTGCGTTCAGTGCGGCGCTCCTGTTAAGCGCGATGCTTGCATTCAGTGCGATGCTTGCATTCAGCGCAATGCTGGCGTTCAACGCAAGGCTCGCATTTATCCTTGCGGATTCCGCTGCCGCGGCTTCTTTTTCCGCCCTTGCCAGGGCGGGCGCGATTGCAACGCTCTGGCTCGTTATGCTTCCCTCCAGGGTCTGGACGCAGCTTTGGTCCAGGTAATCCAGCAGCGTGCGCCTTGCATCAATCATCTGCGGCATGGCGTATTCCGGCGGCGGGCAGAAATTATACGTGCTGAAAAGCGGCTGGTAGATGACCGAGGTCTCGTAGCGGTTGAGTGCTTCCATGTCCGAGAGCGCCGCGTTCGCTGTAGAATAGGACGGCGTCTGGCCGAAGGCATAGGAGGAACTGATGGAGCTCTCCAGCGCGACGTTCGCGCTGTTCACGCTCGTCTTGTATGCCAGAAGCGAATCTATGAACGGCCAGCCCATCTGCCCCACATACCAGCATACCGGCACGGAGGCGCATGCGTACTGGCAGGTGGTCCGGTTCACGCACGGGTGCTTGTCCATTCCGGTAATCATCATGCAGTTGTTCTCCACTCCGGCCTTCAGAGCTTTGGAATAATTCAGCGTCCTGAAAGGCTTTGAGGCGTCCCCGGAGAACGCGGGCGTCGCCGCGGCGCCATATCCTGAAACCAGGGAGGATATTGTTCCGTAATCCGAAACCGCGCTGACGTTTCCGCTGTTGATTCCGAACACCGCGAAGGAGCCGTTCCTTTCCAGATGCGCGAGCGCGAGATTGCCGCTTTCATAATACACGGTCACGTTCTGGCTCCAGTTCAGCGAATCCAGGTAGCGGCTGATGTTCTGGCGCAGTTCCGAGCCGGAATAGGGCACGACGCGGCTGCACGTGGCGCTCCAGCGGCCGAGCGGTTCCGCATCCAGGCCCACCTGGTCGACCAGCCCGACGCTCCCCTTGACCACGAACGATATCTCCGCGCTTTCGCCCGGCCCCAGGGGCGGCATGTCCCAGTACGGCCAGCCGCCGGAGCCGTAACCGTCCGGATTAAGCGCATAAGTCAGGTTCCTGGGCGCGAACCATCCGAGCGCGCTTGAAAGCGTGAGCCGGAACGCGCTTGTGGAGGAGCCCGACGGATTTTCGAATCTTATCCTGACCGTGGTGTTGTATCCGCCGGAAATAATGTGCGACAGGTAGGTGATGGGGCAGTTTATGTTTCCGTAAGACTCGCCGGGTATGCTCACGTTCTTGGACGCATTTGCCGCGCCGGCCATGTAAAAAAGCGCGAGCAGGAGCGCGATTGCGGGCAGGGTTTTCATAATCATGGGAATAATACCAACCGCTTTTCTTTTATTACTATTCCAATAGATACCATCCCTATTCCAGGTAGATTTTATGCTTCAGGAAAGGTACGGCAGGGCCATAGAGGAAAAATGGCAGAAGTGGTGGGCGGAGAACAACACCTACGGGTTCGACGAGAAGGACGAGGTCAGGCCGATTTATTCCCTGGACACGCCGCCGCCATTCACGTCCGGCGACCTCCATATGGGCCATGTGCTGAGCTACTCCTATTTCGACTTCGTGGCCCGCTACAAGCGCATGCAGGGCTTCAACGTCTATTATCCCCAGGGATGGGACACCCAGGGGTTCCCCACCGAAGTCAGGGTGGAAAAGAAGTTCGGCAGGCTCCCGCCGGTGCAGTTCCGCGAGAAATGCGTGGAATGGACGCGGGAGTTCATAGCGCGCATGAAGGCGCAGATGAACGAGATGGGCTTCAGCCCTGACTGGCGCTACGAATACAGGACCATGGACCCTGAATACCACAGGAAGGTCCAGCTCTCGCTGCTGAAGATGTACGATGACAAGCTGGTGTACAGGTCCAAGTATCCGGTTTATTGGTGCCCGAAATGCGTGTCCGCAATCGCGAAGGCTGAGCTTGACGACGAGGACAAGGACGGGATGATGCACCACATAAATTTCACGGGCCCGGACGGAGGAAACCTGGTCATAGCGACCACCCGGCCCGAGCTCATGAGCGCATGCGTGGCAGTGCTTTTTCATCCCGATGACGAGCGGTACAGGGCTCTTGACAACAAAACAATCAGGACCGCGCTGGGAAAAGACGTCCCTGCAATCGCGGACAAGGAAGTGGACAAGGAATTCGGCACGGGCCTGCTCATGGTATGCACCTTCGGCGACAAGATGGACGTCGTATGGATGCACAGGTACAAGCTGCCAATGATAGATTCCATAGACCAGCACGGCAGGATGAGGAACAGCGGCGAGTTCGACGGCCTGAAGGTGGAGGAGGCGAAGAAAAAGGTCGTTGAGAAGCTGAAGGCCGGGGGGAAGCTGGTGAAATCAGTGCCGCTGCGGCAGACCGTGAAGGTGCATGACCGGTGCAAGACCCCGGTGGAGCTCATCCCGTCGCTGCAGTGGTTCGCCGACATACGCACCACGGCCAAGCGCATCAAGGCGTTTGCCGAGAAGATAAAATGGGTTCCGGACTTTGGCATAAGCTATCTCATCGATTGGGTGGAGGGCGCGGAATGGGACTGGGTGATTTCCCGCCAGCGCGTGTTCGGCACACCGCTTCCGTTCTATTATTGTGAAAAATGCGGCGCGACCGCGGGCGCCGGGCCGGGCGAGTTGCCGTTCTATCCGGAAAAAGCAGCAGGCAAGGCGTGCCCCTGCGGAGCCAAAATGCTTCCCGAAACGAGCACCTGCGACGTCTGGGTGGATTCCAGCATAACGCCGCTCATAATATCCGGATGGCCCGATGACGAGAAGAGGATGGCGCGGCTATATCCGGCATCGCTCAGGCCCCAGGGCGTGGAAATCGTGCGCACCTGGGCGTTCTACACCATCTACCGCAGCGGCGTGGCGCTCACCGGCATCCCTCCATTCCACACCATACTGCTCAACGGCAACGTGCTCGCACCGGACGGCAAGAAGATGTCCAAGAGCACGGGCAACATAATCTCGCCCTCGGACCTGCTGCAGGACTATCCTGCCGACGCCATAAGGCAATGGGCCGCGATGTCCGGGGCCATGGCGAAGGACCGCCCCTTCAGCTACGAGGACATAAAATACGCGAAGAGCTTCCTGGCCAAGGTGTGGAACGCGGCGCGGCTGGTTGAGAAATCGTCCGAGGGCCACGAGGCGCGCGGGACGAAGCCCGAAAGCCTCGGCACCATTGACCGGTGGATAAATAGCAGGATGAGCCAGGTCGTGGAGGAGTATACCCGCGACATGGAGGCGTTCGAATTCCACAAGGCCATACGCGCAATGCAGAACTTCTTCTGGCATGATTTTTGCGACAACTACCTGGAGTACGTGAAGCACAGGATATACGGTGCCGACGCGAAGGCGAAGCACGACGCACAGCACTGCCTGCGCCACGTTCTGCACGATTCAATCAGGCTGCTCGCCCCCATAACACCGCACATGGCCGAGGAGCTGGACCACGAGGTGTTCGGTGCAAGCGAGTCCATACACAGGAGCGCCTGGCCTGCCAAAGGCCCGGTGGACATTGATGCAATATCCGCGCTGGAGAAATTCAACCGCGTGGTCGCGGAGCTGCGCCAATACAAGGCGAGGAACAAGATGGCGCAGAACGCAGAGCTGGCGAAAGTCCGCCTGAGCCTCCCCGAACCGCTCAGCCCTGAACTGGAATCCGAGCTGAAGCTCATCAGCAAGATAAAAGAAGTGGAGCAGATAAAGGGGGATTTCGGCGTTTCCGTTCTTTAGCTTCCGGCGATTACTTTTCCGGTTATCTTCCCTGATATGGTGTGCTGCGCGTCGCTGCAGTCGCTGCCCGGCGCGGCGACTTCAGGCGTGCATGCCTCGTAGGTGATGTTGGCATAGAGCTGCATCACCGTGTTCGCCGGCAGCTCGGTGCCGAGCCCCGCGTTGGAGGTGTAGCTCGAGCCGCTCTCCACCAGCGTGCCTTTGGGGAAACCGCTGAACTCCAGGCCAATGGAAGGGTCGTACACCCTGACATTCGTGATGTTTACCTTGTAGGGGAAGCCGTTGTACAGGCCGAGCGCTATTTTCGTATCGCTGTTGTTGTTGAAAAGCGCGAATTTGCACGCCAGGTTGGAGCCGAGGCTGCATTCCTCTGACACCAGGAACGTGGGCGAGAGCGCCCCGCTGCTCACCAGCAGGCCGATTATTATGACCAGGGCAAGTATCGCCCACCCGTAGGTGGTCACGTATTCTATCATGGACTGTCCACGCATGGAGGGATTAAACGGCGTATGACTTAAATACATTTCGTTGCATGTGTTAGATGGAAAAAGGCGTATTCTGAGGACCTGATTTCGCCACTTGCTAAACACCGTCGTCTGGACAAGCCGCGTTTTCTGCCAACAGAAGACGCGGCTCAGGTGGCGAGACCAGGTCAGGATACATCCCGTTCAAAGGAGGTTGAATTGATGATAGAGACATGTGCAAGATGCGGCGCCCAGAGCGCGAAGCTCGAGGTCTGCGCCTACTGCAAGAAGAAGATATGCTACCCCTGCATAAAGAGCCAGAAGCGCAAGAAGCCGGGCAAGATTTACATATGCAAGGGCTGCTGGAGCATCATGCCTTCCAGGAAGCGCTACAAGGACGTGAAAGGCTAGGGCTCTTTGCGGGCTTTCCATTTATCCGGCACCGTGCGCCGTCGAAAGGGAAGCCCAAGATTTTAAAAACAATCCATTTATTATCAGCCTATTGCTGCTGAGCGAGTTCATGGCCAGGGCAGTAAAGCTGAAAAGGTGATCAGATGGGACTTTTGGACAAGATCTTCGGAAAAAGTGAAAACGTTGACGTGCCTGACCTCGAGGAGGTCATGGAGGCCGAGGGAGACGTCGTCAGCCCCCCCGCCGAATTCTACGTCAAGAGGATAGACCTCAGGAATGAAGGCGATGGCGACCTGGTTGTGAAGGAGCTGGTTCAGAAAAACATCATCATACTAAACCTGCTTCCGCTTTCGAAGCAGCCGAACAGGCTCAAGGGCATAATCGCGAAGCTCAAATCGCACGCGAACAAGACCAACGGGGACATCGCGCTGCTCTCGACGGATGCGATCCTGCTCACGCCTTCGAACGTGAAAATCGTAAAATCAAAGCCGAAGCCGAAGAAGCCGCTCTGATTTTTGATTATCATATCCCCCATTTTGGGGTTATCCCTTCTTTTTCCCATTCCTCACGTTCTAAAATATTTCTGATTTAATTAGTCTAATCCATTAGCCGAGATCGCATAACCCGGTAGTGCGTCGGTCTTGAACCGTTTCCGGTTTCGTTCTTGTGGTTCGCACTTGTTTGCCCTTTCGGCAAACAAGGCGCGCATTGTCCGGTTCGCCGGACAATAGCGTCCCGTTTTGGGCGGGAAACCGGGAACAGGAAACCGGTCACGCAATTCAACCGATCCCTCGTGGATTGCAGGTTCAAATCCTGCTCTCGGCGATTTTTCATTAGTTTCCAGTTTTCTGTCTCGGGTTTTGCCGCAGGAAAAATCGTCGGCCGTGGCTCAAAGCCACGCAACGGCGTTTTTGTTCACAAAAACGACCAATATTTCGGCGATCCGAAATATGGTCCCTTTTTCGAAACGTCGAAAAAGTGGACGGCCGTGCTCGATAAGAGCACGCAACGGCGATACTTCTTTATTTTGAGTTTTTTAAAAACCCCGAGAATGGCACCTAAAGACTGGCACGGGGGAACCGTCCGCAGACGGTGGGTCCTGTGCCCAAAGGGCGTCCAGAAGTTGAATGCCAGACTAGCCCGGCATGGCGCCTAAGTTTTTCTGCAGAGCCATTTTTCAAATGAACACGCCGAACAGCATCAGCAGCGTCGGCACGATGACCGCCCCCATCATGTTGGTGCGCTCTGCCCCGAGCCTTATGGTGAGCCAGCCGATGGCCGACGCGAGTATGAAAATCACCATTCCCCAGGTGCCGTCTATCAGCGCCACGATAAGAAAAAGGTATGCCGCAAGGATTATGTTCGCGCGCGAGAAATCCACGTTCGCCGCCTTCCCTATGAGGTTGCGCAGCGCGTAAATAACCGCAGCCGCAACTGCTATGGAAACGAGCGCGAGGACAAGGAGCGGGACGAGGCTCTGGCCCACGTCAACGTACTGGGAAAGCACCTGGACAGTCCCCATCCTGGACTTCCCTATTGCCGCGGTGGTGGAAAGGGAGAATATCCCCTCGCCCGTGGCGATGGCCGAGATGGTGGCGAGGAATGCGACAGTGCCCAGAGGCAGGAACAAGGTGGCCAATGTCGCTATCTGCGAAGGCGAACCGACTCCGGGAAGCAGGTGGGCCGCCATTCCGAGGGCGACTCCGAGCGCGGACCATTTCAGGATGCCGCGTTCCACCGGCTCGTCCTTCTGCGCAGGCACCGCGCCTTTCGTGTACGTCAGTATCGCCCCCATGGCGAACAGGCCAGAGAACAGGGGGAGGAACGGGTCCTCTATGCCGGAGTTAAGCGCGTACTGCCCGAGCAGGCCCGAGAGCAGCAGGACAAGGGCTGAAACCAGCGGCTGCTTGGACCTGATGACCAGGACTGCCGTGAAGGCGAGGAGCACCCATTTTATGTAATCGTGTATCGCGCCGTATGCAGCGGAGTAGAAAGCGAGCGACGGCTGGAACAGCGCAACGCCAAGGAGCGCCGCGAAGGCGCAGCTCAGCAGCACCGCCTTGAGCGCGGCTATTCCCTTCCCCTGCATCACGAGCCGCTGGCCCGCGAGCACGGAAATCACGGTTCCGCTTTCCGGTATGCCGAAGAAAATGGAAGGTATGAACGCGGCCAGGGCATGGGCCGGAAACAGCCCGATTATGGCGCTCGCAAGGCTCTCGGGCGGGAGGCCCAATGATGCGAGCACGGCAACAACCGTGTTGGAATGTATGCCCGGCACAAGTCCGCTTATGAGCCCGAGGAAAATCCCGCCGATGAAAAACAGCATGTCAATCTCCAAGTATAACCACCATCCTGCCGTGGCAAATCACTACTGGAGTTGAACCCGTAACGGCTGACGTGGCGCTGGTCAAACCGATATCCACGTCTCCTTTGAACATAGAAAGAGAACAACGCCAACCCGCACGATTGAGAAAACATTCAGCCATTACACAGACACGGTCCCACCTAGCCTACCATCATATTGTCCACACGGATGTGTGGTCCCCCATCGCTTACCGGCGCTTCCTGGCCGTTCTTTCCGCATATGCCCGGGCTGGTGCCGAAGTCCTTTCCGACCGCGGCCACGTTCTTGAGCGTGCTGAGGATATCGCCGCTTATGGCGGCGTCGCGCATCACCCTGCCCAGGGCCCCGTTGTTTATCTCGTAGGCCTCCTCTGCCTTGAACATGAAGCCCCCTGAGAAGATGTCCACCGAGCCGCCCTTCATCCCCTTTATGTACACCCCGTGCTTCACGTCGAAGACTTCTTCCCTGCTCTGCTCCCCGGGAAGCACGTAGGTGTTTGACATCCGGACAATGGGCACGCTGTCATAGCCGGCAGCCCTCGCGTGGCCGTTCGGTTCTGCCTTCGTCTCGTGCGCCGTTTCCCTGGAGTTGATGTACCCCTTCAGCACTCCCTGCTCAAGCACCACGGTTCTCTTCGCCTCCGTGCCCTCGTCGTCATAGGCATAGGCGCCGAAATCATCCGCAGTCGGGTCGTCCACTATTGAAAGCAGCCCGTTGCCTATGGCAGTCCCCATCTTCCCTGCGAGTATGGACTCGCGCTCCGTAACAGAATCCGCTTCCACCGCGTGGCCCATGGCCTCGTGCGCGAACACGCCGCTTATCTCCGGGTCCAGGACCACCGTGAACCTGCCCCTGGGCGCAATCGGCGCGCCCACGAGCCGCTCGGCCTTTTCCCTGGATGATTTGGCTGCCGCGTGGAGGTCCAGGCCGCGGAACCCCTTCCTGGAAGCCGAGGTTTCAACCCCCCTTATCAGCATGCCCGCGTCCCGGGCCACGCAGCTGCAGGAGAGGTATGCGTAGCCGGTTTCCTGGATTATCGCCGCTCCCTCGGAGCTGTAGAACTCCTTTATCAGCGCGTTGTTGGAGCATGCGATCCTGCAGGAGCTGATTTTCCGGCCTGCCATGTCCTTCTTCGCCGCGAGCAGGGCCTTGACCTGTTCCTCCAGCGGGACCGGCCCGACCTTCGCGTTTATCGTTTTGCGTTCCGGTTTCGTGCCTGCCAGCATTATTTTTCCCTTGTCGAGCGAGGCGAGCCGCGCCGCCTTTTCCAGCAGGCCGCGGATATCGGTGGCGTCGTTTGAGGATGCGAATCCCCAGGAGCCGCCCTGCAGAACGCGCACGGACGCGCCCTGCCAGCTGCCGGAGTTCACCTTTGTCTCGTCGTCCTGTATGCGGACGGTCGCCTCGGTCCCGTTCTCGAGCCTCGCTTCCGCGTATTTGTATTCTGAAAGAAGCAACTCTATATCCATGGAATACCCGCCTAGTCGGCCTCGTTGGCTATATCGATACAGAATTGCATAGGAATGTTTATATTTATTGCTCATTATATTGAAATCATGTTCAAAAAATTGAATTTGTTTTCAAAAACTGAGATGAAGCTTCTCCTGTTCATCTCGACAAAGGATGGCGAGCTGTATCAATACCAAATCGCAAAAGAAGCGAATGTCAGCGTCGGTTCCGTGAACTCGATGCTCAAAACCTTTGACATGATGGGCCTTGTCAACAAATCCAAAAAAGGGCGCATGCTTTTTTATCGCAGGAACGACAGAAGCCCGCTACTCAGGCAGTTCAAGGTCTTCATGTCAATAAACAATCTGATGCCCGCGATCGAAAAAATCGCCCCGCTGGTCAAGCGCATCGTCCTGTTCGGCAGTTGCGCCGAGGGCAGGAACGGAGAAAAGAGCGACGTGGACCTGTTCGTTTTATCGCGCAGGCGTGAAGAGGTCAGAAGAGCGTTGGATGACTATCCCGCCATCCAGGCAATAATCCTGAGTAGCGTCGAGTATGCCGAACTGCAGCAAAAAGACAAGCCGCTCTACGACCGCATGCTGCGCGGGATAGAGCTTTATGGTGAGGGAGATGACTGATAAGCTCGAACGATGCCTGAGGGAAGGCAAACTCGCAAAGGAAGGATTGCAGCCGGATTTGGTGAAAAGCGAGCTGAATGCCGCGGAATCCGACTTGGAAACCGCCACGAATTCCTTATCCGAAGGGAATTTCAAGTGGGCGACCGTCCAGGCATACTACTCCATGTTCCATACTGCAAAAGCCCTCGTGCTCAGCCGCGGCTATCGTGAGAAAAGCCATGCCTGCCTTTCCATAGCGCTCAAGGAGCTTTTCATCGATGCGGCTGTTTTGGAAAGCAAGCATTTCACGAGATTCAGGGATTGCATGAGCCTTCGGGAAGATGCTGATTACGGGCTGGTTTATTCGGAGACATCGGCCAAGACCGCAGTCGATTGGGCGGCGGAATTTCTTGAGGACGCGAAAACAGCCATTCGGGCTCCCTGAGCCCTTCATAGCGCTTTCCTGGCCTTCTCCGCGTACTCCCTTATGATTTTCTTCTGCTCCCTGTCCTTCACGGAACCGCAGAATATGTAGGCGCCTATTGGTATCATGACCAGTATGTTGCTGCCGAACGTGATTTCAATCTCCCTCGGCACGTCGTTGGAGCGCTTCATGAGTGCATCGGTTATGTTCGCGGCCGATGCCATCATGCCCGCCGCGGCGTCCGTCAGCGGCATGGTGGAATGGACAATTACGCCGTCCGCCCTTACAATTGCGCCGTTCACCAGATGGATCTTCATGTCATCCAGCACCGCGCCCGGCTCGTCCGATATGCTGACCCTGGCGGGTTCCGCCGGGGGAGGGGGCTTGGCAGGGGTTTCTTCAGTTGCTTCGGCCTCTTCATGTGCATGGGGCGCAGTGGCCTTTGTTTTCCTTATCTCGCTTATGTCGTCCCAGTCATGCGCTGCGGTTTTACCGGCCGGCTTTTTTTCATCGGCCTTCCTTGTCTCGCCTATGCCTTCCCAGTCGCGCTCCACGATTTTCTTCGCCGGCTTCTTTTCCTCGGCCATCCTATATCACCTGCCGGAGCGGCAGCTGGTTTGTCGGCTTCAGCGACGGCGCTGAGTTTGCCGGAGTTCTGCCAGAAAACCGGAGACTGCGAAGTATGTTTGGAGTCATCTAAATCACCGTGATTCCTGACGGTCCGAGCCTGACAGGTATCGGCATGCCCAGCGAAGGCACGGCCAGCTCGAACCTTCCGCCTGATTCGCGCAGTGTCACGAGCTCGTCCATCCCGTGCTCCAGCAGGCTG
>CAILMQ010000010.1 GCA_903835385.1 uncultured Microcaldota archaeon | reverse complement strand
GTTCCAGGTGGCAGAGGTTCCGGTGTTGTTCGCAGAGTCCTTGCACGAAACATACCAGGTGTGAACCCCGTCAGCAATGCTGCTGTTTGTAAGCACGGTGGCAGTGTTGTTGCTCACAGCGGAGTTGGTCCCCCTTGCAGTCCCGTCAACGTAGACAGAGCAGTTCATTGTCGCAGAAAGGTTGTCTATTGCAGTGAAGTTGAAGTTCACGGTTGAAGAATTGGACGTCGAGGCATTGGCAGGGGAATTGAGCGTAACAGTGGGCGCAGTGGTGTCCACAGTGAAGTTCCTTGTCAGCGATGTTCCTGTGTTGTTCGCAGAATCCCTGCACGTCACATACCAGGTACGATTCCCGTCTGCAATGCCGGTTATATTGAAAGTCGTGGCAGTATTGTTGCTCACAGAACCGTTAGTCTGGTTGAGCACTCCGTCACGGTAGATTGAACAGTTCAGCGTTGCAGACAGGGCATCAACGCCAGTGAAGTTGAACAAAACGCTGGAAGAGTTCGTTATTGTCAGATTGGCCGGAGAGTTCAGGGTAACCGTTGGGGCAGTGGTGTCAACAGTCAGGTTCCAGGTGGCAGAGGTTCCGGTGTTGTTCGCAGAGTCCTTGCACGAAACATACCAGGTGTGAACCCCGTCAGCAATGCTGCTGTTGGTAAGCACGGTGGCAGTGTTGTTGCTCACAGCGGAGTTGGTCCCCCTTGCAGTCCCGTCAACGTAGACAGAGCAGTTCATTGTCGCTGAAAGGTTGTCTATTGCAGTGAAGTTGAAGTTCACGGTTGAAGAATTGGTGAGCGTGAGGTTGGCAGGGGAGTTCAATGTCACGGTGGGAGCGGTCGTATCCACGGTGAAGTTCCTGGTTGCTGAGGAATTCTGATTGTTTGACTGGTCTAGGCACGTGACATTCCAGAGATGGGTGCCATCCGCTATCCCCGAAACATTGAACACGGTGGTCGTGCCGTTATTTACGGACGCATTCGTCTGATTCAGGACGCCATCGACGTATACGGAGCAGTTCATGGTAGTGGAAATATCATCAGTCGTATTGAAGCTGAAACTTACGTTCGAGGTGTTGGTGGTTGTCCCGGATGCCGGAGCGATGAGATTGACTACCGGTGCGGCCGTATCGTTGTCCTGAAGGATACCGTAGATATTCACCGGGTTCAAGTTGGTCAGGCCCAATATGTTCGCGATGGTGTTCGGGGTACTGTTCAAATCAGTCCAACTGCTGGAGTTGTAATTCCAGAGCTGGAACCTGCTCGCGTTGTATCCGGTGAGATCGCCGCTGAGCCACAGCCATACTATGGAATCTATCGATACCGTGCCTGCCAGCGCGGAGATGTTCACGAATTTCTGGGCGAAGGAGACCTTTCCAGCCGGAAGGGATGCCGAGTTCTTGGTCCAATTTATGGAGTACGATTCGTTGTTCGACACGCTGTCGTTGATGGAAAGGTTGGTGTAGTTCTGCATGTTGCCCAAAGGATTGTCGAAAATGAGACCGGAGAGGTTCAGTACCATCGCGGAGCCGGAGTCGTCCAGCACCAGCAGGTCAAGGCTGTTGTTGTAGAAACGCATGCCCTGCACGGTCGTCCGGTTGGAATTGTGCATCCTCAAACCGGAGCCGGAGCTTTTGTATGCGATGTCATTGGAAAGCTGGTTCGAGCTGCTGCTCTCCACATAGAAACCCGATGCGTTGTCTCCGGTCAAATTGTTGCCGTTGCTGCTTGAGTTGAGAACGAAACCGTAGTTCGAGTTGGAGGCCCCGATGCAGTTGGTGAACGTGTTGTTTGGGCTTGAGAAGATGTTGAAGCCGTAGCCCGAGCTGGAGGTCCCGTTGCAGCCCGTTAACGTGTTGTTGGCGGAGCTTGAGTCGAAGAGGATACCGGAGGCTGAGCTGGAGGTTCCGGTGCAGTTTGTGAACGTGTTGTTGGTGCTTGAATAGAGCCGTATGCCAGCGAACGAGCCGGCGGTCCCGGTGCAGTTGGTTATCGTGTTGTTGGAGCTTTGGTAGACGTTGAAGCCGTAGCCCGCGACGGAGGTCCCGTTGGAGTTCGTGAATGTGTTGTTGTAGCATGAAACGAGCGCGATGCCGGAAAATGCGGTGGATATCCCAGTGGAATTCGTTACAGTGTTGTTGTTGGCGTTCAAGTCGAGGTAGAAACCGGAGGAGCCCGTGGTGGAAGTCCCGGTGCAGTTGGTAAAGATGTTATTGGTGGTTGAACCGGCGTGGATGCCGGGGAATCCATTCGAGAATCCGATGGTGTTGGTGAATGTGTTGCCTTTGGCGTTGGAGGTGATCTGGATGCCGTAGCCCGCGTCGGAGGTCCCGTTGGAGTTCGTGAACGTGTTGTTGCTTGAAATGACGAGGATGCCTGTGCTTTGGTTGGAGGTTCCGGTGCAGTTGGTGAATTGGTTTCCATTGGAGCTGTAGTAGAGGTAAATGCCGGCGCCTGAGGTGGAGCTTCCGGTGCAGTTGGTGACAGTGTTATTAGAGCTCGAAGAGAGGTAGATGGCCGGGGTCGAGTTGGAGATTCCGATGGAGTTGGTTAACGTGTTGTTGGAGCTTGAATCGAAGTAGATTGCACCGCCGGAGTTGAGGGATGCGGTGTTGTTGATGAGGGTGTTGTTGGAGCTGTTGGAGAGGTAGAAGCCGGACAGGGTATTGTTGTAGGCTGTGCTGTTGGTGAGGGTGTTGTTGGAGCCGGAGGAGAGGTAGAAGCCATAATTGGCATTATTGTAGGCGGAATTGCCGGTTAAGATGTTGTTGTTGGAGCCGGAGGAGAGGAGGAAACCTTGCTGGGAACCGTTGTAGGCGGAGTTGTTGGTGAGGGTGTTGCTGGGGCTGGAGTAGATGTAGAAACCGGTAGGGTTGCTGTAGACGGAGTTGTTGGTGAAGGTGTTGTTGGAGCCGTAGGAGAGGGCGAAACCATAGGGGTTATTGTAGACGGAGTTGTTGGTGAAGGTGTTGTTGAAGCCGGAGGAGATGGCGATGCCAGCATTAGAGTTATTGTAGGCAATGCTGTTGGTAATGGCATTGTTGGAGCCGGTGGAGATGTAGAAGCCGCCATTGGTGTTATTGTAGGCGGTGCTGTTGGTTATGTTGCTGCTGGAACTGTAGGCGATGAAGAAGCCATACTCGGTATTGTTGTAGGCTGTGCTGTTGATTATATTGCTGTTGTTGGACTGGTAAAGACAAACCCCATCATTGTATTTTGAGATGCCAGGGCAGTTCTTTACCGTGACATTGGTGAGCGAGCCGGCGAGCAGTATGCCGTAGGTCGTTCCTCCGACGCCGTTGTTGGTTATGCTGTAGCCGTTGCAGTTGAAGACGACGTTGGACGCCCCTATCTTCACACAGGTGAAATTCGCTAGCGGCGAAGCGTCGTTAGGAGCGCCGATGTAGTTCCCGCCCTGGGTGTATACGCCGCTTGTGGTGATGATTGGGCAGTTGGTGAGTATGGTGACGCTGTTGGACGCGTTCGTGGCGCCCGCGGCAGTTGAGGAAAAGGGCGTCACGCGGCACTGCCACACGTCCCCGACCGCGGTCTCGCCCGTCACCATGACGTTGGTATTGTTCTGGTAGAGCGCCGTTATCTCCGCCCCTGTCATGGAGCGGTTGTACACCCGCACGTCGTCTATGCTGCCGTTGAATGGGAAGTTTGACGCGTTCGCGTGGTTGCCGACATAGGTGTCCGTGCCCCTGCCGGCATAGTTTATTGCCGAAGTGAAATTCGTGGTCGCGACAACCGCGCCGTCAAGGTATAATTTCTGGACGTGGTTCACGCTGTCAATGGAGTACGCGACATGGTGCCAGCCGGTCCCTGCCAGGGTGGTGGCGTAGCTGGTGTTATGGAACGCGCCGCTCGTGTTGTAGTAGTAGCCCACGAGGAAGGTCGTGCCGCCGACAACGCTATCCAGCCTCAATACCACGTAGTCTCCTATGGAGATTACCTCCTCGCCGTTGGTCGTGAAGCGGGGGAACGGTTTCACCCATGCCGCGAAAGTGACGCTTGCGGGGCTGCCCAGCAGTCCGGTGACGTTCAGGCTGCTGTTGGTGTAGTTTCCCTGGCGGTTGAAATAGAACGAGCCGTTGCCGTCATGGCCGCCGGTCGCGTTCCAGGCCGCGTTGATGTTCGCCGCGTTGCGCCCGTTGCCCGAGTAATCCAGGAGCGCGTTGGTGGCATTGCCCTCCATGGGCAGGTAGAGGAGCATCAGCGGCGTGTTGTTAAGGTACCATGCGACCGCGGCGGTGGACGCGGTGGAGGAGTTGAGCGCGTAGTTGCAGGTGAGGTTGTCGCTCGTGACGCTGTTGCCGCTGGTGGAATTGAGGCTGATGCTGGTAAGCGAGGGGTACAGCACGGCCACCGTAAGGTTCCTGGTAAGGCTTGTGCCGGTGTTGTTCGCGGAATCCGTGCACGTAACGTACCAGGTGTGGGCTCCATTGGCTATGCCGGTGATTGTAAGGGCAGTGGCAGTGTTGTTGCTCACCGAGGAATTCGTCTGATTCAAAACTCCGTCAAGGTAGACGGAGCAGTTCATGGTTGAGGACAGGTTGTCTATCGCAGTGAAATTGAATGCCACGCTGGATGAATTGGATGTCGAGCTGTTGCCCGGTGAGTTGAGGGTTACCACCGGCGCAACGGTGTCCAGGGTGAAGGTCCTTGACCCGGAGGCAATGGTGTTGTTGCTCGGGTCTATGCACATGACGCTCCAGGTGTGGTTGCCCTGGCTGAACCCATTGACGCTCTTGTTGGTCGCGGTGTTGTTCGTGGACGTGATGTTGCTCGCATTTACGGCGCCGTCTATCGTGAGGTTGGCGGTGTAGGAGCTGGAACTTCCCGAGCAGGTCCAGTTGAAGTTGACTGGAGTGGAATTGGTGAAGGAGCCGTCCGCCGGGCCGTTGAGCGCCACGCTCACCGTGGCCCTGGTCTCCTCGGTCCCGAATTTGACCCACCTGCTGTTGTTCAGCTCCAGCTGGTAGCTCTGGTTTATCCAGGTGGCGCTCCTGGTCGTGTTTGAAACCCTCACCTCGTCCTCGGTTCCAGTCCAGGATGCGCCGAGATTATTTCCGTAAGTGCCTATGATGAAGGGCATGCCGTAGTTGTTAATCGCCCCGGTCAGGGCGCTGCTATTCTCCAGCTTCCCATCCACGTATATGCTGGTGGTCGCGCCGTTATAGGTCCCTATGATCTGATGCCATACATTGGAAGACGCGGTGGTGACGCTGAAAAGCCTGGTTAAAGTGCCGCCGGTTGCGACCGAAAACACGTATCTATCCGAGGCCGTGTCGAGGCTGATTACGTATTCGTAGAAGGGCGCGCCATTTGACGTGAACCCCTTGGCCAGTACCTTGCAATTGGTGACCTTGGTGGCGCTGGAATTCGCCCAGGTCTCCACGGTAATCTGGGTATCCGAATGCAAAGACGCGCCATTGCTGCAGTTGACATAACTCGTGGCGGTTCCCGCGAAACCGAGTTCACCATCTATCTTACCGGTGGCCATCAGCGTGTCCCCGGTTCCGGTTCCGTCGTTGTTGTTCGCGGTGGAGTCAGGGGGATTGGCGTTCTGCATGTGCCACACCCCCTTGAAGCTGGAGTCCCATACCCCGGTGGGGTTCTGCCCCGAACCTACCCCGGTGTTGTTGCCGTAATACACGGAAATCGTGGTGTTCGCCGCGTTGAGCGTCGGGATGCGCACCCAGATTAGGGCGTTTGTCGCGGTGTAATTCTCTATCTCGTAGTCCATGAGCGAGCCGCCGGCATTGCACCCTGCGCTGTAAAACCGCAGGTCCGAATAGTCGGCCAGCATGTGGGAATCATATGTCAGGTTGACCAATGCCGGGAAGTTTGTCTGGCTTGTCGCGGTGGTGTTGATTATGGTTATGTTCATGCACCTGTCCAGCGAGGTGTTGGACCAGGACGCGATTGTGAAGTTGTTGGTTCCGGTTCCGTTGGACTCGTTCAGCACCGGATTCTCTGGATTGCCAGTGACGTTGCCCATCACCGCGTTGAGCACGTCAATGCGCGGGTATGTTGCGCCCCCGTAGGGGATGAGGATTCCGGTTGTCCTGAATCTTTGGGCTATTCCGTCCGGGCCCAGTTCCGGCTCGCTTTCCATGAGCAGGGCTGCCGCGCCCGAGACGTCCGCGGCGCTGATGGAGGTTCCGGACCTGGTCTGCGGGCCTCCCAGCCCTTCCATCGTGACGCCCTCGCCCGGCGCCAGCAGGTCCACCATTGCGTTCATGCTGGAAAAGGAGGAGACTGAATCCGAATTCGTAGTGGAGGCCACTGCGGTCGCGTTCATTGCGCATGCAGGCAGGGTGATTGCGTCGCCTCCGCCATTGCCCGACGACGCGACCGGCAGGATTCCCGCATCGTACGCGTCCTCCACGGCCATTGCCAGGGGGTCGGAATCGCAATATCCGGTGAAGTTCCCGCCTCCGAAGCTCATGGATATTATCCTGACGTTCTGCCCTGCGGCTGCCTGCCTGCAATAATCAATGCCGGCTATTATGTCGGACGAATAGCCATGGCCTGAGGAATCCAGCACCTTGACGGGTATGATGAGCGCTCCAGGGGCCATGGAGTGGATTATGGACGCCATGAACGTGCCGTGGCCGTTGTCGTCCATGGCGTCGGAATCGTTGTTCACGATGTCGTAGCCCTGGCTCACCTTGCCTCCGAACTGCGGTGCGCTGTGGTCCACGCCGGTGTCCAGGAGGCAGATTGCCACTCCCTGGCCAGTGAGGTTGAAATCCTGCGCAGCCGTGTCTGCGCGTATTATCGGGATGCCGTTGTTGAGCGACACCGACACCTGTGTGTCCAGGTAAATCGTGCCTGCCCCTGCCTGAATCAGGGAGGAAAGCGAGCGCTTGTCCATGGTAAGCACGGTCAGCCCTCGGGATGGAACGGATTTCACCACGCTGATGTTCCTGCCGGCTTGCGAAAATCCGCTTCCCCCACGTACAATCAGCCTGACGCTGGCATTGCTTGCGAGCATGTCATATGCGTCAGCGCCTATTTCGGCCGCAGAGCCGTTGAAGGAAATCCCCATGAGTTCCTTCGACCCGCGCATATGGTTTCTCCCGTTTCCGACGCCGACGGATTCGAACGAGCCCGGCTGCCACTGGCCCGGATTGGTCTGGTTCGTGGCATTGAGGAACCTGTCGATATCCACGTATCCCGAGGAGCCGTTGGCGGTCTGGTTGAGTGTGATGTTGGATTGGTTCAGGAAATCCCCGATATCCACATAACCGGAATCTGCACCGGTGCTGTTCCCGCTGGAGTTCTGGGCATTGGACTGGTTGAGGAAATCGCCGATGTCCTGATAACCGGGAGGGGTGCCGGTGTTGTTTTCTTCTGGAACCGCCTGGCCTGTGGCATTGAGGAACACGTCTATATCGGCATACCCTGAGGAATCGTTGGCAGCGGATACGACCAGCGTGCCGTTCCCGTTTGGCAGGGTGGCATTGACCTGCGCCCATTGGCCGTCCTGCTTGTCAATTATGGCGTAGGGGACGTCAGTGATATTGTTCCCTTCCACGACCTGGAGCAGGAGGTTGGAGAAGTCGTCCTTGAGCCCGTCAATATGGCTGATGTTTACGAGCTGCGTGAGGGAAAGTATGCTTAGGAATAGGGGGAACAGCACTATTGGTAGCACAAACCGGTATCCCTGAGTCATTCTGACCTTCTCCACGACCTCTAACCTCTGCATTCTAATCCACACTAATAATATATAATGGGAAAACGTGTGTCAGAAATACGTACCTATGTGGATGAACAGCCCGAACCAATTAAAAACCAATACCAGATTATCCTTTCCAGTGAGCTTATGGCAGTGAAAATAATACACGACCGCTCGGTTTGCATAGGCTGCGGCGCATGCGCGGCAGTGTGCCCGGATTCATGGGAAATGGGCGATGACGGCAAATCGCACTTGAAAGGGGCGAAGCCCGCAGGGGACAAATTCACATTGGATGTCCCGAAGGCGGGATGCAACAGCGACGCTGCCCAGAGCTGCCCCGTGAACTGCATCCACATAGAGGAAAACGGGAAGAAGACAATCTGATTGCGTTTTCGGGTGGCTTGGGCGGGGTAAGACACCGGACGACTCACGGAGCATTGGCCAAACCTGAGACGAACGTGCCCATGGAACATTGGAGAGAAGTGACGAATTATCGGATAATGAGAAAACAGACGTATAACGCTAGCGCTAAACAGAAGACGAGCCCAACGGCCCTTTCACGGAGAAATAGAGAAACTCCCATCCTTTCGGATGGGAAACTTCTTCCCGAAATCGGGAAACGATTACAGAATGAGAATTAATTTTTTCAGCTGCAGTAGCAGCCAGTGTCTATCCCGGCCTTTTCCCTCACCCAGCTCACAACAGAGCCGATGACGCCGGTTGGCTTTTTGCAGGTGCACTTTTTCCTGGTCGCCTTAATATTCTTCTTGACCATATCGAATCACCTGTGTATATAGTGTTTGAAAGTATATTTAAATGTATCGTTTTACGGCTTTTGCACGGTTTCGCCTTCCGGAGCTGGAGGCGAAGGGGCGGTGAAGGACGATTCGAGAGTCGCCACGCACCTTATGAGGCCCGTGAGTATTTTCGCAATTCTCATTTTAACGCCCGTGACATCCACTACAAGCGAGTTCTGTCCGAGTGCAATGCCTGTTTTCATGCTAACGGCCGTTTTCGCCGCATCGCCCTCAAGTTCGGCAATGTCATGCAGGCCCCCTATCATTCTCGCGGTTTGCATATCAACGTTCGTAACATCCACAACCACCGAGTTATGCCCGCATCCGATGGCTGTTTTCACGCTTATCGGGCCGTCATGGGTTATCATGTCATACGGAGTCATAAACTTGTGCCTTACCCTCTTCGCAGCTTTCGCAAACGCCTTGGCTGCCGGCGGCTTGGGTTGCCCCATCACCGGCGGCTTCTGCGCTGAACCATCTCTCGTCTTTGTAACCATGCAATAACACCTGTATATATAGTGCCAGAAACTGTATTTAAATGTATCTTTTTACGGGTTTTAGTGGCTGCTGGCCGCACTGTCCGGTTTCTCTTCCACAACCACGCGGAAAGGAACTCCGTACCTGCCGGCGCGCCTGGTCAAGGACTCGACGACTCCTTGCACAACCGTCCCTTCCGCTCTAAGATGCGCTTCCATAAGCGGGTTGCGGTAGCCGCCGAAATCAGGCATTACCGAGACAGGGTCCGCGCCCCTGGACCTGAAAAAGTCCACGACATTGCCTTTGCCCTCGAGCAGCCTCCTTCTCGTATCCCGGGAGCCGGTGAGCGTAAGCACGAAGTGTTTCGCCTGGGTTGCGCGTTTTGTTTCATCAGCCATGCTGCCCGCCTCGTAACATGTATTTGCACGCAAAAACATTAAATCCTTGCCTGGCTCATTCTATCATGCCAATCTATACCAGGCGCGGGGACAAGGGCGAGACCGGCTCGCTCAACAGCAAAAGGGTCAGGAAGGACGACCCTGGCATAGAGGCCCTCGGCCAGGTGGACGAGCTCAACGCGCTGCTCGGCGTGGCCATTGCCTTTTCAGAGGACGAACAGCACACGAGAGCGCTAAAGGAGTTCCAGAAGGATTTGTTCGTAATCGGCGCCGAACTCTCGGGTGCTGGCAAGGGCAGGCTCTCAAGAAGGATAAACCCGGCAAGGGTTTCCGAGCTCGAGCGCGAGATAGACAAAATGGAGGCGCAGCTATCAGCGCTCCATCATTTCATACTTCCCGGCGGCTCCAAAACCGCTTCGCTGCTTCATCTTTGCCGCACGGTCTGCAGGCGGGCGGAGCGCGCAGTGGTCGCGCTTTCAGGAAAGCAGAAGGCCGACCCGCAGGTCATAGCCTACCTCAACCGCCTCGGCGACCTGCTTTTCGTCATGGCCAGGGAAGTGAACAGGAAAAAGCGGGTGGAAGAGGCGCAGTGGCAGGGGCGCTGAAGTGCCTAGCCAAGGAACTTCGCGAAGGCGGTCACTGCTCCGAGGAACGCTTCCGTCTCTTCTTCGTTGGTAAGGCCGGTAACCCTCATCATGGCCGGATGTTTTTCCCATCTCTTCCTGGGAAGGAAGGACTGGCTCGGCACGCAGTCCACGATGGGAACTCCCGTGGTTTCCAATGCATACTCGCCGAACGACACCACCTGGTTGTGGCCGCTGCCATTCCGCTCGCTGAGTTTCGTGAAGCCGCCCTGCAAATAAAATGACGCCAGCGTGTCCGGGTCAACATCCCTTCTCCTGCCGCTGTGCAAGTAGTACGGAGACATATAGAACCTCCCCTTTAACTCGCCAAGCTCAGTTGCCATATGAAGGAGGTTCTCGTTGATGAGTTTCCGCCTCCTTTCAAAAAACTCCACTGTCCTCGCCATCACCTCGGGATCCGTCGAGAGCCTGTCCAGGAACATGTCCAGCGCCAGCTGCTCCGGCATGCCGACCACGCCCAGGGTCGGCAGTATGTCGTTCTCCAAGGCGAGGAAGAAATCGTGCCTGTAATCCGGGAACACTTTCTCAGGCCAGTGGATGGCGGTCTTGCCCAGCCGCCAACCGCACACGCCCAGCCCTTTGGAGCCCGAATCCAGCACCGCTATCGGGGTATTGATGTTGTTGTCAATCGCAATCTCAATCGGGTCAAGCGGCTTCCCATCCCTCCTGAACGCCTCATAGGCGACATCTATGACAGTGAGTATGGGCATGTCGGTCGTGCATTTCTCGACCGTGCGGAGGTGCTCCACAATGTCCGCTTCCGTCATGGTGGCGCCGTTCGGATTCCCGATGGGCGTGAAAACCACCACCCGTATCCTCCTGTCCCGCTGCTGCGTTCGCAGCGCCTCCTCCAGGTTCTTCACATCAGGCCTGCCGTCATCCCTGCAATCATAGCTTTCCACGTGCGCGTTGCGTGCGAATGCGGCTGCCATGTGGCTGATGTACGTCCAGTCAGGCAGGCAGACAACATGCTCAGGAGTAAGAAGCATGGGTCCCATGACCAGCCCGCTGCCGAAACTGGAACCGGTTGTCATGTACACCCGTACATCCTTGAATTTATCAGGATTCTTACGGATGCTCTGCGGGTCCGAAAGATTAACCCTCTGCAGCTTCCTGAGAAGCGGCGGGTAGCCGAATGAGGCCGTGTAGCCTGAGCTCACCCTCATTTTGGCCGGGTCCGAGCTGATTTGCCCAAGGCACTCGTACAAATCGCGGTTTGGCGGATAATCATCATAGCGGCTCGGGTTGCCGAGGGACATGGTTATTACCCTCTTGGCAAGCTGGTCCTTTTCAAGCCCCAGCTCAACGACTTTTTTCCATACCACATCCGGAGTCCCTGCCCTTTCCTCCTTGAATCTTTGGAACTCGGCAGCCGGCATTCTCTTTTCAATTACTGCCAGGTTCCTTTTGGTCGCCTCCCTCAGCACCGGTTCAAGGCCTGTCACCCTCAGCGTCATGGTCCCCCTGCGGCCGTATGTCCTGGCCGCGTGCGTCCTGTACAAGTCAGTCACGAACTCTCTTTTCTGCCCGGTTACCATATGGCTCCGCCTCCCGGAATCGAATTTGCGTTGTTAAGAGGGCATTCGCATGGAAGGGTTTTTATTCCCTTTCGCCCCGCTTCTTTACCACTGCGCCGGCTTCTCTCACAATTCCATTCAGGACCTCTTTAACAAACCCCTGCCTCGCCCGCAGCGCGCCGGCCTTCGCATGGCCGCCGCCCCCATCCACGAAATCAGCCATGCTGTTTTTCACCCTTTCGGCAAGCACAGTGGCGCTCAGGCCCGCCGCGACGGCGTCGTCGTTCAGCCTCATTATTATGGAACGGTCGGTGTAGCCCATGCACAGCAGCGGCCCGCCCTCCTTCATCCTGTCAAAGACCCGCGTGGTCACCTTGCCCGAAGGCGGCCACTCGCCCTTGCGCACCACGTTCGCGAGGCTGAAAGTGCATATCCTGACCCCCCCTTCCTTCGCATGCCTGGCCCCGGCCAGCGCCTTTTCAGCGGCCTCGTCTATGGACTCCTGCGCCTGGACTGCGATGGACGTGAAAAGCTCCTCCTTTGCGAGCACGTTCTTGTAGAATTTCAGGTTGTTTCCGAACCCGGAATGGGCGGCCAGGTAATCCAGCACCAGCGCCGCCTTCCTGTCCTCCCCGTCCGCCTCCAGCAGCGTGCTCCTGTCCCCTGCGCAGGCGATGCGCGCGTATCTTTCCGTTGCCCCGCCCATGGCCCTCGCGATTTCAGAGGCAAGGTAGCCCGCGACGTACCTGGAGGTATTGGAAGTGGCGGAAACCTCCCATGGCGTTAGCGCACAGTCCGCCATGGCAATCGCTTCGCCCGAAGGCGGGTGGTGGTCAACCATCATGAGTTCCACGCCCGCGGCCTTGAGAAGCCTGAGCCCCTCCTCGCTCTCGCGGTTCATGCCGAAGTCCAGCAGGACCGCCAGCGGCCTGCCCTCATGGGAGAGGGAGGCCAGGTCCTTCACCGCGTCCTTCACTGAATACACGGCGGAATTCTGCTGGTATGCCTGGAACCTGAGCACTTCGGAAAGCGCCAGCGCGCCCGCGATGCCGTCCGCGTCGTGGTGGAAGCGGAGCAATATGAACCTGTTATCCTTCTTCGCTTCAATCAGCCGCTCGGCCAGCTTTCTTATCCTGGGCATGAGTTTCCTGACAATCTCGTCTTCAACCAGGGGGCCGGGGGCCGGAGTGCCGGCTCCGGAAGGAGTGGTTTCCATTGCATGCACCTACCCTATCCTCAGCACCACTTCGTCCCCGCTCTTCTTCTTCAGCCGCTTGCGCAGGTTCACTGCGGCCGTAAGCTCAATCACGTCCTGGCCGTGGTGGGTCCTCAGGGGCACGACGATTGCGCAGTCCACGCCGTCGGCCTTTGCCCTGTAGGCGAACAAATTGCCGTAGCGCCTGCCGCCTTCCGTGAAGCCGGCTATGACCACGGGCTCCATCTGGAGCAGGCGCCTCCTTTTCCCGGCTTCATCGCCATCCAGCTTCAGGTTCAGGGTGCCCGGGTAGGGCGCGAACCCGAACTTCTCCTCCATCTGGCGTGCGTATCCGCTCTTGGACAAATAGAATTTTCCCTCGCCGAGGCCGTCCGCAATCACGCCCCGCATCTCAAGCCTGGCTGAAAAGGCGTTCTGCATCATCGCAAGCAAATCCCTCATCTCCGCAACCCCGGCGTCCGTGAGCGCTATGCCGGAAGCGCCCCTCCTTATCCTGCCCTCCTTCTCGAGCACGCGCAGCCTCCTGGACACGTTCTGTTGGGACATCCCCAGCGTTGCGGCAATCTCCGTGGTGGTGAGCCTTGCCGCAGAGCGGTGGGCGTTGTTCCTGAGAAGAAACAGAAGAAGTTCGTCTACCATGATTTTGGTAGTGTTCAATTCTTATTAAAAAAGGATTTGCCAACAGTTCCCCATATGGAAACCGCAATTTACGAAGGCGTCAGCATTTTGGTCAAGGAGTCGGTGTACGAGCCGGCAGAGGATTCCCTGCTGCTCGCCAAATACGCATCCGGCCTCAAGGGCAGGATTCTGGACATGGGCACGGGCAGCGGGCTCTCCGCCCTCGCCAACGCGAAGGCGAACCCGGGCAACGAGGTGGTCGGGGTTGACATCAGCCCCGAGGCGGTCGCATGTGCAACTGAAAACGCGAAAAGAAACGGAATCGCGAACGCGCGCTTTCTGGTCTCGGATTTTTTCAGCTCTGTGCAAGGGAAGTTCGATGGCATCATTTTCAACCCTCCCTACCTGCCGACGGAATACAACGAGCGCGTGGGCGGCCCGCTCAACCTCGCGTTCGACGGGGGCAAAGACGGCAGGAAGGTGCTTGAGCGGTTCCTAAACGAGTTCGACAACCGCATGAAAAGTGGCGGAACCCTCGTCCTGCTCCAGAGCAGCCTGAACGGCCCGCGCAAGACGCGCTCGGCGCTCAAATCGCTCGGCTATCACGTCAGGTTCGCCGGGCGGCAGGACTTCTTCTTCGAGAGCATATGGGCCGTCATGGCAATCAAGGCCAGGCCGAAATAGATTCAGACGCTGTTGGTGTCTTCACCAATGCCTCCCTGGAAAATTGCGGAAGGCATCTCAGAGGTTGTTCAGGTCATCACGTATGACTAATTACGCTTTCGCTGCTTTTAATACTGCCGTCCGCGCCGTAGCATCTGTGAACTACCCATGGCTAAAGCCATGGGCTTCTTTTTCTTCCTTCAATGACGGAACGAGCGTTCCGTCTCCAGAAGCGTTACTTCCCGACGTCCCATCGGTAGCTCTTGTGAGTATGTTGATGGCGGCGTTATGGTCCCTGCCTATGCTCAGGCCGCAGGAAGGGCAGTTATGCTGCCGTTCGTGCAGTTCCTTTAGCACACAGGTTCCACACCTGCTGCAATCATTGGACGTATTCTTCGGATTCACGAATACCACTTCGCAACCGGCACTTTCAGCCTTGTAGGAAATTATATTCGTGAATATGCTCCATCCTGCATCGCTTGTTCCCCTGCCGTGCTCTTCCGATATACCCTGCACATCCAGGTGTTCCAATGCAATCATGGAGTATCATGAGATGAGATTATTGGCCGTTTTATGCAGCCAATCTTTTCTTGTGTCAGCTATCTTCGAGTGGATTCTTGCGACTTGTATTTTTGCCTTTCTTCTGTGCTTACTACCCTTTTTTTTCCCTGATAGCTTCCTTTGCGCTTCTGCTAGTTTATCTTCGTAGATTTTGAAGTGCCCGGGCTTGTTGATTTTCTCCCCGTTTGAAAGGGTTGCAAAAGTCATCAAGCCCATATCTATGCCAATCGGGCTTCTTCTTTTCTTGGAGGAACCGGCTTATCAGTTTCTGTCGTGAAGATTGCAAACCATTTGTCCCCTTCCCTCTTCAATTCCCCTGTGCTTCCTGATGTTGATTTCTCCGAACGGAGTTACTTTGAGTTTCTTTCCATTGAGAGAGAAGCCGGATTGAGAATAGGTCAGGGACTTTACCCTGTCCATGTTTTTGAAGCGCGGGAATCCTGCGTTTATGCCTTTCTTCCTGCGTGCAACCATTCCAAAAATTGCCTTGTTCAGGCGCCTGAGAACATCCTGCGATGCCAAAGAGTATAACCCTGAATTCTTGCTCATTTCCTGGTACGTCTGCCTTGTCGGGAATTTCTCGTACTCCGCGTATATCTGCCTGGCAAGTTCTAACCCGTCGTTCCAAAGATTTTTGGCAAGCCACAGATGCGCCTGCAGTTTCTGTTTTTGTTCTTTGTCCGGATAGAGACGGAACTTCCAGGCCCGTGTTACTCTCATGAATGTTTGCCGGAAAGGCCATTTATAAGCATTGTCCGGGTGGATTTCCACGGTCACCATGACGTAGCGCGGCCCTTTCATCCAACGGCTAACCTAGGGAGCTCGGCTCCCTGGGTTCCAGCGAACGGTTCGCCGTTCGCTAGAAAGCCGTGCCTTCCGTCTGACTTAAGATGGATTTCCCGGGCCTAAGGCATTTAAACCGTTCCGTATATTCATCATTCCATGGGCGAAGCGTTCAACGAGGCTGAAATCCTCTCCAAGATAAAGGGGGCCGGCGTGTCCAGCCACGACGCACCGGTCATCACGGACTGCATAGTCACGCGCAAGTCCTGCTCCTGGGTGAACACCGACCCGGTGAACCGCGACATAGTGCGCAAGCTGCTTGCGGTGATAAAGGAGAACAACTACCGCATAGACCTGAGCATAAAGGCCGTGACCTCGAGGGACAAGTTCATCTGGGAAGTCAAGGCGCTCCAGTAAACTTACGCTCACTCATTAGTGCGGTAAATCATCGTTTCTCTCCAGTCTTCCTAGAATCGCTCGTCTTCAGTTTTAATCAGCGCTCGCGAGGTCCCTCGTTATTTGACTCGTGCATTCTCATCAGTTCGGTTCTACATCGCTTCTCCCCAGTGTTCTTAAGGTCGCTCGTCCCCTGTTTGCCTGGTGCTCGCGAGGTCCCTCCGTATCTGAACTCTGCATCAAAACCACACGCGTCCCGTGCGTTCGTTTTCCGCGCACCCGTCCCGCGTTCGACACGGGCGGCTGCACGCTAATCATTTAATCATGCGGCTTCAAAGTGGAACGCATGGTCGGTTATCTTGACGCATTGATTCTCGGGCTCGTGCAGGGAGTCACCGAGTGGCTCCCCGTATCCAGCTCCGCGCATCTGGCACTGCTCCAGAAGCTCATGGGCATCAGCCCGCCCGTGCTTTTCGACATCGCGCTCCATTTGGGCACGCTGCTCGCCGTAACCGTGTACATGCGCGACGACATAATCCGGCTCATTCACAGGAAGGACCTGCTCGCATACCTGGCGCTCGCGTCCATACCCACCGCCATAATCGGCTTCGCGCTCCATGACTTTTTCGAGTCGTTCTTTTCCAACGTCGCGGCAATAGGCGTGGCGCTGATAATAACCGGAATCGTGCTTTTTTGCACGCGATTCGCCAAGGAAAAAGCGAAGCTCGCGCCCGCCTCCGCATTCGCAATCGGAATCGCCCAGGGAATAGCGGTCGCGCCCGGAATATCCCGCTCCGGCTCCACCATCGCCACCGGCATGCTTCTGGGCATCAGGAGGGAGGAGGCCGCCCGCTTCTCGTTCCTGCTTTCCATCCCGGCCATACTCGGCGCCGCGGCTTTCGAGGCGCGCCATGCGGCCTTCGTGATGCCGGATTTCGGACCCACGCTTCTGGGCGTGGCGGCGGCCGCCGTGGTTGGTTATGCGTCAATTGATTTCCTGCTGGGCTTCCTGAAAAAAGGCGACCTCAGCGTGTTCTCCTGGTATTGCTGGCTGCTCGGCGCTGCCGCTATCATATGGGGAATTTACCTCTGATAAGCGGTTCCTGCCAATTCGGGGCTCATCTCTCTTTCTTTTCGATGAGCGCCAGGTCCCCCAGGGCAACCATGTCTTCATCAGCCGCGGCAGCCGCGACCGCGCTCCTCTTGGCCACCATCCTGGCGGCTTTCGCATCGTCGTAGAGCACCCGGAGCTTCTCGCGCACGTCCTTGAGCGCGTTCTCGATGTCAGCCATCTCCTTCTCGCCCAGCTCGATGTCCTGGTCCACGTACTGCTTCTTGCGCCTCGCCCGCTCCACCTCGCGGACGCCGGCCAGCTGCTCGTCTAGCTTCTTCACTTCCTTGAGCAGCTCCTTTTCCATTCTCGGCGTGTATGCCGCGGTGGCTATCCTGAACTCCACCATGTTCCTGCGCTTGCGCAGCGGCATTATCTGCACGCCCCTCGTCTGCTCAAGGTACGGTTCAAGGGCCTTCTGCTCGAACTTCTTGTACCTGACCCTGCGGGTGAGGTATTTGATGCGCTCGATAAGCTCCATCTTGCGCGTCTCGAGGTCCTTTATCTTCGTTTGCAGGGCGTCGAACCCCTCGGCATCGTCTGTCATGCAATCACAGAAATGATTTTCATCAAGATAAGTGGATGTGTATAGGGCTCTTCTATGGTAAAATGTTTTTAAAGGCTTCGTAAGCTATCTCATCCAGGATGATTACCATGGGAGAGAGCGTTACAGCGCCTGAGAGGAAGCCTTCTGAAACCGGCAAAGCGCCTGAGGGGAAGCCTTCCGGAACCAGCAAACCGGCTCCTGCCGCACCGATGGAGCGCGCGTTCGTGCCAATCTTGCTCTGCATCGTTGCGGGCATAATCGTCGGCTACGCGGCCTACGCGCTTTTCCTGGCCGCCCCGCAGCCGCAGGTCCAGTCCCAGCCCAATTTCAACGTCACGCCCATCGCGGTGCCGCCGGTGAACAAGACCCCGGCGTTCAGCATAACGCTGATTAACGACACCAGGTGCAAGAACTGCAACGCTGCCGAATCCCTCATGCTCCAGCTGGAGCAGGTCGCGTCGCAGTTCAACATGAGCGTTGCGAAAATCACGGTGCTCGACGCGGGCTTGCCAGAGGCGCAGGCGCTCATATCCCAATACTCAATAAAGCGGCTGCCGGCCCTTGTGCTATCAAATGAGTCGTCGTCATCGGCTTCATTCACAAGCATATGGACGGCCAATCTCGGCACCAAGGAATCAGACGGCGCGCTGGTCTACCGCGGCGCGATCCCCCCGTATTACGACCTGCAGAACAACACCGTGGTCGGCATCGTGGACGTGGTTGAGATACGGGCATCCAACTGCCCGGACTGCGTCAACGTCTCGAGAATGACGCAGAGCCTCGCCGGGCCGCAGGTCGGCATGGTTATCGGGAACAGCTCGGTATACGGCTCTGATTCACCGGAGGCCAAGGCGCTGATCGCCAAGTATAACATCACGAAGGTGCCCACCCTTCTCCTCTCGCCAGACGCCGGTGCGTATTCTCCGATTGCAGGCGCATGGTCCAGTTATGGCACCGTGGAACAGGATGGCTGGTACGTCTACAGGAACATATACCCGCCATATGCGGACTTCACGAGCGGCTCAATCGTCGGCAGGGTGTCGCTCATAGAGCTCGCGGACCCCAGCTGCACCGAGTGCTACAACGTGAGCCTGCACTACGAGGGCCTGAAGCAGCAGATTGGCATGGTGTTCGCCAACAGGACCACATACGCCATTAATTCCACTCAGGGCAAGGCGCTGCTCAAGAAGTACAACATAACTGCGGTTCCGGCGATTGTGCTGTCTTCCGACGCCCTGTCCTATGCCGGCTTCGGCACCTACTGGGAGCAGGTCGGCACGGTGGAGAGCGATGGATGGCTCGTGATGCGCTCGGTCGAATCGTTCGGCACCTTCAGGAACCTCACCAGCGGCAACATAACCATTGGCACGCCACCCGCCCAAAACGGCAGCACTGCGACCGGCGGCTAGAGTTCTGCGGACAGGAGCCAGTCATTTCCTATTTTTTCCATTTTCATGTTTTCCAGAGGCATGGCACTAGCCATTTTCTCGATTCCTTTGCCTCCGATTGGTCCTTTCGCGTCCTTTCCGCCCACTATTTTCGGGGCGATGAAGAAATAAATTTTGTCCACGATTTTCGCTTCCATTGCCGAGCCGTTGAGCTCGCTCCCGCCTTCCAAGAGGACGGACTGGATGCCGAGCTTTCCCAGCTTCCGCATTAGCGCCTTCAAATCAACGTCATGCTTCCCGCAAAACAACAAACGCGCTCCGAGCGATTCGAATCTCGAGACGGCGTTCTTTTTTTGTTTTTTTGCGTGTTCGGTGGTCGCGATAATTACGCTCTCCGGATTCCTCATGAACCTGGCCTTCGTGTCCAAACAAAGATCCGAATCAACGATTATGCGCATCGGCTGGTGCGCCCCCTTTGTTCTCGCCGTGAGCCGCGGATCATCCATCTTCACAGTTCCGGCGCCGACCATGACCGCGTCGAATTCCGAGCGCATGCGGTGCACGAGCAGCCTGGACTTTTCGCCGCTCACCCATTTCGAATCTCCAGTTCTCGTCGCTATCTTCCCGTCCGCGCTCATGGCCATCTTCATCGCCACGTAGGGTACGCGCTTCGTCATCCATTTCATGTACGGCATGTTCAGTCCGCGGGCTTCCGCTTCCAGCAGCCCCACATCAACTTCCACGCCGTTCTTCCTCAAAAACGAGATTCCCGCGCCGCCAACCTTCGGGTTCGGGTCCTTCATGGCAATAACGAGGCGCGAGACACGAGACTTCAGGACCGCTTCCGTGCAGGGCGGGGTCCGCTTGCCGGGGTACGCCTTGCAGCACGGCTCAAGGGTGAGGTACATCACCGCTCCGCGAACGGGTTTGTTTTTATTTTTCGCGTCAAGCAGCGCCTCGATTTCAGCATGCGGAAGGCCGGCTCTCCTATGGTAACCAACACCCGCTATTTTTCCCCCCCTCACTATCACGCAGCCGACCCGCGGGTTCGGGCTGGTCCTGCCCCTGCGGGCGAGCGAAAGCGCCACGCGCATGAATTTTTCATCGTTTTTTTTCAAGGAAAGGCACCCGCCGACTTCAGCTCGGATTCCACGAACCTGTAAATCTTTTCGCAAAGTGCCATCGCCTTGTCAGCCTCGGTCTTGCTGGCATTGCGGTCGTCGTATTCCGCCACCATCTTCAGGTTCGCAAGCTGGCGGAACGAATCCTCGGCCTGTTTTTTTGCGCTCTCGTCCTTCGCCGTCATCTTTTTCAAAAGCGGGACGACTTCGAAATGGTTCTGGCCCGCAGACCTTTCTTTCAGGAAAAAGACCGTGAGCGCGTCCAGTGCCGCTATGCTGCAATGAACCGCCATGCTGACGCACGCATCATCGCGGCTCGGGCGCACGGATTCCAACCCTTCATGGAAACTCTCCGCCCTGGCCCAGAAAGACCGCCACTTTTCCTGCGGGATATTCCTGACTCTTCCGTCCATCAGTACACCCTTATCCCTTTTTCTATCGCCGTTTTCAGCCAATGCGGTTCGTTCTGGCGGACTGCCTCTTGGGAATACACGTTGAAAGAAACAAAATTCCCGGTCTTTTCCATGAGGGATTCCCCGACCTTTTTCTCGAGCCGCTCCCGAAGTTCCCCATTGCGAAAGTCCTTTTCTAACAGGACGAGTACGTCAACATCGCTGTCAGGCTTTGCATTGCCGGACGCCACCGAACCGTAGATATACGCAGCTTCGATCCGTGGGAAAAGCCTTTTCCCCAACTTTTCGTTCCCCGGCTGCTTGTTCGCGTTAATCTGTTCCATCTCCTGCTTCACTCCATCAGCTACCAGGCCTTTTACGTATCCAAGCGGTGTCAGGAGCGCCAGTTCCACATAATCTTTTATCTTCTGATATGTGAACGACTTCTCGTTCAGGTGCCATACAAGCGCCTTGCCGATGGACATGCATTCCACGGCGTTCATTTCCAAAAGCTGCTTCATCACCTTGTTTATCGCGGTGTGGCTGACCCTCAGGCGCCTTGCAATTTCCCGTTCGGTAAGCGCCTCATCGTTGGACCCCAGGAACGCGAGCACTTTTCTCTTCAGCTCCGTTCCGAACAGCGCTGCGAACACCGATTCGTTCGTGATTCTCATAAATATAGTTTACACATGTAAACTTTTAAAGTTTACGTATGGCAACTTTTAGTTGCCATCATCCCAGCATGTGGTTCATCTTGTTCTTTTTTGTGGACAGGTACTTCCGGTTATACCTGGTGGATTTCATCACGAGCGGTATCCTGCACTCCACGCTTATCCCGTATCTGCGCATCTGCGTTATCTTGTGCGGGTTGTTGGTGATTAGCTTTATCCTTCTCACATTGAGCGATTTGAGCATGTCCGCCGCGGCCTTGTAGCTCCTCAGGTCCTCGGCGAATCCCAGCCTTTCGTTGGCCTCCACGGTGTCCAGCCCCTGGTCCTGGAGCGCGTACGCCCGTATCTTGTTCGCCAGCCCTATGCCGCGGCCCTCCTGGTCAAGGTAGAGCAATATGCCGCATTTCTGGCCTCCGAGATAGCAGAGCGCGGTCTCCAGCTGGTCCCTGCAGTCGCACCGCAGCGACCCGAGCGTGTCGCCGGTGAGGCATTTGGAGTGTATGCGCACGGGTATCGCGCCATTCGGCACCCCGCCGTTTGTACAGCGCACGAGCGCGATATGGCTCCGTTTGGCAGAATCAGTGAATGCGAAAATCCTGAACCTTCCGAATCTGGTCGGGAACAGGGCTTCGGCTATTTTTTTCACGCTCATGAGCGCAGCACCTTTGCAAGGCCGGCCGCGGCCTTCACAGCCCGCTCCGCGTACTCCTCCGCCCGCTCCTCCGCCGCGTCATATTCCGCGTCGTGGCCTATGATTCCGAGGCCGACTGGCTTGCGGTATTCCAAGGCCAGGTCCCCGAGCTGCCTCGCCGCGTTCTTCACTATCACCTCGTCGTGGCCCGTGTCGCCCTTGACGACCGCGCCAAGCGCCACGACCGCGTCCACGCCCTTGTCCATTAGCAGTTTCTTAACCGCAAGCGGAATCTCGAACGCCCCTGCCACGGCAATTTTGCCCGCGAATTCAACGCCATCAAGTTCCTTTATGGTTTCCAGCGCCCGCTCCTCCATCACCTCGGTTATCTCGCGGTTGAATTCAGAAACAACCATGGCGACGCGCACCGGCGATTCCCCCTTTTCCACAGGGCCCTCATCCTCCTTCCCCTGGCGCACTCCATGTCCCGCGTATTGCACGAGGGTCTCGGGCCTGGTTACCAGCAGCACGGCGTTGTGCGCGTGCTTCCTCGCTCGGTTCTCGCAGATATCATGGAACTCCTTTCCGCTCCAGGCCTCGTTCTCGTGCACGAACACCTCTATGATATGCTTCCCTGTGAGCAGCTTGGCCTGTTGGATTCCCTCCGACGCCTCATGTGCGCACACCTGGTCCACCGGCGCGCCCCCGACCATGCCCAGGGCCATGCAGGAATCGCACCCCGAGTCAAGAAGCCGCCTGCACTCCACGGGCAGGTCCTTGACTCCGGGCACGGTCCTGCGGACAAGCTCGACATCCGGATAAGTCTTCCGTATCTCGTCAATCGCCATTGCGCCCATGTCAACGCGGCTGAACATCGTGTCCACGATTCCTATTTTGGCCATAACTGTTTTCCCTCCAGAAACGCGAATCCGTTCTTCTCTGCATATTCCCTGGCGCTGCTTTTCGCCAGCGCCTTGCCCGGGCCGAGCATCTCGCACAGGACCATTGTCCCGACCAATCCCGCCTGTTTCGCAAGCTCCAGCGTGAGCTCGGTGTGGCCGTGCCTGTTTTCTATGCCGCGGCCGATAAGAAGGAAAACATGGCCCGGAGAGTAAAACTCGTCCACAAAGCGCCTGCGGATATCGCGCGGGTCCGCTTCGATTAACTCGGATATTTTTTTTATTGTCAGAGAGCGGTCTATGTCCGTGATTCCGGTGTAGACCTTCTTGTGGTTCACGGGGATTGAGAACGCGGGCCTGTCCCCGTATGCCGCCTTCTTGCACTCCATTTTCGCGATAGGGTGCCTTGAGGCGGCAAGTATGTCCGTGTAGAAAGGCAGGCCGAACTTTTTTGCGGTTTTCCCGTCCAGCGCGAGGCAGATCAGGCCGCCGGCGTCCTTCCTCAGCCTTTGGATTCGCTCCGGCGATGCCGAAGCGGCGTGGAAGCAGAGGTCAGCTTCTCCCTCCCGCTCGTCCCCGTCGTAAATCACTACCATCCCGCCCTTCGCGAGAATCCCCGCAGCTTCTTCCACTTGCATGATGTCCTATCCGTCTCTACAAATAAATAAGTATCTACCAAAAAGATGGTAGAACGGGGCCCGTGGCCGAAGGAATATCGATAGGTGAACCCAGGGCGTCATATCCTGTTGCGCGCGCCGCTCGCGTCCCTTTTCCACTCGCCGAACTCTTTAATGGCGAGCGCGTCCAGGGCGTCGAACACAGGGCCGTCCCTGCACACGCTTTTTCCCCCCAGGTCGCAGGAGCCGCACACGCCCAGGCCGCACTTCATGTAACGCTCCAATGAGAGCTGGCACGGAATCTCGTGCTTCAGGCACAGCCTTGCGACTGCGAGCATCATGCGCTCAGGGCCGCAGGCGAACACGGCGGCAGGCTTGCGTTTCTTGTCAATAAGCAGCCGCCCCACATCCACCATCACATTGCCCTTCGCGCCCTTCGAGCCGTCATCTGTCGTGACGAACGTCTCGGCGGTTACCAGGTAGAGCTTGTCCTCGTACACGATGTCTTTCGCAGTGCGCGCCCCAACGACCGCGAGCGTCTCGATATTATTGGAGGTCGCCATTTTCGCGAGGAAGTAAAGCGGCGCGACGCCATAGCCGCCGCCAACCAGGAGTATGCATTTCCATCCGTCCTGCACCCTGAACCCTTTGCCGAGCGGGCCGCGGAAGGAGAGGAGCGAGCCGGGCTTGAGCCTGTGAAGCTCCGAGCTGACCTTTCCCACGTTCGCCACGGAGATCGTGAGCGGGTCGTTGTTCGCTATGGACATGGGCCTCTCGCCCACGCCCGGCACCCACACCATGAGGAACTGGCCAGGCTCGCACACGAGGCGCGTGTCCAGCTCTATGGTCTTCACCTTGCTGCTCTCATTGGCTACTTTGGCGACCCTTGCGGTCTGCATAGGGATTTTGGGAGAAAATTCCTCACTCATGGGCAACACCAACCAGGTCGTCAAGCCTTTTGTACCCCCTTTCCTTCATCCAGGCGCGCATCTCGCCCTCTATTTTCCTGAAGGCGCCAGGGCCCCTGAAATACACCGCGCTCCCCACCCCGGCAAAGCTAGCGCCCGCCATCATCATCTCTATGGCGTCCTGGCCGGTGTTCACGCCGCCGGTCCCGATGACGGGGATGTTGACCGCATCATAAATATCATAGACGCATCTCACCGCGATGGGCCTTATCGCAGGCCCGCTCATGCCGCCCATCCTGAACCCGAGCACCGGCCTGCCGCGGTTTATGTCTATCCTCATGCCAGGGCCGAGCGAATTGCCCATGTTTATGGCGGAAGCGCCCGCCCTCTCGGCGAGTTTCGCTGCCTCCACCTCGCCAGGAACGCTGGGGGACAGCTTGGCTATTATGGGCAGCCTCGTCTCGCTCCGCACAGCCCTGGTTATCTTTTCGGCGGCCTTCGGGTCGGCCTGGCCCGCCATCACCCCGTATCCGGGCGTGTGCGGGCAGGAAAGCGCGAGCTCGATTGCAGTGCAATTGAGCGTTTTTTTGTTTTGTTCGAGCCTGGCGGCGAGCTGCGCGAATTCCTTCTCGTCCTTTCCCACTATGCTCACTATTAGCGGCTCGTCCCTTTTCCACCCTGTGAATTCGGATATCACGCCTTCTATTCCAGGATTGGAATAGCCCACGGCATTGAGCAGCCCGCACTCGGTCTCTATAATTACGGGGCTCTCGTGCCCCCTGCGCGGCTCCAGGGAAAGCGATTTCGTGGTAACTGCGCCGGCGCCGTTTTCAGCGACTGATTCCAGCCCGGCTTTCGCCACGCCGAGCACTCCGGACGCGAGGATGAGCGGATTCTTCATGCGTTTGCCGAACAGTTTGCGCGAGATGTCAAGGGGCATGATGACCATTTGGATTTCCATCTCAACCATTATAAATGTCATGCGGAAATCTTATCCAGGGAGGGAATCATATGAACAAACTGATTGTAGTCATGATTTTGGCAGGATTATTGGTTTTCGGCTGCACGGGCCAGCAGCCCGCGGCTCCGGCCAACGGCGCGGCGAACAACACGGTGTCTGGAAACGGCGCGGGCGCAAGCGCTAACGGCAGCGCTGTTGGAGGGGCAGGCG
>CAILMQ010000009.1 GCA_903835385.1 uncultured Microcaldota archaeon | reverse complement strand
GAGGAAGAAGGAGACCGCGGACGACTACCGCTATGTTCCCGACCCCGACATCACCCCGATACTCATAACCAAGGAGGAATGGCTTGACGCGGCTAAGGACGTAGCCGAGCTGCCGGACACGAGGGCGGAACGGTTGGCCAAGCAGTACGGGATAAACAAGGATGACGCATCAGTACTTGTGATAGAGAAAGAGTTCGCAGACGCCTATGAAAGCATAGCCGCCTCGTTTGACGCCCAGAAGCTCGCGAACTGGATGCGCGGGCCTCTAAGAAGGAAGCTGAACCTCAGCAACCTGGCGTTCAGGAAGAGCGGGCTCACAGGGAAGCATTTGGGCGAGCTTTACGGATTGTTTTCCTCAGGTTCCATAACGGACAATGCCGCGGACCAGGTGCTTGTGCGGCTGCTTGACTCCTTGAAAGAGGGGCGCAAGCTCACGCCAACTGATATCGCCAGGGACTCCGGCCTGCTCAAAAGCGCGGACTCCTCGGCGCTGAAGGACGCGTGCATGAAAGCCGTGAAGGCGAACGGGAAGGCGGTTCTGGATTACAAGGCAGGGAACCAGAAATCCCTGTTCTTCCTGGTCGGCAAGGTCATGCAGGAGACCAAGGGCACGTTTGACGCCAAGGAGATTGCAGGCATGCTGAAGGAGATAATTATCGGATGAAAACGAGCGGCTCATCTGCCGTATTCTTTGGTCGCATAGTTAAATGCCGCATCCTTTATCCTCGCTATCTCCTCTGGCGCGATGATATTGTCGAAATCCGTCCCGAACGTGCTCCGCGATTGCTCATCCAGGCTCGCTTTTGCGGCTTCCCTGACCCGTGCGCCTGATTTTCCTATGAGGTCAATGGGGTTATGGATGCCCGTCTTCTTAGCGATGCCGCCATAGATATCATAGAACATGAAAACATAAGCGCCCAAAAAATCCCGGGGCAGATCGCTTTGCGGGGGCGCGTATGCGATGCCGTATTTTGTTGTGGCATCGTTCAGGTACTTGAACCTGGCCAACTGCTCGAGATGAACCAGCGATACCCAGGGGTTCCTGCCGTAGGCGGCCTCTCCGCTATAAGCCATCGACTCGCTGTCGTAATGATGGGCCTCCGGCAGGCCTTTCTTGGTACGGAAGTCCTCGATGGCGCAATGCACGGCCTCATGCACCACCGCATTGACGAAGAAATCATTTCCGAAATCGCTCGTCTTGGTGGACGCGTAATCGAAAAAGGTGAGCATGACTACCGCCCGCAGGAGGAACTCGTTCGCGGCTTTGCTTCCGGCTTTGCCCTGGATCTGGTTATACGTCTCTTCGATGTGGCTTCCCTTTTGCAGGGCCGCGGGCAGTATCTGCGTCAGAGCCAATATTGCGATGTCGGGGTTTCCGGTGGCCGCTGCCGACGCCATGGCTTTCCGCGCCTCTGGCGTTATTCCGGATCTCAGATCAATGATTGCCGAATCGGCCTTCTCTTTTATCGCCAGTTCGCTCACGAGCATGGTGCTGCGGAGCCTCCCGTCGCTTCCAGGTATCGGGTCCAGTGTCGCGCCAAGGAAATCCCCGTATCCCCTCATCACTCTGGACACTGCATCCGACCCCTCACCGACTATGAATAGCTGGCATGAATCGAACGTCAAACCTTTTCTGATGTCGCGGTCCGTGATACCGCGCTCAGCCAGGTGCCGGCGATAAGGATCCGATCCGAAGCTCCGTGGCGTGTCAGCCAAAGCCATGGCTCCCAGAAGAAGCGGCGCTATCAGGTATTTTTTCCAGTTCGCCCGGGGCTTGTCCGAAAGGCTTCTCTCATGGATGCCCCTCCGCGTCTCTTTAACCATGCTTAATATGTGTATCATAATGTTTAAGAATGATGCGAATTACGAGCACGAAACAGATACATAGAAATAGGGAGAAATAAAAAATAGATAAAAAATAGAGAATAAAAAAAGAGATTCGCTCAACCTTCAAGCTTCTTCGGAGTGACTTCGAGCACGACACCGGCGGCCACTGTCTGGCCCATGTCCCTGATGGCGAACCTGCCCAGGGGCGGGAACTCCGAGAACTTTTCTGTTACGACGTTCTTCAGGGGCTGTATCTTCACCACGCCGACATCTCCGGTCTTGAAGAACTCCGGCTTGCCCGGCATTGCCTGGCCGCTCTTGGGGTCCTTCTTCTCCACCAGTTCCGTTATCCTGCCTGCGAACTGCGCGGTGTGGATGTGGAATACCGGCGTGTAGCCGACTGATATCGCAGTCGGGTGGTTGAGCACCACGATCTGGGCCTTGAACTCCGCGGCAACCGTAGGCGGCGCGCTGGCCGGGCCCAGGACGTCTCCCCTCCGGATATCCTTCTTCTCCACGCCCTTCAGGTTGAAGCCCACGTTGTCGCCCGGGTTCGCTTCCGTAAGCTCCTGGTGGTGCATCTCTATCTTCTTGACTTCTCCCTTCGCGCCAGAAGGCATTATCACGACGGACATGCCCGGCTTCAGCTGTCCGGTCTCCACCCTGCCCACCGGCACGGTTCCGTGCCCGGTGATGGTGAATACGTCCTGGATGGGCAGCCTGAGCGGCTTGTCCTTGGGCTTCGCCGGGATAACGAACGTGTCCACGACCTCGATAAGCGTCGGGCCGGTGTACCACGCCATTTTGGCGGATTTCTTGGTCAGGTTGTCCCCGTTGTATGACGAGCAGGGCACGAATTTTATGGCCTCGGTCTTGTAGCCAATGCCCTTGAGAAGCTTTTCCGCCTCTGCCTTCACCTTGTCGAACTCGGCCTGGCCGTAGTTCACCGCGTCCATCTTGTTCATGTTCACGGCCAACTGGGTGATGCCCAGCACCTTCGCAAGGAACGCGTGCTCCTTGGTCTGGGGCTGTATGCCGTCCTTCACAGAAATCATGAGCACTGCCGCGTCCGCCTGGGATGCGCCGGTGATCATGTTCTTTACGAAGTCCCTGTGGCCCGGCGCGTCGATGATGGTGCAGTAGTACTTCGGGGTCTCGAACTCCCTGTGGGAGATGTCGATGGTGACTCCCCTCTCACGCTCCTCCTTGAGCTCGTCCATGACGAAGGCGAACTCGAATGTAGCCTTGCCGACCTTGGCCGCCTCCTCCTTGAGCTTGTTGAGTACCTGCTCGGAGATGGCCCCGGTCTCGTACAGAATCCTTCCCACTGTCGTCGACTTACCAGAGTCGACGTGTCCGATGAACACTAGGTTCAGGTGTTCTTTCTTTGCCATTCAATTCAACCTCCATAACGTTTCATTGTATAATCTCTATATTCTGACTGCCAACCTTTCAGAAAAAGGTGATGACAGATTTAATAAGAGAAATTTTTAAAGATTTCCCTTGCGCCCCCTCAAGACCCCGCTGCCAGCTGGCAGCGATGCCCCGATGAGCCTTGCTCATCAGGACGGAGATATGAACGTGACTGAGTCGCCGCGCAGGAGAATCATCCCCATGCCCCTGGTGACCTGGCCGTCCCTCATCTGCTCCGCCTTCTCCAGCACGATGTTCATGTGGATGTCGTAGGCGACCATCACGCCCCTGAACTCGTACCCTCCCTTCATCCCGATTATCACTGTGTTGTTCAGCGAACTGTTCAACACGTCAAAAGGCCTTCGTTCCGCCATTCATTTCACCTCGAAAAAATCAAAACCGTAACCCTGTTTCTTCCCATAATACTGTTTTAAAAGCTATGCAGAAAGGGGAAAAAAGATAAGATTGAGAGAAAGAAAAACTTCAGCCGAACATCCCATGGCCTTCGGCCATGAACTGTCCGAAATAGCTGATGCTATCCGAACAGGCTCGCGAGGCCCTCTGCGGCCTGCTCCTCCTTCTTCTCCTCCTTCTCTTCCTTCTTCTCCTCCTTCTTGCCCTCTGCCGCAGCCGGAGCCGCAGCCGCCGGGGCAGCCACCATCATGGACTGTTTCAGGAGGTCCTCGAAATTCACGCCCTTGACCGCGTCGGCGAGCACTTTCGCCTTCGCCTCGTCGGCAGACACTCCGCCCGCCTTGAGGACGCTGACTATGCCTTCGGACGTGACATCCTTCCCCGCCCCGTGGAGGAGAAGGACCGCATGCAGATAAGGATCTATTTTTGCCATGTTTTCACCTCATTATTTTTGCTTCGTAAATTTTATAATTTACGAAGGCGCACAAAATTTTACAAATTTTGTGCTTTGCTCTCAAGGCTTTCCAGAGCCGAACCCTGCCGCAGGGCAGAGACGAGAAGCTGCTCCATAGAGCCTGATGAGTATATGCCACCGTTGAGCGCCAGATTCGCGGACTGCTTCATCGCGAAGGTGAGCAGCGCGTCTATGTTCTGGCTTGTCGGATAGGACGCGTTGAGCGAAAGGTTGAACGCGTCCGACATGCACGAGCGCAGGTCCCCCGCGATGGTGTCGTCCATTGCGAACAGGTCCGCAGAATAGACGTACTTGCCGTCGAACCCGAACATGTAGGTAACGCTTATCTCGAACGGCTTCACGTTGAGTTTCTGCAGGGCCGAGACTTTCGGCGCCGTTATCGGCTCGCCGAGCTTGGCCACCATGCTGTCCTTGGATATGATTATCTTTCCGCCTTTTATCTGGACGTTGAGGCCTGCGGTCTTCAGCTCGGACAGAGCGGGCCCGGGTGGCAGGTCGGTTTCGCCTTCAGGCACGATTATGTCGAATGGCGCGACGTCGCCCACCTTCGCGGCCCTCTTCTTCCTGTTGTCCTTGAAGAATTTGTACAGCTGGTATGGGGACCAGGATGTCAGTATGAGCCCGAGAGGCTTGTTGCATTCCGCTGCCTTGTCCGCGAGTTTCGGGCTGGCTTTCAGCACGCGCTCGAGCACGGGCTTCTTGAGTATGAGCACCTTTCCGCCGTCCTCGCGTATCTTCTTTCTCAGGTTTTGAAGCAGCGAGGTCGGGAGCTTCCTGAGGTCTATGACCGCCGTGGTCGGATAATTTTTCATGTCCGCTATGGCGCTCTCCGCGTCCTGGGCTTTCTGCTTCACCGCTTTCCTCTTCAGGTCAACCTTGTAATCTTTTTTCATGAACGCCACCTCACAGCACCCTCACCGGCCTGCCCATTGTCAGCTTGACATAGGCGGATTTGATGCTCGGCTCGGATACCTTGGTCTTGACAGCCTCGTACACAGTGTCTATGTTCTCCAGCAGGTCCTCTTCGCTCATGGCCTCGGTGCCCACAAAGGCCTGGGCCACGGGCAGATACTTGCCCCTGGACACGATTCTGATTGATTTTTTCGCGCTCGCGATTAGCGGCGTGACGTTCCCCACCAGCGGCCTGGGGAGCTTACCCCTCGGACCGAGATACTGGCCCAGGGACTTGGCCACCTGGCCCATCAGGTTCGGCTGCGCCAGCAGCATGTAGTTGTCAGCCAGCTCCACCAGCTTCTCCTTCGTGGACCACGCCGGAAGCTGCGCCGGAGGGATTATCAGGTCCGCACCGGCCTTCTTCGCCTCGTTGGCGATTGCCTCCTCAGCTATGACCGCGACTTTCAGCTCCTTGCCGCCCTTGCCTTTCGGCAGCTGGATGTCCAGGTTGAGGCGGTTCTCGGACTTGGCGAAGTCAATGCCCCTGACGTTTATTATGAGCTCCACGCTCTGAATGAATTTCTTCTTTCCCTTGTCCTCGAGCGCTTTCTTTAGCGCGTCGCTGAGTTTTTTCCTGTCTATCATATAATCAAGCCCTCCCAAGCCGGAGTCATGCCCCGGGTTGGTAATTGGGTAAGGCTTGTTATTTCCCCCAAGGATTTTTAAACCTAACGCCGAAGGTTACCCCATGGCTTCCGACAAGATAACGTTCTGCCCAAAGTGCCTCAAGCCGGTCGAGGCGAAAGAATATTTTTCGGCAGGCGGCATGAGCGACTGGCGCGTAAACAGCATCGGAGCGACAATAAGCTGCTCGAAATGCGGCTACTCCGGGCTTCCGCTGCAATCGAGTTTCGAGGAGTACAAAAAATTGATGAAAGAAGAAAAAGAAAAGTAACTGATTGTTAGCAAGCGGAAGCTACAGTTCTCCGACCCTTCTCTTCTGCCTTCTCTTGATGCGCTTGCGCCTTTTCTTCACCCATTTCCAGCGCATGCGGTTCTTCTTTTTCCATTTTCTCGGTTTTGCTCCCATGAATATACCTCGTCATACCCCAGGGAAAATGGAAAGCCTTGAACGAAGTTCAAGCAATTTCCACTTTCTCGGTTTCGCACCCATGAATATACCTCATGATAAATGTGTTCAAGATTTGCAAACTACATCTTGTACAATATGGCTTTTTAAATAATGCAGCCATGGGCAGTTCAGTGGTTTAACACATGGCTCGCTTCCTCTTTCTCATTGAAGATGATGACGATGTCCGCCGTGTTCCTCAGTGCGGCTGAAAACCCTACGTCGTTCGCGACAATCATGGTTCGCTTGCCCCTGGCCCGCGCTTTCACCAGCACCGGCCTGTAATCCGTGTCCCTGGTCATGAGCGCGATGACGTCAATGTCGGGATTCATCACGTACTCCATGGCCTCGATTGCCATTGTGACATCGACATCGCCGGTGGTTATCTCGGTCTGGAAGCCCTGGTTCACCATCGCCTCTATGAGCTTGTCCGAGGCGTACTGGTCCAAATAGACCTTCGCGATGCGGATGTTGCCATATTTCTGCACCTCGCGCTTCACCTTCACCAGGTCCACCTTCAGGGACTTGCGTATGGTGTTCGGCCCGTCCACGAGCAGCGCGATGTCAGGCTTCTCCTTCTTTGCCTTGTTCGCGTTCTTTCTCAGGAAATCAAACATGCGCAAGCACCGCCATCCATTTACGAGTACATCCGTTCACGATTATTTTATTTTGAAAAACGCCCTCGCGTTTTGGCTCGTCCTCTCTATCACTGTTTCTTTGTCAACCTTCTTAATCTCTGCTATATAGGCGACCGAGTCCATCACGGCGTCCGGAGTCCTTCCCACATAGGGCGCGTCGGTCTCCACCAGAAGATGCTCCAGCCCGAGCGCGCCTATCGCCGCGGTCCGGTCCTTGGAGCGCACCGGCGGGATGGACACGTAGCCGCCCATTTCCACCGCGCGCTTCGCGTCATGGAGCGTTCCCGAAAAAAAATGGAGCATGAACCCGTTGCGGAAATTCCGCAGCTGGATGGAATCAAGCACATCCTGCGTCGCCTCACGCGCGTGTATGACCAACGGAAGCCCCATCTCTTCCGCGAGCTCTATCATCCTCTGGAAGACGACCTGCTCCTTTTGCGTGTCCTGCTCGTTCTCCGCCCAATGGTAATCCAGACCGACTTCTCCGATTGCGCTCGGCGCGCTCTTTTTTATGAAGTCAATCCACTCGCCCAGCTTCGACAAATCCTCCTTTATGGCGGTCTGGGGCGCGATGCCGAGCACGAACGGGATGTTGTGCTTTTTCGCGGCCTCGACAGCCTTTTGGTTGGACGAATGGGAATAGCCGACCGTGATTGGCAGCAGTCCCGGAGGGATGACATATTTCGGAAGCCTGTCCAGATGGCAATGCGCGTCGATGAGGGTCATGTCTATAGTTAAAAAACTTACCTTTTTATACTCTACTCTCTTAAGAATCAGAGAGAAAGCTGATTATCGGGTGCGCTTATGACCGAGAAAGTATTCGCGACAGCCAAGGAGCTGAAGCAGGGGAAGTACGTCCTCATAGACGACATCCCCTGCAGGATAGTGGAGATAGAGAGTTCCAAGCCGGGCAAGCACGGGGCAGCCAAGATGAGGATAACCGCCATAGGCGTGTTCGAAGGCCAGAAGAAGACGCTGCTCACGCCCGGAGACGCGGACGTGGACGTTCCGATAATAGACCGCAAGAACGTGCAGATTATGTCCGTGAGCGGCAGCACGGCGCAGGTCATGGACAGCAGGACCTATGAGATATACGACATAAACATCCCGCCCGAGCTCATAGCCAATGCCGCGCCCGGCAAGGAGGCGGAGATACTCGAGTCCATGGGCAAGAGGATGATGGAGAGAATCAGATAAGGGAGTGATGCAATGGAAGTCAAGATAGAATCAACCACTGAGAACAAACTGCTTGAGCGGAAAGAGATAGCCGCCACGGTCAGCTTCGAGGCCGCGACGCCGGCCAGGAAGGAGATGAAAACCGCGCTCTGCGGCAAGATAGGCGCGAACCCCGAGCTGGTCGTGCTCCGCTCCGTATCCACCGAATTCGGCCTGAAAAAGGCGACGCTTTCCGCGCACTCCTACATGAGCAAGGAGACGCTCATGAAGAACGAGCCAAGGCACATACTCAAGAGGGAGGGCATGATAATCGAGACGCCCGAGGAAAAGGCTGAGGCCGAGAAGAAGGCACCGGCAAAGAAATCCAAAAAGTGATGATTATGGCTGAAGACAAGAAAGCGGCGGCACCCAAAAAGAAGGCAAGGCAGACAAAAGCCTACAAGAAGCCAGTGAAATATTGCGCCAAATGCGGCCCTGGCAACAGGCTGGCCGAGCACAAGGACAGGCGCAGCTGCGGCAAATGCGGCTATTTCGAGAAGAAGTAGGAATTGAGATGGAAGTCAGAAAAGCCCTTCTGGCAATCCTCGCCTTTTCGCTCCTGCTTTTCATAGGCTCCAGGCTGCTTGGCAGCATGTTCGGGTATACGCTGGCATTGCACCTGGGCCTGCTCTCCTTCGCACTGTTTTTCCTCTACGACAAGGGCAGGGCTGATTTTTTCAGGAAGCTCGGCATTCCCGGAGACCCGAGGAAAAACGTGCTTTTCGTCATAGGCGGCATGGTGGCCATACTGGCATCGCTCGTCCTGCTCACCGTGGCGTTCAATTATCTCGGCCTGGACGACCAGGCGCAGGTGACGAAGGTCGCCAACAACCTGCCGCTTGAGGTGCTCCTGCTCGCGGTGTTCCTCGCGCCGTTCAGCGAGGAGTTGCTTTTCAGGGGATTGCTCAGCTCCAGGTTCGGCATAGTGCTCTCGTCCGTCGCATTCGCAATCGTGCACGTCGCCTACGGCTCAATTGTGGAAATCGCAGGCGCGTTCGTCATAGGGCTCATGCTCGCGCTGGTGTTCAAAAAATCCGGTTCCATAGTGCCGTGCATCGCAATCCACATGGCGTACAACGCGATGTCCATCATAGTGCTGAAGGGAGTTGCATGATAAGCCTCGGCATAGAATGCACCGCGCACACGCTCGGCATGGGCATTGTGAAGGACGGAAAGGTTCTGTCCAACGCATCGGACGCGTACAAGCCGAAAGACGAAGGAATCCTTCCGAGAAAGGCCGCTGACCACCATGCGGAAGTGTTTGGAAAAATTCTGGAGGATGCTCTGAATCAGGCCCGCATCAGGATATCCGACATCGGCCTCATCGCGTTCTCGCAAGGCCCTGGCATCGGCTCTCCGCTCGCGGTCGGGATATCCGGTGCGCGCTATCTCGCGGGCCGATTCAACAAGAGAATAATAGGCGTGAATCACTGCTACGCGCACATCGTGATATCCGAGCATCTCACCGGCCTGCATGAGCCGCTGGTGCTCTATCTTTCAGGGGGGAACAGCCAGATACTCGTGAGAAGGGATGGCGTGTGGCATGTTCTCGGCGAGACGTTGGATGTGGGGATCGGAAACCTGTTCGACAGTTTCGGCAGGGTGATAGGGCTCAAGTATGCGCATGGCTCCGAACTCGAGAAGCTCGCGAATAAGGGGAAGTACATTGAAATGCCATATACCGTGAAGGGCATGAACCTGGTTTTCTCGGGCATCCTCACAGCGGCCGAGAAACTGCACAAAAGCGGGGCGAAGAAGGAGGATCTCGCGTTTTCGCTCATGGAAACCTCTTTCGCGATGGCATGCGAGGCGACGGAGCGGGCGTTGTTCCTGACGAAGAAGAAAAAGCTCATTTGTTGCGGCGGCGTGGCCCAAAACACGAGACTGAAGACCATGCTCAAGACCATGTGCGATGAAGACGGCGTGGAATTCGGCGTCGCCCCGAACGAGTTCAACCGCGACAACGGCGCCATGATTGCCTACGCGGGCGAGCTGCTTTTCAAAAAATACGGTGCCATGCCTATGGAAAGATGCGTCGCAGTCACTAATTACAGGATAGAGAGGATGGAAGAGATACTCAGAACTTCACGTCGAACCCGAAAGTGAACTTCTTCATGCCCATGGGGCTGACGTTGACGGCGAGTGTCATGTTGCTGATTTGTGCAAGCGGCAAGACGAATTTTTTTTCCTTGATGCACTCGCCGAGGCGGGGGTCAATGCTGGCCAGCCACGCCTTCAAATCAGCGAATGCGTTCTGGGACTGGACCTCCTTCTTGTACACATGGACTTCGGATAGGAGCTTATTGGGCTGCTGAAGTTGTTCTGTCATGAGGGGATTCTGTGCCCAATCTTGATTTAAATATTGCGCTCCCGGAGCCTGGCCGCAGGGCTACTGGAACTCCTCCAGTTTCTTCCCTATCGCCTGCGCCTGCTCCCAGCCCACGGAGAAGCTCTTGCCGTTCTCCTTGAACACGGATAGCGGGATGAAATACCATGGCTCGCGGCTGCGCCTCCAGCCTATATAGCAGTTTATACCGCTGACGTCCTCCCATTTCCTGAGGTTCTCGAACTGCTCCCTGTGTATCCCGAGGCATCCGGTCTCGTGCGCCTTGGCCTCTATGCCGCACTGCACCCCGCGCCTGAAGACCAGGATATCTGGCGAGAGCGAGTTCACCCCGGAGCCGGCTGCGCGTATGACGCAGTAGCCTTTGCCGGAGAAATAGTCTATGAGCTCGTGCTCGGCGCGGGAGCCCTTGCGATAACAGAGGACCATGGGGCAGTTAACGCAGGGAAGATATATTTTTCTTTCTGTTGCTTGCACGCGTGCAAGCAGTCACAGGTTTATCTTCGCGAACACTTCGTCCAAATCAACATCGGTGTTCACGCAGCCGCAGGTGGAGAGCATCACCGCCTGGGCAGGTATGCCCAGCTCCATCATCTTGTCAAGGCCCATGCGCACCTCTGCAAAGCAGGCTATGCCCAGCACCGCGGCAGGGTTGTATTTCTTCACGATGTTAACGAGCTGGGACCCGCCTCCTACTATATAAGCGGGCATGCCGCGGCTCTCGCAGGCTTTCATGATTTCGTTTATCTTGCAGGCGCCGCATTTGAGGCACTTGTAGCCCTCCTCCCCTGCCTGCGCCTTGCAGGCCTTTATGTGCCTGAGGCAATGGGGTATGAACACGAAACGCTTTGCCGGAGGAACCCGGGCGAATGCATCCCTGGCTATGTTGTTTATTACTGTCACAGTGGCCTTCTGAAGCCAGAACGCATCCATGGTGTCAGTTTCCTTTTTTATGAATTCCATGATGCCGTCCACAGTGGCTTTCACGCCGAAAACGCCGGGTGCCTGGAAATTCTTCCTGACCGCGGCTTCTATCCTGGATAAATCATAATCCTGTGCCATCAAATCAACTGCCATGAAGGTGTATCGTTTATCGTGAGGTCTTTTTAATTGCTTCGTAAATCCTAAAGGATTTCCGAAGGCGCACAAATTTTTTGCGAAAATTTGTGCTCATGCCAGTTTCAGCTCATCGTCAGCCGCCAGATGGGAGAAAAAGCCGATGAAGCCGGCCAGCGCGTAGTCCTTGCCTGTGAACAGGTACAACAGGGCCGTGAACCCGAGGCACACGGCAAGCGAGTGAACGATTCCCCTGTGCCTGGGCATCACGAACCTGAGGAATATGAAGTACATGCCCAGCAGGGCGAGGGCTACAACGGCGATGCGGCCGAGCTGCTCCACTCCTGGAATGCAGAGCGAGCCGCCGCAGAACGAGGAATATGACAGGAACGAGGCGGTTGCGATTATGGCGAGGTCCAGCACTTCCCTTCCCTTGCTCTCGTTGTTGTCCACGTCCGGAATAAGCGCCGCGGCTGCCGAGAGCGCCGCCAGGAGCAGGAGCTGCACCGGGCTGGCAATCCCAAGGAAGAAATAGAAAATTGCCAGCGACGCGATGATGCCGATGGCAGCGTGCGCTTTCCAGTCCATGGAAAGAATAGGAAAAGAAAAATTAAAAAGAGAATGCCGATGCTCACTGCATTGCAAAACTCGTGGACACCGTGACGCTCACTTCCACCTGGCCCGAAGAAAGCTGGGTGGGTGGCACGGAAGCCGCCTGTCCAGCCATGTCCAGGGACTTGTATTGGTAATACGGTTGCGGATAGTAGCTGTAGGACTCGCTGGCGGACAGCACCTTGCCGAGCGACACTCCCAGGCCATCGGCTATGTTCTGCGCCTTGGCCTTGGACTCCGTGGAGGCGTTCTTGAGCAGCGCTTTTTCCAGCGAGGCGCGCGTGGCGTCCTGGAGCGTGAATGACACCGAGTTCACGAATGTCTGGTTCTCGCCCGCAGTGGAAGCCGCGTCTATGACATCCCCGCCCTTGCTCAGCTGCTTCACGTTCAGAAGGAGCTCCTGGGTCGTGGTGTATCCGGTCACCGTGGATTCATAATGGCAGTAGCTGCTTGCCTTGTCGCACACGTAGGTGCTGTTGTAAACCGGGTCAACGCTGTAGGATGTGGTCTGGATGTCCGAGTCCGCAAGGCCCAGCGCCTTCAGTTTCGGCAGCAGGTCCGCGACAACAACCGCGTTGTCCGACTGGGACTTCTTCGCAGTCGCGGCATCGGTCCTGACGCTCAGGTCAACGAGCAGCAGGTCAGGAGCCACGTTCTGCGTAACGCCCGCGGACACGCTTATGACATGGTCCGACGGCTGGCTCGAAACATAAATGTTTGGGTTCATCGGCCCGCCATTGAGGGTCACCTTGGGCGCATAATTGCCAATGGAGAGCAGGTAAGCACCTCCGAGCATGCCGACCATCAGCAGGAACGCGGCTGCGACTATCATTCCTTTGCCGCATCCCGATGAACAGCACATCTCGGGTTCGGATTCATCATTCTTAGCCATATAATCACCTGAAGAGATAAAACAGAAAGATAATAAGTAGTTTCGGTTTTGCTTAGGCAAAGACCGCGGGAATGGTCGGGCTGTTATGACCCGGCCGGCACGACCGGAAATCATTTAAACGTAATAGGAAGAAGGCAAATATGTCAAAAAAAATAATCCTGGCTCTGGTTTCGGTGCTTTTGATGACTCAGTTTGCCTCAGCAGTAAGTTATCGCCTTTTCACCAATCATTGCACGACAACAGCGAATCAGCCCACGTGCACGCTCACCTACCTAGTTAATGCATCTAGTTCTTTACCCTCGGTCATAATGATCAGCGGGGGATATTGGAGCATTAACAACGTTTCGCTGCCCGTAGGTTGCACGCAGAAGCAGTTCGCCAATGATATCTACGGCTATTCGACCGCATATGCCGCAATCTGCACGCAAACCCCCGGGCTTTACAGCGTTACGGCGGTCGGCATCCATCCGGGCACATACATCTCGGAAGCTGCCTACGTCCTTTCTCCGGGCAAGTACACGTTCACAACCAAGGCGGCTACGACCAATAACGCCGGCACCCTGTCTATTACCCAAAGGGGAAGCATTTCCTTCTGTAGTGGCGCGTCAGGCAATGGCTTATTGCAGAACATGAGCGGCACGGTTGATGTGTTCAACAGCGATTCGGCGGTCTGGCACCACCCAACCGTTTGTTCGGAAGCGACACCATCGCCGCCGTTGACCTTGGTTTCGGTATCCGTATCTTAGAAACCTCTTTTTCTTCCCGGGTTTTCATCTCATCCCCCAGGGCGCGTGCTGCGCTTCCACCCACGCCGCGGGAAGAGTCGGGAATTAAAACATGTCTCTCCATAAGAAGCAATAATTATCACGATAGGAGGGAGTATTTATGAGAATGGAAACAGGCAGGCTGGCTCATTCAAAATCAGGATTAGGCTCTTCGGTGAAAAGGAGGTTCGCGTTCACCGCACTTTGCTTCCAGGTGCTCTCAAGCCCGGCAATCGTGTCCTGCACGGATAAGGGCGCTTCTCCTGTCGTTGCCCAGAAGAAGGATAAGGCACAGCTGAATCCCGAGCTTCTGCAAGCTGCGAAAGAAGCGGATTGGGCCAGGCTGATTACCGCCCTGGAAGCCGGAGCGGACGTGAATGCGAGGAACAAAGATGGCGAGACGTCACTGATGGAGGTTGCCGGGCTGCTGATCGAGAGTAAGACCAACGCGCCGATGACCACCGAAGCCGGCATGCATAAGGATGCCGCCAGGCTGCTCATCGCCAATGGTGCGGACGTGAACGCGAAGGACACCCGCGGCGGGACCGCTCTGATGGCCGCCATCGGCATGGGAAACGAGGACATCGCAACTCTCCTCATCGCAAATGGCGCAGATGTAAATGTTAAGGAAAAGGACGGAGACACGCCGCTGAAGCTGGCCCTCCGCTTCGGGCGCAAGGAAACTGCGAAGGCGTTGATGGCCAGGGGGGCGAACACGAATTCGCTGGATAAATACGACGATACGGCGCTGATGGTGGCTGCCGAGAACAATCATGCGGATATCGCCGCGATGCTCATCGCCAGGGGAGCGGACGTGAATGCGAGGAACATGTACGGTGCTACTGCGCTGATGATGGCCGCTCACAAAAAGAACAGGAAGGTTGTTGAGCTGCTGCTCGCGAAGGGGGCGGATGTGAACGCGAAGGCCGACGCCGGCGATACGGCGCTGACATGGGCCGTTGAGCATGGGAACAGGGAGATCGTCACGCTGTTGCTCGCCAAGGGGGCGAACGTGAACGTGAGGAACAAGGAAGGCGTGACGCCGCTGTCCGCGGCTTTCGCAGTGGAGGACATGGAAATCGCCGGGCTGCTGATTGATAAGAGAGCGGGCGTGGATGTGAACGGCAAGGACGGCCTGGCAATCATGACGGAGTCCGCCCGCAAAGGAATCCTGAACATCGTCGAATTCCTGCTCACGCACGGGATGAAGGTGGATGCGAGGGACGAACAGGGCAAGACTCCGCTGATGCTGGCTGTCGGGGGCGGGAGCATCTTGCTGGGCAAGGCTGGGATGGGGGAGGGCTGGGCGACGCTGATGGACACCACTGCCAAGGGACGGCTGGAGATAGCCAAGCTGCTGATAGCCAAGGGAGCCCATTTGAATGCGAAGGATAACCGTGGCATGACTGCGCTGATGGCCGCCATAGACGCCGGGGACAAGGCTACCGCAGCGCTGCTGATCGCAAAAGGGGCGGATTTCAAGCCGAAGGATATAGAGGGCAGGACCGCTCTGTCGATAGCCGTGGATAACGGAAGCGACATCACCGCCGAGCTGCTAAGGAAGCGCGGGGCGAAATGAGAAATCGTAAAGTTAGAGCAAAAAATTCAGGAAAGCTTGGTCCCGAACCAGGTGCCGTCCCAGGCCGCCCCTGCGGCTCCGGTGCCGTAGCGCCAGTTGCCGCTGAAGGAATTGCAG
>CAILMQ010000008.1 GCA_903835385.1 uncultured Microcaldota archaeon | reverse complement strand
TTTCTGGACGGGATTTCCGACCGGATTGTGGAGTTTTTCCTGATTCTCGCGCTTTTCGTCTCCACCACTGACCGGACCACGCAGCTCCTGCTCGTTTCCATACTCTTTTTCGGCACGTGCATGACCGCGTTCGTGAAAGCGTATGCGGAACATTCCGGGCTCATGGGCAACGATTCCGCAAAGAGAATGCCCGGCATACTGGAGCGGGCGGAAAGGAGCGTGCTTCTCCTTCTCGTTCCGCTGCTCATGCTGCTGGACGCCACGCGGTTCGTGGTTCCGCTGCTCGCGCTCATCGCCCTGCTCTCATTGACGACGTTCCTGCAGCGGCTTTATCTTGCATTGTCATTTCCTGGCGAGGGTTGAGACCGCATCCACCAGCAGCCTCACGCCTATCCCGGAAGCGCCCTTCTCCAGATAGGGGTGCGGGCCGGCTATCATGTCAACTCCGGCTATGTCAATATGCGCCCATTTCGTCTCACCGACGAATTCCTTGAGGAATATCGCTCCGGTTATGGTGCCTGCCTCGCCGGTGTCCGAAACGTTCTTGATGTCAGCGAAATCGCTCTTCATCATCTCGGAATATTCCTTCCACAGCGGAAGCCTCCACAGGCGCTCGAAGGTCCTGGTTCCGGATTCCTCCAGCACACGGGCGAGCCTGTCGTCGTCCGAGAGCACCGCGGCGCACTGCCTTCCAAGCGCGACCAGCACCGCGCCGGTCAGCGTGGCTATGCTTATCATATACGCGGGCTTCTTTTCTGCGGCGAATGCGAGCGCGTCCGCGAGTACCAGCCTTCCCTCGGCATCAGTGTTCAGGACCTCTATGGTTTTTCCGTTGTATGCGGTCACGATATCGCCTGGCTTCTGAGCGCTGCCTGAAGGAAGGTTCTCGGTGAGCGGCATCACGCCCAGCAGCCGGACCGGCAGCCTGAGTTCGGAGGCGGCCTTGAAAACGCCGAGCACCACCAGAGCGCCGGTCTTGTCGTATTTCATCTCCTGCATGCCCTTTGACGGCTTGATGGATATTCCGCCAGAGTCGAACGTTATTCCTTTCCCGACAATTGCGAGCAGCGGTCCCCTCGTGCCGTATTCCAGCACCACCAGGGCGGGAGGCTGCACGCTTCCCTGTGCCACGCCGAGGAACGCGTTCATTTTCATTTTCCTGATTTCCTCCTTGCCGTACACTTTGCAGGAGAACCCCTTTTCCTTCGCAAGGCGCTTCGCCTCGTTCGCTATGGAGGTCGGAGTCGCCAGGTTCGCCGGCACCTCGTTAAGCGCACGCACGTAGTTCTGCGCGTTGGCCAGCAAAGCGCCCGCCTTCACGCTGTCGGCGCCTGATTCGGAAACGACCACGGCCTTCGGCAACTCGTAGACATCATCCTTCTTCGTTTTGAACTTAGTGAACCTGTAGGACGCGAGCATCGCACCTTCGGCAGCTGCCTGTGCCGCATCCGCATTCCTTATCCTGGCGAACTTGGGCAGGAATATCGCCACGCTCCCGCTTTTCGTGGACATCCCGTACCTGACCGCAGTGCCGCCGAGTTTCCTGAGCGCATCAAGGTCCAGCTCGTCCGCCTTGCCCACTCCCACGAGCAAAAGCCTGGAGAACCCCGCCCTGCCCAGCGTTGTCGCGGACCAGGCCTCCCCGCTCTTGCCCGAAAACTGCCTGCCTGCCATGCCCTTGGTGAATTCCCTCAGCTCCCCCGGAATGGCGCCTCCTTCAGGCACAGGATATGCGAGAACATCCTCCTTAACCGCTGAAATTGCGCAGGTTTTCCCGGAAAGTTCCATCATCATTTCCACCCCGATAAATCTTCCATTAGCGCCCTACGAGCGCGAATGCTGCAATCCGAACATCTCCTCCACTTCGCTTGTGGTCGTCGCGTCCTTCACCGCCTTGTCCTTCCTCACCTGGACCAGCCTCGGGAACCGCAGCGCGTATCCCTTGCCGTTCCCCTCCCTCAGGCCGCAGGTGTGCGTGGGGGACTTGGTTATCTCGTCAAAGGCAACCTCCACCACATATTTGGGCTCCACCCAGAAATCCGGCGCCTCTATCAGGTAAACAAGGTCCTCCGGAGGCTCTTTGGCCTTTATCTTGTCCAGCATCTTTTCGAATGAGACCATCTCATCCTCGCTGAAGCCCGAGCCGATTTTCGCAACGGTTTCCAGCTTGCCAGTGTCCTCGTTCCGCACCGCGATGAGCAGGCCGCCGAACTCGAACTCCGCGCGCGAGCCCTTGCCAAGGTAGTATCCGACAATCACCCCGTCCACGGTGTCAACCGCTTTCCCATAGGATTTCTTGAGCTTTATCCATGCGAACTTGCGCTTGCCCGCGGTATAAGGCGCATTCAGGTCCTTGGCCATTATTCCCTCCAGCCCGGACGTTATGGACTCCTGGAACAGCTTCTCCAGCTCCGCGGTGTTCTCCACCAGGCGGCATTCGCTTGCCCTGAGTATGCCCTTGGGAAAAAGCGTTTCCAGCGCCCTCCTCCTTTCGGCGTAGGGCTCGTTGGTCATGTCCCTGCCGTCCAGGTAGAGTATGTCGAAGCAGAAGACGTTCAGCGGAAGCTCCTTCTGCGCCTCCTTTATGCCGTGCTTCCTCTTCCTGTGCATGGTCTCCTGGAACGAGAAGTATCTCTTGTGCTTCGCGTCGTAGGCGAGCGCCTCGCCCTCGAATATCAGCTCCTTGGCCTTAAGGCCCTCCACTTCCCTGACGACTTCGGGCAGCATGAGTGTCATGCGCTCGAGCTTGCGCGAGTACAGCTCCACTTTATTGGCCTTCTTGTGGCACTGCAGCCTGAAGCCGTCGTATTTCATCTCCACGCCGCATTTCCCGAGTTTTCCCATTATCTCCTTCGGGGTGCTCAGCCTCTCGGCGAGGGCGGGCATGAGGGGCTTGAAGGGCTGGACCCTGAATCCCTTTATCTTTTCCGGGCTCTCGAGATATGTCTTTGCCACATAGCCGATGTCGGAGCACACGTTGTACGCGCGGTCGAGCGGCTCGCGCATGGACTTGTCCCCGACCGTTGCGACCGAGAGCGCGTCGAGTATGGTCGGGTCGCCCACCCCCAGCCTGAGCCTCCCCAACGCGAACCTGACTATGAAGCGCGCCTCGAGCGCGGACGCGTTGTTCAGCAATTCGGTGAGCAGCTTTATCTTGAGCTCCTGGCTTCCGGGCCCCCCAGAGCGGGCGATTTTCATGAACGCGTTGTACACGTAGGCGATGTCCATCTCCCGCACGGACAGCGCCTGCTGTTTTTTCTTGGAAAGCAGCTCCTCGGCAGTGGCGCCCAGGTCGCCGCTTTTTTTGTAGTGCCTGTCCACCTGCTCCGGCGAATAGCCTGCCGAATGTGCGATTGCCTCCACAACGAACCGCTCGCCAACCCCCAGGTCAATGCCTTCGTACGGGGGTGCGAGCTGCCCCTGGATGAGGTAAGCCAGCTTGTCAATCTCGCCCGCCGTTGTTTTTTTGAACAGTTCAGCGAGGATATCCGTCATCTCCAGCCTTCCGGATTTTGATTCAAGTTCCTGGAAAGTCCTGGCCACGTCGCCGAAAATGAGCATGAGAGGGTTAAGCCGGTGCAAATTATAAGCATTTCGATGCGTGCCCGCCCTCGCGAGCAGGGTTATTTTTTTTTAGAAGAGCGCTGATGAGAAAACAGGAGAGAAGCGACGAATTGCAGCAAGAAATCTGTTTCTTGGTTTGAGCAAGAGCTAAGGTATTTATTTGTTCTTTGGCGAATGCCTATGCAGGTGGAAGCATGAAGTTCAGGTACGAGGAGAGCGCGGAGAGATGGCTGGAGGACAACGGCTTCAACGGGCCGGAGAGGATAAGGCTGCTGGAGCTGTTGAACAAGCTCGAGAAGGACATGGTGGAGAACAAGAAAGGCCCCCTGATCGTGCTTCCCAAAGACACGCCGGACAAGCTCGCGGCCATGGTGACGCTGCTGGACGCGGTGGACGACGAGCGGGGCTGCCCAGCATGCTTCACGGACCAGAAGACCGTCATCATACCGGCAGATGCCCGGGCGCTTTACAGCGAGGGCATGGGAATCCAGGAGCTGGAGCGCACCCTGAAGCTGGCTGACAAGGTGAAAATGGGCCGCGGCCAGATGGACCCGAGGAGAAGGGGCAACGCGAAGAGTTAGCCGTATTCTATTTTGAAATCACTAAACTCTCCCTTATAACCGAGCCATTCGTGCTCGATTTTTTCAACAACCGCACCAGCCGGCCCGTGGGAGCACCATTTCAGGAGCTGGTCCAGCGCGCTCCGTTCGCCCTCTGCGACGACTTCCACCCCTCCGTCGGGGGTGTTCCTCACCCATCCGGTTATGTTGCCGATGCGCCTGGCCTCGTCCTGCGTGCCTGCGCGGAAGAACACGCCCTGGACATCGCCGAAAACCGTTATGTGAAGCCGGAACTTCGCTGCCAGTGCCATAAAATCCGATTAATAAATTTAGCTGAGATATTAAATGCATGCTTATTGTGATATGCGGCCTTCCAGGAACCGGCAAAAGCACGATTGCCACGGCTATCGCAAAGCGCTTCTCCGCAGAGCGCCTGAGCAGCGACGTCATCAGGAAAAAAGCGTTTTCGAAGCCGACCTATGGCGAAAGCGAGAAGCTGGCGGTTTACAGGAAGATGGCGCAAGAGGCCGAGGCGCTCCTGAATCAAGGCAAAAACGTGGTCCTGGATGCCACATTCTCCAGAAGCGGGTACGTGCGGCTGGCGGAACAAGCCGCGCACAATGCAGGCGCCGGCTGCCACATAATGTTGTGCAGCCTGAGCGATGAGGAAGTAAAGAAACGGCTGGAAAAAAGGGAAAGGGGCCCGAGCGACGCGGATTTCGCGATTTATCTCAAAGTGAAGCGGGAGTTCGAGCCCGTTGGGGGGGCCCTTGCCCTGGACGCCTCAAAGCCAATAAAAGAAATCGTGGCAGAAGCGGAACAGTTTGTCGCAGGAGGCATGAACGAGGGCAAAATAGAACAGCTGCGCAAAAGCCTCGGCAATGCGGAGCTCGTCACCACGCACATCTCCTGGGTGCTGCTGGGCAAGGAGTTCGTTTATAAGATAAAAAGGCCCGTGAAATTCTCTTTCTTGGACTTCACCACTCCTGAGAAGCGGAAGCTTTTCTGCGATGAGGAAGTCCGGCTCAACAAGCGGCTCTCGCCGGACGTTTATATCGGCGTCGTGCCGCTCACCATGGCCCAGGACGGCACTCTGATGCTGGGGGGCAGCGGCCGCACAATGGACTATGCAGTCAAAATGAAAAAACTGCCCCAGAACCGGAGAATGGACATCCTCCTGAAGCAGGGCAAGGTGAATGCCGGGCACATAAGCAAAATCGCCGCCACGATTGCCGATTTCCACAAAAAAATAGACGTGATAAAAGGCAGGGATTACAGCTCGGCCCAGGTCGTGAAAAGCCAGGTAGGTGATTTGGGGAACTTCCGCAGCGTCATCGAGGAAGCGTGCGGAATGGGAGTGGAAGTGGACTCCGTGCTCAGACGCTCGGACGATTTCATAGAACGTAACAAGCCGTTATTCGCGCAGAGGCAGGCTGAAGGCAGGATAAAGGACTGCCACGGCGACCTGCACTCGGCGAACATCTTCATTCTTGACAATGGCGATATCTTCATATTCGACTGCATAGAGTTCAGCAAGGACTTCAGGCACGTGGACGTTGCCAGCGAAATCGCGTTCATGGCAATGGACCTGGACGCGTTCGGAAGGCAGGACCTGTCGGAATTGTTCGTGAAGGAGTACCTCGCCAGGACACAAGACCCGGGGCTCGGGACCCTTCTCGGGCTATACAAGTGCTACCGCGCCAATGTCAGGGCGAAGATCGCGGCCATAGAATACGCTGGGACGAAATCGGACGAAGCGAAGGAAAGGATAAGAAAGTACATGGCACTTGCCAATAGGTATGCCGAAGCGTTATAGTATATTTTTCTGAACCATATGATTTAAAAATGTGTACTAGTAAATACAAAATTGAATTATATGGTACAAATATTTGAACTATTGGGAAAGAAGAGCACTTCCATTGTTTTGTGCTACTTTCTCGAGCATCCATCGGAAGAAACTTACGCCATGCAGCTCGGAAAGAAGCTGAAAATCGCGCGAAAGAGCATTTTCGACGCCCTTGCCCTGCTGCTGAAAAACCAGTTGATAGAGCTGAAAACTATCGGAAGGGTAAAACAATACCGCCTTAAAAGAGGCAATCCGCTGGTCAGGCAGCTTAAAATCCTTAATACGACCGCCGATCTGCTTCCGATGCTGAAGGGCATTGAAGGAAGCGGGGTGGAAGCATATCTCTACGGCTCAGCAGCGCGCGGCGAGGACACTGAAAAAAGCGACATAGACCTCCTTTTCATAGGCGAACGTCCAAAAGGCGGATTGCTGGAAAAAATAGAAGCTGAAGAGAAAATCAAACCGCTTTATCTCACGTTCCTGGAATACTCCTCTTTGGCCAGGAAGGACAAACCCTTTTATGAAAGGATTGAAAAGGATAAAATCAGGCTGATATGATGGACCTCGCACAATTGATTGCAGCAGGGCTTATCCAGAAGGTCGGGCCCACGAAAGACCTTGCTGAAAAAGAGTTCAAGGAAGCGGATTATGATATTGAACGTGCCAGGGAAGCGCTCGAAGCGAAGGATTACAAGTGGGCTACAGTCAAGGCGTATTATGCAGTTTTCCATTCTGCCAGGGGAATAATGTTCATTATGGGTTATCGTGAAAAATCGCATTTTGCAGTAGGAGAATACCTAGCCATACTGTCCAGGGACGGAAAGCTGGAAAGCAGATACGTGCATGATTTCAAGGCAGCAATGAGCGCAAGGCAGGGTGCAGACTACAATTATGATTATTCTAAGGAAAAGGCCGAAACGGTTGTTTCCCTTGCAGAGGAATTCCTGGACAGGATGGAAGGGCTGAAGTCAAAGTTGTGATGCCATGGACGACGGCGTAAAGGAGCTGGGCAGGGCGTTCCTGGTGACATTCATAGTCCTAGCCGTCCAGCTCGCGGGCTTCTACTACTCCAACAGCCTCGCCCTTCTCGGAGATACCGGCCACGTGTTCTCCGACCTTCTCGCGCTGGGAGCCTCCCTTTCCGCGATGATGCTCGCCCTGCGCGCGCCGAGCGCGAGGCGCACGTTCGGGTTCCACCGCGTGGAGGTCTTTGCCGCGCTTTTCAACGGCATCCTCCTTGTGGCCATGGGAATGTTCATAGCCTACGAGGCATATGGAAGGCTCGGGACCGGCTACCGCATAAACAGCATCCCCATGCTTGTAACCTCCGTCATCGGCCTCATCGGCAACCTCTATGTCGCCTACCATCTCCAGCACGAGGAGAACCTCAACATGAGGAGCGCGTTCATGCACGCGGCCGGAGACGCGCTCTCGTCCGTTGGCGTGATTGTGGGGGCAGTCCTCATACTCGTGACAGGCCTGCCGGTGATTGACATCGTGGTGAGCGGCCTGATTTCCATAATCATACTCTTCAGCGCCTTCACCATCCTCCGCGGCTCGCTTTCCATCCTGCTCGAATCCGCGCCATACGAGGCGAGCGAGGACAAAATCAGGAAATCGGTCGGCTCGGTGGATGGCGTGAAGGGCGTGCACGACGTCCATGTCTGGCGCACATGCTCGGAGCTCACCTTCGCCATGATGCACATTGAGACGGACAACGTGGAGCTCGCCGACACGCGTGAAATGGCAGACGAGATAGGGGAAAAACTCAAGGAGGAGATGGGCATCTCGCACACGACAATCCAGTTCGAGCCCGAAGGCTGCTCCTGCGAAAACCGGAAAATGTGCAAGGTCATGGTCCACAAGAGGAAAGGGCACAAGCACTAGTGTCTGAAGTGTCTTACGCCCGTAAATACCATCGCCAGGTTGTGCTCGTCGGCCGCGGCGATGACCTCCTTGTCCCTTATGGAGCCGCCGGGCTGGATAACCGCGGTGGCGCCCAGCTTAGCGGCCTCGTCCACCCCGTCGCGGAACGGGAAAAAGGCGTCGGATGCCATGGCAGCGCCTTCGAGCGGAAGCTTGAATCCCTTTGCTATCATGCCCGCGAGCCTTGTCGCGTCCACCCGCTTCATCTGCCCGGCGCCTATTGCCACCACCCTGTCCGGCCTTGCGAACACCGTGGCATTGGATTTCACGTACTTGCAGACCTTCCAGGCGTACTTCATGGACGCGATTTCGTACTCCGTGGGCTGGCGTTTGGTTACCACGTTGAATTTCTGGTCATGGAGCAGGATGTTGCCGTCCTGCACCAGCAGTCCGCCTACAACCGAGTGGTATTCCAGGAACGATTCGCGCCTCCTCTCTATGTTTTCCACGGTGAGGATGCGGACGTTCTTCTTCGTGCTGAACGTTTCGAGCGCCTCCTTCGTGTAGGAGGGCGCGATGACGACCTCCACGAAGCCCGTGAGCATCTCTTTCGCAAGCTGGCCGTCAATTGGCTTGTTCACGCAGAACACGCCGCCGAAGGCCGCCTCGGGGTCCACGGAGCGCGCGACCCTGAACGCCTCAAGCACATCCGCCTCATTGGACGCGACGCCCGACGGGTTATTATGTTTCACGACCACCGCGGTGGGCATGTCCTCGAATTCCTTGATAAGTTCCAGCGCCGCGTTCCCGTCCAGTATGTTGTTGTAGGACAATTCCTTGCCCTGGAGCTGCTTCGCGTCCGTTATTGCGTGCTGGTGGAAATGGTCGTCTATATAGAACGCCGCGGTCTGGTGCGGATTCTCCCCGTAGCGCAAATCCTGCTTCTTCCTGAACGTGAGGTTCAGGTGCGGCGGGTATTTCATGCCTTTAAGGCGGCGCCTGAAGTAGTTCTCTATCACGCTGTCGTAGTGCGCGATGTGCTCCCAGGCCTCCATGGCAAGCGTCTCGCGCATGCGGCTGCTCAGATTGCCGTTGTTCTTCAATTCCGCAACAACTGCGGCGTACCTGTCCGGGTTTACGATTACTGCCACTGATTTGTAGTTCTTTGCCGCGGAGCGGACAAGCGCGGGCCCTCCAATATCGATATTCTCTATGACCTTTTCCAAATCATCCCCGGATTTCTGGATGGTCTCCTCGAAGGGATAGAGGTTGACGACCACCATGTCGATCAGCCCGATCCCTTCCCTTTCAGCCGCCTCCATGTGCTCCTTCTTGCTCCTGTCTGCGAGGATCCCGCCGTGGATCTTCGGGTGGAGCGTCTTGACCCGTCCCTCCATCATCTCGGGCGAGCCGGTATAATCAGAGACTTCGGTGACCTTCACCCCGGAGCTGGCAAGGAGCCTGGCGGTCCCTCCGCTGGATATTATCTCGAAACCCAGCGCGGAGAGCGAGAGTGCGAACTCGGCGACGTTCCTCTTTTCATAGACGCTAATCAGCGCCCTTCCTGCTCCTGCCATGAGAATACGTTTATACTATTTGTGTGGAAGAAGATTATAAAGGTTAAGGTGCTGCTGAAAACAAGGCATTCCCATTATCAGAAAACCGTTGTTTCTCCCTGGTTTTCAATGGTGACGTCGTCCTCGCATAAAACGATGCTCCGTCAGCCGTGGGGGAAATCCTAAGCCTTTGCTTAGTCCTTCACATATATCGTCCTGCTGGGGAGCGCGAACTCGATGCCCGCCTTGTCGAACCCGTCCTTTATGCGGGAATTCACCTCGTCCTGGACATCGAACAGCCTGGACGTCTCCACTATATGATAGGTGAGCATGAGCAGAAGCTGGGAATCCGCGAAATCAATGAAATGAACCGTCACGTCGTCGGGGTCCACTCCCCTGGTGTTCCTCAGGATGTCCTTGGCAATCTCCTTTGCCTTGGTTATCTTCTTGCCCGTGGTGTTGTACTCCAGGCCGAGCTTGAGCTGCACCCTTCTCTTGGCGGCCTTGGTGTAGTTCTCCACGGACGCCCTTGCCACTATCGCATTCGGTATGGCCACGAGCGTGCCGTCCAAAGTGCGTATGCGCGTGCTGCGGATGCCGATTTCCTCCACCTTGCCCGTGGTGCCGTCCACCTTGACCATGTCCTCTATTTCGAACGGCCGGTCCGTGAAAATGGCCGCCGAGCCGATGACGTTGCTGAGCGAGTCCTGGGCAGCGAGGCCGATGGCGATTCCCGCGATTATCAGGCCTCCGAGCACTGCGGCGATGTCATAGCCGAAGTTGGACACTATTGTGAGCACGGTGAGCGCGAAAACAATCGCCCGCGCGCAGTTCTTGAGCACGGGCACGAGCTGGTCGTCGAGCTTGGACGCGCTCTTCTTCGCGTAGGGCACGAGGAACTCGTCGAACAGCACGTCTATGATTGCCGCCACGACCGCGGCAGCGTTGAGGATGAGCAGCACCTTTATCAGGTTCGCGAACATTCCTGCGATGTCCGCCGGCAGCGTGAGCGGCGTTACGGAGAAGTTCAGCCCTATGATGAGCACGAACAGTATGAACGGGGTTTCCAGGGCCTTGAGCAGCAGGTCGTCCAAATCGGTTTCGGTCTTTGCCACGAGGGCCTGGGCGTATTTCTTTATGATGTAATAGAGCACCTTGGCCGTCACCAAGGTTGCCATCAGTATGAGGAGCATCTCCAGGTACTGCAGCAGGGTATTCCCGAACACGGCTTTTGAAAGCACTGGGTATTGGCTCAAAGTTGAAAAATCGACCATTGTCCCACCTGTTTCTGTTTATAGTAGAAAAGGTTTTTATAGGTTGTCTTGCAACTGCCTGCCCCAATGGTTTAAAAAACATAAGCGCCAAATTGCCCTTCATCTACTGCCCTGATAGTGTAGAGCCTTGACATTCAGTCCAAGGCGCGCAATGGTTAGCATACAAGACTGTCACTCTTGCGACTCGGGTTCGAATCCCGATCAGGGCGATTTTTCATCAGTTTCCAGGTTTAAGTCGATGCCTTGCCTCAGGCAAAATTGCCCGCCGTGGGCTCAAAGACCACGCAAGGGCGATTTTACTTACGCTTACAGTCCGAAGCCCGTGGAGGATTTAGCGCGCTGGCACCTTTTTCACGTGCGGGACGTTTGCCCCGCCCGCCATGTTTGTTTTTGGCGGATTTGCACGCATCCACCCCTGGTCAGGATTTACCCCAGTCGGGCGGCCGGGCCTGCCACCCCTGCGCTTCTCGCTCTCAATCTTCCCCCTGATTGCCGCGATATCGCGCTTTTCAAGCTCTTCGCACGCTTCTGCGAGCCTTGGATGCTCCCTCACCTTTGCGACCAGCCCCGCGTTGCCCGTAATCCTGATAACATGCCTGGCTCTCATTTCTTCGGGCGGCACGTTCGATTCCTTTGATGACTGGTTCTCTTCGAAACTGGCCACCAGCTTCCCGCCTTCCACTTCCACAGGCACGTCCAGCACTCGGTTCCACTCGCTCGACGTGAGGCTAAGCGGCTTATCCGCGCCCTGCCCGCCGCTGCTCCTGGAAGCGGGTTTCCAATCGAATTCCCTGATTTTGGCGGTTTCCCCAAAAAGCCTGCTGAGCAATATGGAAACGTCCCCCTCTGCCGCATATTCCCCGAAGCACAATGCGCGCGCGGAGCGGCTGTACGGCTGGAACACCGGCCTTGGCAGCGTTATGACGTATTCCTCCTGTTTCTCGGCCGGCTTGTCATCGTATAGCTGGATTTGCGACGTGTCCCGCCTGCTCAGCATGGTGCAGATGTCCGCGAGCCTCTGCACTGTGAATTTCAATATAAGCTGGGCAGAGCCGGTTACTGTGATTATCTGCCTTGCCCTCAATTCTTCGGGCGGGCATTTCACTGAGCTGAACGCCTCCTCAAAGCTCACGTTCAGGCCAAGGCCGCCGACGTAGACCGACACCGATACCCGCGTATTGTAAGTCCGCGTTCCGGTTATTTCCCTCGGTCCTTCAACCCATCCTCTCGGATACTTTTGAACGTACTGGGATTCCCTGGGCCTGAATGTCGCTTCCTTTCCCAAATCCTTGGAGGTTATCCTTGCATCCTTTAGGACGCCTTCCCCAAGCATCTCCCTGAGCAGTATCGCGACGTCGCCTTGCGGGTGCAGGCTCCTGACATAAATTGAGCCGCTCCTGGTCTGGAGAATCGGCTGGAACACCGGTTTTCCCACGCATATCCCGGCCCGGTCCGCATTATAACTTATAAGCCCTGGTTGGTCTGAAGCAGCAGTCCCCATGTTTTTATGTTATTGAAAACCGTTTAAATCGTTATCGTTTCGCTATTGTTCTGATGCTGCAGAACCCGCACTCTTTGGTTGGAGCTGGCACGAGGCAAGCCATATAAAAAACCTGGCTGATAGGTTAGCCTGGTGCGAAATGTTCAAGGCCATCCTGTTTGATTTGGACAACACCCTTCTGGATTTCCTCACTTTCAAGAAGGAAACCGCGAAAGCAGCTGCAAAAGCCATGATAAAACAGGGCCTGCCTGCCACTGAGATAGAAGTGTACGGCAAAATCTTCTCCGTTTACGATGAAAAAGGCATTGAATACCAGAAGACGTTCTACGAGGTTGTCAAACAGTACAATCTTGAGCTGAATCTTGCCGAGAAGATACAGCAGGCAGGAATCATCGCATACCAGCAGAAGAAGTACGAGGTTCTCCGCTCCTACCCAATGGTAAAGCCCACGCTGAGGAAACTCAGGGACAAGGGCCTCAAACTCGGCATAATCTCGGACGCTCCGCGGAACAAGGCATGGCAAAGGCTTGTTTTGACTGGTCTGGAGAACGAATTTGATTTCGTGATAACCTTTTCCGACACCCAGGAGTACAAGTCCCATCCATCGCCATTCACTTTGGCTTTGAAAAAGCTCGGGGTTTTACCTGATGCTGTTTTGTTTGTCGGGGACAACCCGTCCAAGGACATCAAAGGAGCCAAGTTAATCGGCATGAGGACGTGCCTGGCCCGGTACGGCCAGCATTTCAAGGACGACGTGAAGGCGGATTACGAGATTGGGAAGTTTGAGGATTTGATGAGGGTGGTTTGATGAAACAACGAAAAAGTTTCGTAACTGGAATGGTTTGTACGTATCTAATTGCAGCAGAACTCTCAAAAATCGGGCTAATCGTGACTGTCACTGCAAGAAATGCTCAGGGTATAGATATATTAGCAGCGTCTTCAACAGGTAAGACCTTCAGCATTCAGGCTAAGGGGCATGCACAGGATGCGAAACGTAATTATTGGCTGCTTAACAAAGACTACAAAAAGTTTGTTGACAACAATTTGTATTATATTTTCGTAAATCTTACCGAGGCAGGGACGCAGAATTACTATATCGTCCCTTCCAAACGCGTTGCTTCGGAAGGCGAAATCGAACGATCAAAAACCGGTGCCGTTTGGTATTGGATTTCTCAAGATGTCGTAGAGAAATACAAGGACCGTTGGGACTTTTTCAAATGACGGTGCTTAAACATGGTCTCCCTAACCTTCTACGGCGGCGCGAATGAAATCGGCGGGAACAAGATACTGCTGGAGGACAAGGGCGTCAGGATATACCTGGATTTCGGCCAGAGCTTCGGCTTCGGCGAGGACTTTTTTTACGAATATCTCGCCCCGAGGAAAGCCAACGGCCTTGAGGTCTTTTTCGAATTCGACATGCTCCCGAGGACACCGCGGCTTTACAGCGAGGACCTTCTCAAGCTCACGGACCTCAAATACCAGAAGCCGGACGTGGACGCGGTCCTGATAAGCCACCCCCACGCAGACCACATAGGGCATCTTGGCTTCCTGGACGAGGGCATCCCTGTCTACATGGGCCATGGCGCGCACAGGATAACCGAGGTATACCATGACCTCTATCCCGCTCTTTCGGACATAGGCGAGCACAAGGACATCAGGCTGTTCGGGTCCGGCGATATCCTGAAAATAGGGCATCTCAAGGTACAGCCGATTCACGTTGACCATTCCATCCCAGGGGCTTATGGATTCATCATCCACACGTCCAAGGGCCCGGTCGTATACACCGGTGATTTCCGCATCCACGGGCCGAGGGCAGACATGAGCGAGGAATTCACAAAACAAGCCACCGCGGCAAAACCCAGGGCGCTGCTTTGCGAAGGCACCAGGATGGCATACGAGCCCCCGCATAACTATAGCGAAGCCGAGGTCGAGCAGAAGTCATCCCAGCTCATCAAGGCTTCAAAAGGGCTGGTCCTGGCATATTTCTCCATGTCCAACATAGACAGGTTCATGTGCTTTTACAATGCCGCGAAAAAGAACAACCGCGTGCTTGTCCTTGGCACCCGGCTGGCTTACATAATACGGAGCATGAAGGACAAAATAAAGGTGCTGCCGGACGTCATGACGGATAAGAACATAGCCGTCTATTTCAGGATTTGCAAGAGCTGCACTTTCAATGAAAAGGACTACTTTGTCTGGGAAAGGGAGTTCATGCCCAGGATGGTGACATACAAGGACGTTTCAAAGAACCCGCGGAAGTACGTGATGCATTTGGGTTTCTACGGCCTCATGGAACTAGTCTATCTCCAGCCCAAGGACGCGGATTTCATCTATTCCATGTCAGAGCACTTCTACGAGGGCGACGACAACGAGGAGCAGAGGACGGTCTGGGAGAACTGGATGAAGCATTTCGGGATAAGGTTCCACCAGGTGCATTCGTCCGGGCATGCAAGCGAGAGCGACATACTATCGTTCATAAAACAGCTGAACCCCAGGACCACGATCCCGATACATACGAACAGCCCTGATGCCTTTGAAAAAGCCGGTTGCGAGATAGTCAAGCCGCAGAAAGGAGAAACTTTAGAGATATGAGGCTGGGGCTATTGCAATTCAGAACCCCGGGAACAGCTTCCATGTCCTTTTTTTGTGCTCCACGAATTCCGCGCCGAACGCATCCTGCAGCGCTTTCTCTTCCACCCTCATGCGATAATCATAAGCCGCAAGAAGCACTATCATAAACAGGAGCCCGGGCAAGCTTCCGAGCGCAATGGTCGCTCCGATGAATACCATCATGCCTCCGGTGTACGAAGGGTGGCGGAGGTATCTGTACGGCCCTACGGTGATTAGTTTGGCTTTCTCACGTACCTGCACCTTCACGGTGAAATGCCTTCCAAGCACGAATATCGACCATTCGCGAAACACGATGCCGGCCACGCTCACAACCAGGCCCGCGTACTGCAGGATGCCGTCAAACGTCCACACCCCGAGGCTGCGCGAGACGTAAACAACAACCATGGCGGCATAAGTGGCTCCGATCACGACCCAGTACGATCCCATGTCCTTATCCGTGGACGTGGAGTTCATGCTGCTCCAGAGCGTGTTTATGATTTCGCACAGAACCCATGCGCCCATGACTGCCACAAAGGCGTATGCGGCCAACTGCGAAGGGAACCAGGAGTATGGGAACACGTCAAATCTGGGCTTCGGCACCAGATAAAAAACGAGGTTTGAAAAAAAGGCAATAATGAGTATCGGCAGGAGGAAACTTAGGATTCTGCTCATGCGCGATTCGTGTTTCCCGGCTGCATTTCCCATGCGAATCAGTCTGGATACTGGCGGCGAGTGTTTTTATTCATGAACGTTTCAAGAGCGCGAGGCGGGAAGGGCGGGGTGGGCAACAAATCAGGTTACTTTACTGCCTGTTCAACAATTTTGATTTCTTCTTCGGTAAGACCGTACAATTCGTAAACCAAACGGTCAATCTCGGCATCTGTTTTTTCGATTTCTACATTGAGGGTTTGGGCTTCGTTGGAGTTTTGGTCAGAAACTCCAATTAAGCGTTCGTTTAAAGCGAGAATTTGGTCTACAAGGGAGATAAAAGACAGTTGTTTAATCTCAGAAATTCTTTTAATTGGAAATTTTCTCAAGTCGTTTAAGATAAGTTTTGGAAATAACTTTCTAATCGATTTAGCAGTATTTTTTAGAAAATAATAAGATAATAAATTACTGTTTATGATCGCCAGAATATACTTCAAGGAGGTGTCTGCGCCTTCTTTTTCTAAGATAGCGATATTGCTTCGATTGAATAAATACGTCTTTTCAGTATATGTAGCAATAATCAATTTTGGTGCGCTACCTGGTATCTCTCTCACGATGATTTTGGGGTGATTAAAAATATCGAAGGTCCTAGGTGCTGCCAAATTATCTCCGTATTTCAAATATTCTCCAGACCAATTAATGAAGTACCTTCCAACATCCTTTCCTTCAAGATATTCGTAAGTATCTCTGTCATATTTGTGTCTAAAATCATAAGGACGTTTTTTTACGTCATCGGGGGTTTGTTTTGGGATACCTTTTCCAGTTTCATAAGCCTGCAAACCTGCTTTTATCGTAGTGAGTTGATCTAGTAGCAAGGAATCTTGTTGCATTTTCGCAATAAGTTGCTTACTCTTTTCATCAGAGAACACTCTAAACTCGTAGCCCTCATTATTTAGAAAGTCATTTTGGTTCCTTGAATGTGAATGCTCAAAATTCTTTTCTTTATTCAATAAAATTTGTATCATATTCTGTCTAAGTCTTTCTTTCTTAGCGATAAAAATCACGGTTTCTACAGATACCCCCTCAAATGAGACACCTAAAAGATTTACTATTTGCTTAATGTCTGATGTACCCAATAAATACTTACGAAGATTTTTTGCAGAATCAACCATAAGCCAAGCGTTTGGAATTATCAAACCACAATGACCCAATTTCTTTAATAGTAACATTGACTTTTCGATAAATAAAATATACGTATTGACTTGGTATTGTGCCGAGAGATATTTTTTAGGATAGTAATTCTTTTCGATTTCAGGTATTTTTTCTCTTGCAAAAATATACGGTGGATTCCCAACCACCACGTCAAATCCCCCATCCCTGAAAACTTCAGGAAATTTCTCTTCCCATTTGAACGCATGCTCTCCAGCAACCGCCGGGTCATCAATTAAGCTATTTCCGCATTGAATCGTGTGATTCAACTTCGGCAGCTTGTGTTTCCCTTCAGCCGCCCCTCGTTCTTGAAACGCTGGTGTTTTTCGATTAGTTCGGTTAGTTTTTGTTTGGCTTCCTCTTTCGTGACCATCGTTTCGCCCTTACTGGAAGTCAGTTAGTCTCTTGTCCTGTGAATCAAGCTCTGGAACACTCGGCGGGAGATAAAAAAACGATTGCGGAGCCGTAAAATCTTCAAAAGCTGAATACGGATCAATAGGTTCGTCAAGGTGCCTAACAGGTCCTATCTGGATTGCAAACCCTCGTTTGGTACCTTTGAAGTACTCAAAAAAATCCTTCTTTGATATTCCGGCAGAATTTTTACATTTTCTCCACAGTGCCGCTGGTGAAGCTTCGATAATCTTTCCTACTCCGAATGAACCGATAATTTTACCGACCGGAGCCGTTACGTAGATGTAGATTCTTTTTATTTTCCTATTTTTGAATATAATGCGCCTGAATTCGTATTTTTTATTGCCCTTGACTATTTCATCTACGTATTCAGGCTTAATGGAAAGTAAAACGTTCATCAATGCCACACTCCTTCTTTACTTTCCCGTACTTCGCATGGTCGATTTCAACTATCGACTGCGGTGCGGAAGTCAGTACCCCTAGCCCACGTAAAGTATCTAAATCTAATGGTTGGGGAAGGTTGAAATGGTGCCGGAAGAGAATTACCAAGACCGGTTTATTTGACCTTTCTTTGATTTCGGCATAGGAGTAAACGGTTCTTTTTCCAACCATCCTGACGATGTCATCTGCATTTTTTAGTGTCACTGCCGACTCTACAATGCCCATGCTGGTGAGTTTGTGTTGGTCTACAGAACGATAGAACAGAAGGACGTCACCAGGATTCAATTTTTTGATTTTTGAATGACAGAGATACGCCTTCTTTATTGCATTCCCCGGAGCATTGACCTCGGTATACTCACTCAGCATCATTTGTCGGTTCTGGTAATCCGGGAAAAGCCGGTTATGAAACTCGGGCCTTATAGGAACGACAAATTTCCTTATTGCCTCTGAATCTTTGTATACTGGATAGTAAACCTTGGCAAAATCTAGTGGAGATAAGTCGAGTCGTTCGGGCTTGAATTTCTTTAGCCAGACCTCCTCGAATTTAATCTGACCTTCTGCTGCTTGCAACGGCTTTTTTCCAACCAAACTAAATCCGAACTGCCCGATGAGAAATATGAGCGGATCTTCGCGTTTTCGGATATGTGTCAAATACGCTTCATCAAACCGATTGTCAATGCAGTACTGAAAAGCCAGTTTCAAAAGCAGTTCTCCAATTTTGGAACCAGGTTCAGCTTTAAGCGTGCAAATTTTCAATCTTTTTGATTTTGGTAGCGGTGGTTCACTAGCTACTTCTTCGTTTTCGTCCTTTAATATCAAGAGAGCCTTCAGGTGGCTGTTATCATAATGAACCCATGCTTTACGACCCTCCCTGGCAATCTTATTGAACCACGTAACAAAGCCTGGATAATCCGCCTTAAGTTCATCGAAGAAAAGGTCATCAACGTTAACGTTATGCACCATCTCTTGTTTTAGAAGCGTATGCGTTGGGGTTATGCGTCCATGTAGCTCTCTAAGGTAAGCTAGTGCCTGCTCAATCGTCAGAACCCGGTCTTCGAGATTGATTTTCCTTGCCTTAGCGTTTAATCCTCGGTCCTCAGTTATTAAGAAATCCGCAGCGTTCTTGTAGATGGAAGAAATAATCCGATTGTCAATAGCGTCGTTTGGAGTCCTACCTTCTCCGACTAAAGACAAGAATGCAGCATCTGGAGACGACGTGCTCAGGAGCGGGTATCCTTTGAGTTTGGATAATGTTATTCCTCGACGTTTTTCATTAATATCATTCGAGATGTCTTCAACTGAGGCAGAATGGACAAAAACCCTGTGTCCGTTCTCTCGAATAATAGAAAGAAGCTCTTGAAGGCTTGGTGGTAATTCTTTTGGGTCTTCAATACGAATCAGTATATTCGTATCAATGAGAATTTTCATGTCCATCCCTCAGGCTATTGAGGGTTTTCGCAATATTAATGTCTTTCGGAACACCGCATTTCCGTGGGCTAGCCCATGAAAAATAGAATTTTTGGGCCCGCGGAGATTT
>CAILMQ010000007.1 GCA_903835385.1 uncultured Microcaldota archaeon | reverse complement strand
CTTGTGCTTTTTGCTTTCCTCCGAAGTGTCGCTTCTACGATCGTGGTCCTTTCTGCCATACCCTTTTCTCTGTTCGCCGCGCTCCTCCTTATGAAAGCCCTTGGCATTACCCTGGATCTGCTGTCAATCGGGGGGCTGATGCTCGGATTGGGCATCCTGGTGGATAATTCGATTGTGGTCGTCGAATCCATTTCTCGGAAATGGGATGAAGGCTTCGCGGACAGGGAGGGTGTCGTCAGCGGCACCGAGGAGGTCGCTGTTCCTCTGGCCCTTTCGACGCTCACCACGGTCTTGGTCTTTTTGCCCGTAGTCTTCATCTCCCGAGAGATTCGGCTTTTCTTCGTGGGATTCACCTGGACGGTAGTGGCAAGCCTCGTCGCCTCTCTGGTCGCATCGCTCGTCTTAATCCCCGTACTGTTCTTATATGTCGGACGGTTGGGCCGGAAATACGCGAGCACATCGCCTGATTTGAACCCTATGGTAGGCCTCTATCGAAAAGCCCTGCACTATGCGGAAACTCACAGGCGTTTGGCGTTCGGAACGGCCGGGGCTCTTCTCGTCGTAGGCGTGTGGATGGCCACAGGCCTCTCTTATCGTGAAGGACTGACGGCAGAGGTCAGACAATTCAGAATCATGATGGCGCTGTCTCCAGGAACCAGTAAAGAACAAACAGCCGTCCACGCCCAGAAAGCAGAAGAGCAGCTCATGGCATTGCCGGCTATAAAGGGGGTTCACAGCGAGATTCGTGGAAACCAGGCAACACTCACAGCATCGCTCAGGGCCGATTGGCGAGATACCGAACAGACGAGCCTGACCGCAAAGCGACTCAGGGAGTTGCTTGAAACCCAACCAGGCATTCAGTTCCACGTGGTCCCAGTGGGACACCAGGGTGACGAGACCAAGATTTCAGTCAAGCTGCAGGGACCCGGTGCTGAACAGCTCAGATCCGTGCAAGAGAAGCTTCGCACCACGCTGCATGGTATTCCTGGAGTGACGGACGTTATTATTCTCCACAAGAATCCTGAGCCGGTGGTGAAATTGGCATTGAATCACCAAGAATTAGGTTTTCGGCACGTTCAAGCACGGGATATCGCACAACAGGTTCGGAGTTATCTTACCGGCCCCGTTGCCGCACGAATATTCAGCGGAGAGCATATCATCCAGGTCCGCCCCCGTGCCTCACGCGATAAAAGAGACGGCCTTCAGGCCCTTTCACAGAGTGTGGTTTTCAATCAACGCGGGGAAGAGGTTCCTTTCATTGAGCTTGTCAACCCCACGATCAGCCTGGAGTCGGGTGAACTGCAGCGGGAGAATCGGCAGCCGGTCCTGAGATCAAGCCTCGTACTTGAGAAAGGAGCCGACCCGCTCGTGATTGCTGACAAGGTTCGTACCGCGATTAAGGGCATGGAGTTACCTGCTGGGTACGACTATGCCTTCGGAGATGAAATTCAGGACATTTTGCGAACGAGGAGGGAGATGATTACTGCGCTCGTTCTGGGCTTGGCCCTGGTATACCTGATCCTGGTCGCTGCAACAGAATCTTTTCTGCAGCCGGTCTGCATCATGACAGCGGTTCCGTTCGGGGTGGCGGGAGCTGCCGCAGCTCTGAGGCTCCTCGGAATCCCTGTCTCCCTGCCGGTCTACGTGGGCCTGATGATCCTGTGCGGGCTGATTGTCAACGTGAATGTGGTCATGACCTATACCATAAACAGGCTCAGGAGAAGCGGCGAATCAATGGAAGACGCGGTGTCTCACGGCGCCGAGCGCAGGCTGCGGGCCATCCTCATGACGGTTTGCACTACGATCTGCGCCTCGTTGCCACTGCTCTTGGACCGGGGTGCCGGGTCCTCAATATGGTCCCCCTTTGCCCTGACTCTAGCCTCAGGAATGGCTGCAACAGGCCTCTTGTCCCTGGTTCTCACGCCGGTTTTGTACAAAACCTTAGCAGGCTTACGCATGCAGACCGGCAACTCAGGGCCTCAGGCGCCGTAATCCCCTGCTACCGACGGCACATCATATACAGCTTTCTCAAAAGTCTTTTCGGTTAAGCTGGGAGCGCAGGCATCTTGCCTGCAATAAATTCTGTAACCCCCAGTGCAGGCTGGAAGCCTGCGCT
>CAILMQ010000006.1 GCA_903835385.1 uncultured Microcaldota archaeon | reverse complement strand
GGATTCATCCATGAGAATCTCCTTTCAGGAAGGCAGAATCGACTAGATTACTTCGTATAGTTTAGCGTAAATAAAGGTGATTGTCAAACGAACTGCTTGCCAATTTCAAGCAGCCTCGTTATAATATGCACTCGCAATCGGGCGGGTAGCTCAGTTGGTTAGAGCACTGCTTTGACATAGCAGAGGTCGTAGGTTCGAGCCCTATTCCGCCCACTGGGTCAATTATCAGTGACCAGTATTCGATAAAACGCTTTGACCGGGAAGAGTACGCGACCCGCAAGCTGCCAGGGAGAGATGGCCTTAGAGTGAGAGCCTTCTCCGGCAAGCACCGCAGAAAACCACCCGCGAGCGTGGAACCGAACGGTGAACAGTAATCAATGTTCAGCCAGTAAGGGAAACGGATGACTCCGTTATCGGTCCAAGAGATGTCCCGAGCGGAGAGCGAATCCCGCAGTAGAGGGGCAAATCGGGTGGAACCGCGTGATCGCGCAAGCGCCCTCGCCCCGAATTCGGGCGAGCGCTTTTAATTTAATCCCTCTCCGGCGCTGAAGCGCCAGCTCGAGGAAGGAAGAGAACAAAGGAGAAAAAATGTTAATCCAATCTGAAGAACGCTATGAGGATTCACAACTCTACCGCATCCGCCACTCTGCCGCGCACGTCATGGCACAGGCAGTCCTGGAATTCTATCCGGAGACAAAATATACCATCGGCCCGCCGGTCGAAAACGGTTTTTACTATGACTTTGACCTGCCGCAGCCTTTGGCCCTCGAAGAGCTTGAAAAAATCGAAAAGCGCATGCGCCAGATCATCGCGGGTGGACACCCCTTCGTCAAAAAGGTCGTTTCCGCTGAAGAAGCCCGCCAGGTTTTCAAGAACCAACCTTACAAACTGGAACTGATCGACGGCCTCGAAAAAGGCGGGCTGGACGAATACGGCAACCCGCTGGCCGAAAAACCGGAAATTTCACTCTACCAGAGTGATACATTCACGGACCTGTGCCGAGGTCCGCACGTGGAGACGACACGGCAGATCAATCCGGCGGCGATTAAATTAATGTCCATTGCCGGGGCTTACTGGCGTGGAGACGAGCACAACAAAATGCTCACACGAATATACGGCACGGCCTGGCGTACGCCTGACGAACTCAAAAACTATCTCAAAATGCTCGAAGAAGCCAAAGCACGTGACCACCGCAAGCTCGGCAGGGAACTCGAAATCTTCATTTATGACGAGGAGGTCGGCCCAGGCCTGCCGCTCTGGCTGCCGCGCGGTGGCGTCATCATAGAGGAACTGGAACGGCTGGCGAAGGAGATGGAGGAAAAGGCGGGCTACCTGCGGGTGCGGACTCCGCACCTTGCCAAGGAAGACCTGTTCCTGCATTCCGGTCACCTGCCTTATTATGCCGAGTCCATGTATCCGCCGATGGAAATCGAAGGCGTCAAGTATTACGTCAAGCCGATGAACTGCCCGATGCACCACAAGATCTACGGTTCCAAGCCGCG
>CAILMQ010000005.1 GCA_903835385.1 uncultured Microcaldota archaeon | reverse complement strand
GCCTGCTCCTTGCCGAGCCTGGTGAGCGGCGTGTCGCTCCAGCCTCCGAACACGTTCCCCTTGTTGGCGTCCGATTCACCGTGCCTGAGAAGGAATATCTGTTTTGGCATGCTATTTCACCTTTTTCGCTTCAAGTTTTTCATTTCAAGCTCCCTGGCCGCGTCCGAGCCTATCCACCTGGCACTCCAGTCTGGGGAAGAAGCGAACTTTAGGGCGAGCGGGAGCGCTTCGCTGTTCAGTTTCACGTTCCGTTTCCCTATCTGCCGCAGCGCCCAGTTCACCGCAGTTTCAGCTTTTCAAGGAACGCCCGCTTCCATTTCACGAACTCCTGATGATTCATCCCAAGGTACGGCAGGTCGTCCTTGCTGAAGCTCCTGACGACCCTGCCGAGCTCGTCCTCGTATCGTTCGAGCTTGAACTCCCTGAGCATGGCGCGGTATTTCTTCAGGTCAAACCCAGAATAGATGAGCAGCGTGAGCAGGTCTATGGAGTCCTTCCTTCCCTTTATGCTATGGCCGCGCTCGATCTCCGCGCCCTGTTTCAGCATGACGAGCATTTCCGGCACCACCGTGCTTATGCCTTCGATTTTTGCAGCGTGCCCTGCAAGCGCATCGACAGGCACCGCGAGCCGGGAATAGTGCGAGACGTACACGTCGATATCGAATGAGTCCTGTTTTATCTCATATTTTTTCAACCGCTCGTTCTTCACGAGCCCGAATGATGATTTCAGCGCATCAAGCGTTTTGTAATCAACCACGATGTCTATGTCTTTTGACTTGTGGGCTTTTGTCCAAAGGTAAACCGCCCATCCGCCTATGAGTATGAAATCGAACTGCTTCGCGATCTCCGTGAGCTTGACCCAGCTTGCACGGGTGGCTGCTTCATTCCAGAATTCGCGGACGCTCATGGAAACAGCCTCATTTCGAGGGCCTCCAGGAATTCCTTTGCGTACCAGCTCCTGATATTCCAGAGGTCGGCGAACAGATGCGGCGCTGAAACGGCATTCTTGCCTATGAACGGGTCTGCCTCAAGGACGAAGATGTTCGGAGGCCGCGAAGACGGCGGGAACCGCTTTTTCGCCTCGCCAAGGCCGCTTCCGGGAAGATAGATGTAAACCTCGCTGTAATCGGCCGGCGCGTCTTTGTAGATAAGGCGGAATGCGCTATATGCAGTGAAGACCGCGCCCGACGGCACGAGCCTCTCGATCTCGCGTGGCGGAGCCTCGAGCCTTGTTGAGTAGATAATGTCCTTTTCAAGGCTGCGCACGGTGGCGAAATAAAGAAGGGCCTTTTTGGGGTCTGAAAGCTCAAATCCATTGTGCTTTACGGTGATGGCGCCCATTGAACGAAGCGGAGCAAGCGCATTGCTCACGGTGCTGAGCGAAAACCCGAAGCGCCTTGAAAGCTCAAGCTGGGTGAAGCGCGTTTCGTGCCCTTTGAAGTAACGTTCCAGGATGTTGCGGTAGACGACCTCTTTCTTTCTGAGCATGTTTCTTATTTAGTAAGTTGTTATTTAAATATGTTTCGAAAGTATTAGAAACATAGAAGGATACGCGGCTGAAAGAAAAGAAACTCATTTCCTAATTATAACCACGCTCTCTCTCGTCTTCACCTTCTGCGGCCTCACGTCCGCTATCCGCTCCGCGCCCACGACAATCTCGACATCGCTGAAACCGATGCGCTGCGCCATTTCAGCGAAAATCTCGTCAACAAGCACGTGCGTGTCGTGGATTACCGAGTTGGAGACATTGACATAGGCCGCAGCGCCCAGTTCACCGCCTTTTTCACGAAATTGCGCTTGTCAGTGGAGTATTTTTCTATTAGCGGCAGGTAGGCGATGAACTCTTCATCATGTGCCTTCTTGTCATGCACCGCCCTTGCGGCCATGAGCACGAAGCCTGCGCGCCTAACGAACTCCCGCTCGTCCGTCACCCACTCGCGAATCTTCTTTTCGCAGTGCGCGGTCTTGTCAAAGAGGTTGCCGCAGCACTGGTCGCAGATGTCCCAGGAATAGAAATCGCCGGCCCATTGGTCCATCTGTTTCTCCGAGACCAGCTCCGGGTCGTCTATCATGGACGCGAGCATCTTCGCCTCGTGTATGTCCTACTTCCAGAGGCGCAGCGCGAGTTCGTGGTTTTTTCCGATTTCTTTTGCGAGCTTCCGCAGTTCCGGCACCGGGACTCCGAGCGCGGTGTCCGACACTATGCCGTACCTGGCCATGCCCTCCCTGAAGCCGGGTTTCGCGTTTTTTGAGAGGGATGCGAGTTTCCTGAGGGCGTCTTCGGGTTCCATAGGCTCACCTCCCCAGTTTCCCCTGCTCCTGGTTCAAAGGCGGGTAGCACCCGGGCATGAAATCCACCTTGTATTCCTTTGATATCAGTATGGAATCGTAGCTTTTCACGATGTCGCCGAAGTGCTCCCGGATTTTCTTCATCTCGCCGTGGAAATACTCGAAATTCGGCACCTCGAACTCCAGCTCCACGTCCCAGCTTCCGTAGGCTGTCACCATGTTGAGGATGTTCCCGTGCTGCCGCACATAGGCGATGAACGCGTCCATCCTTTTCCTGTTTATGTTCCTGAGGTATATGAACGACTTGCAGAACTCGTAGCCATAGCAATTGAGGTCAAAGCTTATGCGGTAGGAAAGAATCACCCCCTGCTTTTCCATGGCTTTCATGCGGTGGCGCACGACTGCCGGCGTGGTTTTCGCCAGTTTCGCGATGCGGGTGGTGGGCAGGCGGGCGTTGTTTGCGATTATGCGCAGGATTTCCCTGTCAATATCGTCCAGCTCAACCTTCTCCGCCCTTCCACCCACGTCCACGGTGATGGGTTTTTCATCGACCGGATAGAACCAGCGCCGGTTCTGCTGTATGTTATGCTTCGTCGTGCTGACCTCCTTGGAAAGGATGTAATCGCTGAATTTGCCCATGAAATCCATGAGGAACGAGTCTTCCAAATCAACCGGGTCCTCGGCCCAGGCGCCCACCACCATGTCCCATCTTCCTGAGCAGAAGCACATCCAGCCGTAGCGGGGCTGGGACTGCAGGTATTCCACCATCTCCTTCTCTATTTTTCCGGTCGTGTTCTGGAGCTGGACGTATATCTTGAAGAAGTAATAGCCGAATTTCGCGGTGTTGATGATGGTGTAGAATTTGGAGATGCGCTTGTTCTCCAGCAGCCGCCTGATGCGGTAGTGGGCTGATTCCTTGCTTATGCCGGCTTTTTTCGAGAGCACGCCCAGGGGAACCCTGGCGTTCCTGTCGAGCTGGTAAAGCATCTTCCGGTCTATCACGTCCAAATCCTTCATAATATTTAATATAATTGAATAAATTTATTAATATGTATAATTTTGTTAAAATAAATCGTAAAAGTATTTAATAACATCTAACTCCCCTAAGTAACACATGCACACCATGAAAAGAGTCCGGTTCAAGCCCATGGATTTCAGCGAAACTGACGTTTCCGATGTTTCCCGCAAGGGAAGAATGCTCGCGCTCATGGCCGAAACAACGGCAAAATGCTCCCTGAGGTGCGTCAATTGCTACCGGCAGGAGAGCGGGGGAGGATGGGCGCAAAAGGGCAGGGAGCTCGTTCTGGAGGAAAGGCTGGCCCTCATAAGGGATGCGGCTTCTCTCGGTGCCAGGGCGTACCACATCGTCGGAGCCGGGGAAACGCTGGACGACCCGCTTTTCCCAAGGCAGCTGGAGGAGGCGAGGCGGTTCGGGATGGAGGTCATGGTAGCCACAAACGGGCTCAGGCTGCAATCCGGGCGTATTGTGGACATGCTTGACGAATCCGGGGCGTCCATACTCCTGAAACTGAACAGCTTCAGTGACGAAGTTGAAAGGCAACTAACCGAGCGGGCAGGTTACGCCGATATGCGGAACAGGATGCTGGAGAGACTGCTGGACAGGAAGTCGTTCAACAGAGAGGAGGTTGGGACAAGCGGGGCGACAACGACAAGGCTGGCGATAAGCTGCATGATAACGCGCCTGAACCAGCACGAGCTCCTCGACATCCTAAGGTTCTGCAGGGAGCGCAACATCGCCGCGTGTATCGATACTTTCATTCCAGTTGGAAGGACGGCAAGGGAAATCGGGCTCACTCCGCCGTATGCGGAAATCAATGAATTGTTCCAACAGGCGAGGGAGCAGGATGCCCGGATGGGCATAGATGGCGGCAGAGGGAACATCTACCTCGGCGGGATGGAATGCTTCCAGCGCGGGCTCGGGCCTTACATAAACATACTGGGGGAAGCGAGGCTGTGCGTAGGAGAAAAGGAGCCTGTGGGGAACATAAGGGAAGAACCGCTTCATGCCATCTGGGAACGCATCAGGACGACGACTGCGGATTACATCAGAGACCATTGCGGCGGCCTTATGTGCCCTCCGAGGGAAAATGCGCGCAGAGCCGGGGAAACGGAAGAAGGCCAGGGCATGCATTGCAAAGGCCTGATTGTTCTGCCCTAGGCGTCGTGAGAATAAGGAGACCCCCGCGCTCCGTGCTTTACCAGCATCCAGTAAATCTTGCGGTACTCTCTATCTGAAGCTATCATGTCGTCGTGCTCTTCAACCCGGCAGCGATCTTCACCATGAGCCGCCCCAGCGTCGCCCAGCCATCCTTGTCCTTCGCGTTCGCACCCGCTCCCTTTGCGATCAGCAGCTTTCCGATTTCCCCATTGCCCCGAAAGGCAGCACAAATCAATGCCGAACGGCCATTGTTGTCCTCCGCATTCACGTCCGCTCCTTTTTCTATAAGCATTTTGGCGGTTCCGGTTTTGTCCTGCATAATGGCGTACGCCAGCGCCGTCTTTCCGGATATGTCCCTCGCATTAATGTCCGCTCCATTTTCTACAAGCATCCTGGCGGTTTCGGTTTCGCCGGCCTCGACGGCACATATCAGCGCCGTCTTTTCAAACTGACCCCTCGTGTTAACGCCCGCTCCTTTTTTTTCTATAAGCATCCTGGCGGTTTTGGTTTTGCCAGCCTTAGCGGCACATATCAGCGCCGTCCTCGTCCCTTCTATCCTTTTGCACCATGTGTCGAAAGCCGGCAGCCCCCACGACACCAGCAAGCAGATTTCGTTGTAATCGCTGCGTGAAGCCAAACTGTTGCGGTACTCGTCATACCTGCAGGGATCTTCACGTCTAGCAGCCCACAGCGCCGTCATGCCATGTTTGTCCTTCGCGTTCACATCCGCCCCCTTTGCAAGCAGCAGTCTTGCAATTTTCCTATTGCCCCGGAAAGCAGCACAAATCAATGCCGAACGGCCATTATTGTCCTTCGCATTCACGTCCGCTCCTTTCTCTATAAGCATCCTGGCGGTTCCGCTTTTGTCTTTCATAATGGCGTATGCCAGGGCCGTCTTTCCGGATACGTCCCTCGCATTGATGCCGGCCCCTTTTTCTATAAGCATCCTGGCGGTTTCGGTTTCTCCGGCCTCAGCGGCACATATCAGCGCCGTCTTTTCAAACTGGCCTCTTGCGGTCACGTCCGCCCCTTTTTCTACGAGCATCCTGGCGGTTTCGGTTTTGCCCTTCTGGACTGCATGCATGAGCAGCGTCTGGCCGTCCTTATCCTTCGCATTCATATCAGCGCCTTTTACGATGAGAAGCTCTGATGTTTTTTTATGCCCGCCCTCGGCGGCCATCATGAGCGCGGTTTCGGCATCGATATCCTTCGCATCAACGTTCGCTCCTTTCGCGATGAGAAGCTCTGCTGTTTTGGTATGCCCGCACTGGGCAGCCCTCATGAGCGCCGTTCTGCCATACTGGTCCCCAGTGTTCACATCCGCGCCCTGGGCAATGAGAAACTCTGCTGTTGTTTTATGCCCGCCCTCGGCAGCATACATGAGCGCCGTCTTGCGGGTGTTGTCCTGTCGATTCACTTTCGCCCCCTTTGCGAAGAGAAGTTTTACAAGTTCATCATTTCCCTTGTAGGCAGCCCGCATCAAAGGCGTGCTATCGGAATCCGCGGCCTCCACGTCAGCCCCTTTTTCTATGAGCATCCTGGCGGTTTCGGTTTTGCCCGTCCTAATGGCGCATATCAACGCGGTATATCCATCATGCATCCTCGCGGTCATGTCAGCCCTTTTTTCTATGAGCATCCTGGCGGTTTCGGTTTCGCCGTTCTGGGCTGCATACATGAGCGCGGTCTGGTGTTCTTTTTTATCCTCCGCATTTATATCAGCGCCTTTTGCTATGAGAAGCTTTGCAAGCTCAATTTTTCCCTCGGAGGCAGCCCGCATCAGCGGCGTCCATTCATAGGAATCCATGAAATTGTAATTCAGGCTCCCTCCTTCTGAGATAGACTCCCGGATAAGCTTTGCAAGTACATCGTTTCCCTGGGCGACGGCCCGCGCCAGATGAGTCTGTTGATAGGACTCCGGGGCATCCACATTCGCTCCTTCTGAAATAAGCCTCCGCACCAGGCACAAATCCCCTTTTTTGGCAGCCTCGACCAGTTTCCTATCCAGCAGTTCCTGCTTTTCCGAAGACGCTTTGTTCTCCTTTGCCGCAGCAGCCGGCAACCTGTCGGACCCTGAAGAGTCCCGTGCCTTCCTGAGCGTGCTCCTATGGCTGTCCGCAACCGCCCCGGATACGACCTTTCTCTTGCCGCTGTCATGAAGTCTTTCGGTTAACATTGAATCACCAGTGGTATATAGACTACTTAAATGTATTTAATGATTCGTGGTATTGGACAACACCATATTTATAAATCATGCCCGGGAGAATAATCCATGGACCTGGAGCTTTTTTCCGAACTCGGCCTGAGCAACGGCGAGCGCAGGGTATACGCAGCGGTCCTTGGGACCGGAGCCGCGACCCTCAACCATGTCCATGAGAAGACAGGAATAGAGAGGCGCAACATCTATGACATCCTGAACAAGCTGATCGAGAAAGGGCTTATCAGCTATACTATCGAAAAAGGGAAAAGGACATATCAATGCACTCATCCGAATAAGATCCTTACAGAAATCAAGGCAAAGGAAGCAGCTCTGCAAGAGCACAAGAGACAGCTTCCGCAGATCCATGAAATGTTTGATATAACAAAACCTGAAATCAGGGCAGAAGTCTTTCGAGGAAATGAG
>CAILMQ010000004.1 GCA_903835385.1 uncultured Microcaldota archaeon | reverse complement strand
ATCAGCTATGAAACTGTCCTCGCTTTCCCCGGACCGGTGGCTCACTACAATCCGCACGCCGCTCTTCCTGCACATCTCCGCGACGCCCATGCCCTCGCTCACGGTCCCGATCTGGTTTATCTTGAGCAGCAGCGCGTTCACCGCCCTCTTTTTTATCGCAATCTCCAAACGCTCAGGGTTCGTTACAAGCAGGTCGTCGCCCACAATCTGCACCTTTGCCCCGAGCTTTGCGGTAATCAGCGCGAAGGAGTCAAAATCCTCTTCCTGGAAAGGATCCTCTATGCTCGCTATGGGGTATTTTGAAGCCAGACCGGAGTAATAGTCAAGAAGCCCGCCGGAATCCAGCCTTTTCCCGTCAATGGAATATTTTCCGCTCTTCGCATCGTAGAACGAGCTTGCGGCCGCGTCAATGGCCAGGCGCATCTCCTTCCCGTAGCCGCATTCCTCAATTGCGAGCGAAATCTCCTCCAGCGCGCTCCCGCAGTCTTGAAGGTCAGGAGCATACCCTCCCTCGTCGCCCACGTTGCGCGCCGAAGGCCCGTATTTCTTCCCAAGCCTTTTTCCCAGCGCATGGTACACATCGCAGGCCATCTCCATCGCGTTCCTGAAGCTTTTGGGCCGTCTAGGTATTATCATGAACTCCTGTATTGCGAGCGAGTTCCCGGCATGCTTTCCCCCGTTTATTATGTTCAGCATGGGCACGGGCAGCAGTTTTCCCCCGATGTGCTGGTAAATCTGTTTTCCTGTTTCGTAGGCCGCCGCCTTCATCACGGCCATGGAAACCGCGACCATGGCGTTGGCGCCCAGCACGCTCTTGTTTTCGCTTCCGTCCAGCGCCATCATTTTCCTATCAATTTTTTCCTGCTGCTGGCAGTCCATGCCGGTTAATTCAGGGGCGATTATGTTGTTCACGTTCGCGACCGCATTCAGCACGCCCTTGCCCATGAACCGCGTTCCTCCGTCCCTGAGCTCGCGGGCCTCGTGTTTTCCTGTGCTCGCACCGCTTGGGGCTATGGCCCTTGCGAACGAGCCCTGGGTCTTCACTTCAGCTTCCACAGTGGGGTTGCCCCTGGAATCAAGCACCTCGCGCGCAAAAACCCTGGTTATTTTCATCCCTTGAGCACCCATGCGTCTCTTGCCGGTCCCCAATCCGCGGAATCATTCCGTGGACTGGATTCCTTCCCCGCTGTTTCCTCCCTCTGGGGTTTCCCCTTCGTTCACCGTGTCCAGCAGCATCCTCTGCATCTCGAACGGCTCCAGGTTCTCCAGCGCCTTAACCGCGAACTCCAGCTTTGCCTCGCTTTCCGCGTATATTGTGAAAAGCTTGTCTCCGGGCTCCACCCGGTCGCCCTTGAGCATGAACAGCTTTATTCCGGCGCCGTTGTCGCCCGGCGCGCCCGCAATCCTCGCAATCTTGGAAATTGCCTTGTTGTCTATGTGGCTTATCTTGCCTGCCCGTTCAGCCTTAACCTCGTGAGTGTACTGGCCGATTAGCACGTCGTCGCTCTTCACCCTTGGGTCACCACCCTGGAGCTCTATTATCT
>CAILMQ010000003.1 GCA_903835385.1 uncultured Microcaldota archaeon | reverse complement strand
TTCAACGGCCTCGAGGCAGGCATGGGCGTGGTGATATTCGGAGCAATGACAATCCTGTCCGTGGCCCACGGCTCCACGGAGATGGCGTTGATATCCATCGCCATGATGGCGGCCCTGGCGGCTTTCATGTTCTATAACAAGAATCCCTCCAGCGTCTTCCCCGGCGACGTGGGCAACCTCACAATCGGGGCCGCGCTCGCGGCGAGCGTGATAATCGGCAATTTCGAGACCGCGGGCGCCCTGCTCATGGCCCCCTACGTGGTTGATTTCTTCATCAAGGCGTACAACCGCTTCCCGTCCAGCCAGTGGTGGGGCGAATACAGGAACGGAAAGCTCTACCCGCTGGAAGGCAGGGTGAGGGGATTCTGCCAGCTGGTCATGAAAAAGGCGAATGGCATTACCGAGCAGAACCTCGTGCTCTTCTTCATAGGGCTGGAGAGCCTGGTCGCGCTCGTGATGCTTGCGATTTACCTGAAGTTCTAGAAGGACAATACAGCTCCCTAAACCTTCAAATCCCTTGCCAGCCGTACAATCTGGAACAGCTCGTTGAGCTTCTCGTAGTCGGATATCCTGCCGATGTCGAACCAGACGTCCTCGAAAACAAAGGGCGCGATGCGCTCGCCCTTTTCCAGCATGCGCGGGAACACGTTTTTCGCGAAATCCTCCTTTTCCCTGATGTACCCGAACACGGCAGGCTCGAAAACGTACATCGCGACGTTGTAATCCTGCTCCAGCATGGGCTTCTCCCTGAACGCCCTGACGGCGTTTTCGCTTATTTCGGCAACCCCGTACTCTATGGGGAGCGTGTGCCTGAGAAGGGCGATGGTGGCGATTGCCTTCTCCTTTTTGTGATACTCCACCATTGCCTTGAGGTCAATGTTAGTGATATGGTCTCCCATCACGACCAGGAACGTCTCGTTGATTTTCCCCCGGCAGGACAGGATGGAGCCGGCGGTATTGAGCGGTTCCTTTTCCACGGCGTATTCGATTTTCACGCCGAAGTCCTTTCCGTCTCCGAAGTACTTCTCTATCTGTTCATGCTTGTAGCCAACGGTCAGCACCAGGTCCTTGAAGCCGTTCCTCTTCAGGTTCTCTATGACGTACCAGAGAATCGGTTTTCCTCCGACCATAAGCATGGGTTTGGGAGCGTAGTAAGTGTATGGCTTGAGCCGGGTGCCTTCCCCCCCGCAGAGTACGAATGTTTTCATTTCATCACCTCTTTATCTTAACAGGAAAAAACCTATTAATGCTCCGGTGAGCGAACACACGAAATTCGTTGTGCCCTTGGTGCCGAAACCCCTTTCCTCCAGCACTCCGAAAGCGCTGTCAGCCAGCGAACCTGCGAAGCCGGCAGCGCCTATCATGAGCGCGAGCGTCGCGTTTATGTTGAATATGTACATGGCGCAGAATCCTATGGCCGTGGCCCCTGCCAGCGACGCCACGGTCCCCATCAGCGTAACGGCGCCGCTCCGGCCCGGTTTGGCGGGCTTCATGGTGGCCAGGTCTATGGGATTTCCGCCCAGCACGCCTATTTCCGAAGCGAACTTGTCCGCGGTCACGGCTGCGATGCAGGCCAGGTAAGGCAATGGCCCCATGCCCGGGCTCACGAGCGCGAGCATGGTCGGCAGCAGGCCGTTGGACAGCACGTTCTCCCAGCCGCGCTCGTGCTCGTAGATGCCCATCTCCCTCTTGGACTCGTGCTCATAGCCCGTCACCACGAGCGCAAGCGCGAAAAAAATGAGCATGAGCGCGAGGTACGGGATGCCCCCGCTCCAGAATATCACGATGCCCATGGCAACCGCGAGGATTATTCCTTCCTTGTCAAGCGGCCTGGCCACCCGTTCACCCCGGGAAAAAGAGGATATGAGAAAAAGAAATCATTTGACCAGCGTTATCTCGATGGCCGAGACCTTGGCCATGGATCCGTCCTCGGACGTCAGCTCCTCCGTGGATATGGCGATGTTCTTGAGCTGGGCGCTGGGCATGAACCTGTGCCTCACGATTTCGGCTACGTCCACCGCCCTTGAGATGAGCTTGCCCCTGGCCTTGACCGAGACCTCGTTTGCGCCGTTGTTGAACTGTGTCACGACCGCAAGCACGTATCCCATCGCGCTTTTCTTGCCGACGTAAACTATGTTGTCGTCCTTTCTCCGTTCCTGTGCTCCGGCCATTCCCTCTTCCTGTGCTTCGGTTTCCATTGGAATACCCCCTACATGCGTTATGGTTCGCTGATGTGACTGTGGGATTTAGCAGAGACAATCAATTTAAATGTTTCTGCGGCCCAATTCACTTCTATGCCCACGAGAATCGCAGTGATAAACAGAAACCTCTGCATCAGGGAAAAATGCGGGTACATGTGCGCGAAGGTGTGCCCTCCCAACAGGATGGGGGAAGAGTGCGTCACTGTGGAGAAGGAGAGCAACTTTCCCATCATTTCCGAGGAACTGTGCATCGGCTGCGGGCTGTGCGTGAAAAAATGCCCGGTCAATTGCATCACCATCATAAACCTCGCGGGCGAGCTGGAGAACCCCATTTACCAGTACGGCACCAACGCGTTCCGGCTCTACGGGCTTCCCCTGCCCAAGGAAAGCGGCGCCGTGTCGCTGGTCGGCAAGAACGGCATAGGAAAGACCACTGCCATCAGGCTCCTGAGCAGGCAGCTGAGGCCCAATTTCGCGGCCTTCGGCCCCGAGCTTCCGGATGCGGAGATGCTGATGAAGCTGCCCATGGAGGTGCGCCGCTATTTCGAAGGCCTCTCAGGCAAGCTGAGGATAAGCTCCAAGCCCCAGTACATCGACAAGATAAGGAAGCTGTCAAAGGGCACGGTGCGGACCCTGCTGAAGAGCTCCGAGGCGGACGAGGTCAAAACCGAAGAGGCGGTGAAGGTCTTCGCGCTTGAGGAAATACTCTCGCGCCGCATCTCCCAGCTAAGCGGAGGCGAGCTGCAAAAGGCGGCAATCGCGACCGCCTGGCTCAAGGACGCGGACATCTACTATTTCGACGAGGTGACCAATTACCTGGACATAGAGGAGCGGCTCCGCATGGCCGTCATCCTCAGGGACCTGGCCGAGCGCAAGCCCGTGCTCATGGCTGAGCATGACCTGACCATCCTGGATTATGTTAGCACCTACGTTTATCTCCTCTATGGGGAGGAGAACACCTACGGTGTCGTGTCGCACGTGAAGAACGCGCGCTCGGGCATCAACGAGTACCTCAGCGGATTCATGAAGGACGAGAACGTCAGGTTCCGCGAAACCGAAATAGGGTTCAGCAGGCACAGCGAGTCGGAGATAAAAACCGCCCCTGTGCTCAAGTACGAGCCGCTCTCCAAGTCGTTCGGGAGCGGTGGCGGATTCACGTTCTCCTCCGACGCGGGCGAAATCAGGAAGGGCGAGATTCTCGGCCTGGTGGGAAAGAACGCGCTGGGCAAGTCCCTCTTTGTCAAGATGCTCGCAGGGGTGGAGAAGCCGGATTCCGGCCTTGCGATAACCAAGAAAGTCTCCTACAAGCCCCAGTACATATCAGCCGAGGAAGTCCAGGTGCAGGAGATGTTCGCCTCGCGCAAGATAGAAAGCGCGGTCTTCGAGGAGGCCAAAAGGCGCCTCAAGCTGGGCCCGCTCATGGAGAAGAAACTGACCGAGCTTTCAGGCGGCGAGCTCCAGAGGGTGGCATGCACCCTTGCTCTGAGCCAGGAGGCGGACATATACCTGTTCGACGAGCCGAGCGCGTTCCTGGACATCGAGCAGAGGTTCGAGTTCGCGAAACTGCTGCGAAGCGTGATAAGCGAGTCGGAGAAGGCGGCATTCGTGGTTGACCACGACATCGTATTCATAGACGCCATTGCGAACCGCCTGGTGGTGTTTGACGGGCGCAGTTCCGTGAAGGGCCACGCCTCCAAGCCCATGGACAAGCGCGAGGGCATGAACGGGTTCCTTAAGGTGGTGGGCGTCACGATGAGGCGCGACAAGGACACGAACCGGCCGAGAATCAACAAGCCAGGAAGCCAGCTTGACACCGAGCAGAGGAACGTGGGGGAGTATTTCTATTTTGAGAGAAAATGAAGCGCCGCGTGATTTTTTTTGGATTTTTGACGTTAAAATAAAAATGTTACTGCTTATGATGTATATTGATTAGCATGAGCAGGAAGACGCGGGATACAAAACTCAAGACCACTATCATCGTCATCGCTGCGCTCACCGCCTTCGGCTCTTGGAAAGCCGATGCCGACCAGAACCAAGTCGGGAAGCGCGGCCCCGCGGCGCATGCCCAGAGAAAGACGACCGCTAACATCACGTCGGCCGCTGCGCTGAGCCCGGAGTTCTGCAAAAGATATCCGGCGCTCGATGATTATGCTCTTAGCAGGGGCCTGGACACGATTCTCGTGCGCGCCGTGGCGATCACGGAGAGCGGCCTGGACCCGTGCGCGGTATCGCGCGTGGTGAAGGCTCCGGGCCAGGGCTGCTATAAGATGGGGTATGATTTCGTGCCCGACCCGGAGTCGGTATGCAACAACGCCTTCGAAAGCCCGGCGCAGCCGGACGGGGCGCCCATGTGGCGCTACTGCGGCCTGGGGCTGATGGGCACCACGGAGCCGCCGTACACGTTCTGGCCCGCGGACCTCGCCCCGGACGGGAAGACCGGCGCATATAATTACGGCGCTTCGAAAAGACAGCAGCTCTTTTTGGAAGCCCAGCTGAGCGGGAGGCTGAGCTTCCTGCTGGATGCGAGGGCGTGCTCCGCGCAGTTCAATCCGTTCAATCCCAACCACTCCGCCTGCCTGGGGACCGACAAGCTCGCCAAAGCCATGGACGAGGCGAGAAGGCTGGTGGACGGGGGCATGGCTGCCCTCGACTATCCGGATATGGGCACCACGGGGACAATAACGGCTTATCTCGCGTTGCACGGCTATCACGGCGATGGCGCCGGCGCCCAGGCCTGGATAACCGGGTTCGGAAGGCAGCGCCGCCAGACTCAGGGGTTCTGCGACAGGAAGACCGGGAAGAAGGACCCCGTGTGCGCGGAGCGGGGCCGGGACCCGTCCTGCTACGGTGCGGATGACTTCGTGTCTTTCGTGCGCGGGTGCGTGTTCAGGAAAGGGCAGCCTGCCACCGCGCTGCAGGGCGATGCGGGCGCGTTATATGGCGACTACGGCTCAAAGGTCCTATCACTGTACAAAGGACTTGAGAAAACCTGCAAAGGCAAATAAAAGGGGAATGTTCAGCGTTTCTTCCTCTGCAGATATTCGTATGCGCAGTAGGAAGCCCGCGTGGCCCGCTCCCGTGGCGCATTTAGATAGAATCAACCTAACATATACTTTTTTATAATCTACGTTGATTTGATTTTTTTCAACGTTTCTTCCCCTGCAAATACTCGTACGCGCAGTATGACGCCAGCACCGCCTCTCCCGCGCCCACAATCGCCTGCTTGAAAATCGTGTCAGCAACATCGCCGCAGGCATACACGCCCGGAGCGCTGGTCTCGGCGTGCCTGTTTATCATTACCTCGCCCTTCTCGTTCAGCTTCACGCCCAGCTGCCTTGCCAGCTCGGAATTCGGCGTCCTTCCTATCTCCACGAATGCGCCATCCACCTTGAACTCGTTCGAGCCTTTGTACGGCTTGTCCAAAATGAGCTTTTCCAATTTCCCGTTTCCCGCGAACTCCTTCACGTTCGTGTTGTTCACTATCTCTATTTTTTCGTTCGCCAACACGCGCTCCAGATTTATCGGCTCGGCGCGTACCTTTTCGCCCCTGTAAATCATGTAGACCTTCATCGCCCATTGCGTGAGGAGCAGGGCTTCCTTTACCGCGGAGTCGCTTCCGCCTATGACCGCAATCGTCTTGTCCCTGTAGAAAACGCCGTCGCACAGGGCGCAGGAATGCACGCCCTTGTTCTCCAGCTCGTTTTCGCCCGGAATGTTGAGCTTGCGCGTTGCGGAGCCTGTGGCGAGTATGAGCGTCCTGGATAAGTATGTCTTGCCGTCCGCGTCCGTGATTGAAAAACCGTCCTTTGTTTTCTCGGCCTTCACCGCCTTCGCGTCAACGATGTCCGGCTTGTACTCCTTCGCATGCTCCTCTATGTTCGTGGCCAGGTCCATGCCGCTTATGGCCTTTATCCCGGGCCAGTTCGTGACATGGTTGGTGAGAAGTATGGTGCCGCCACGGCTCTCGACTATCAGGAGTGTGCTCAGCTTCAGCCTGCCGCAGTACATGGCGGCTGAAAAGCCCGCAACTCCGCCCCCGATAATCGCGACATCGTATGTTCCGGACATGTGCTCACGGTAGGCCGAGCGCCTTTTTTATGGCCGGCTGGTTGAATCCGATGATGACGTCCTTGTCTATGACGACGACGGGGATTCCGGTCTGCCCCGACACCTGCTGGACCTCGGCCGCGTATTTCTGGTCCGCGCCCACGTCCCTGACCTCGAACGGTATCTTTTTCGCCTTGAAAAAATCAATGGCCTTGTGGCACCAGGGGCACCATTCCGCAGAATAGACGATTATCTTTTTGTCCGCCATAAGCACAACCTCTCTTTTTTGTGTTTATCCACTTACCTTTTAAAATCTGTTTCCGGTTCTATTCCGAGAGTAGGTTAAAAAAGATTGGATAATCTATGAAAGCGTGGTTCCATGCCTCCTGCCAAGAAAATCTGGATGAACGGGAAGTTCGTGAACTGGAAAGATGCGAAAATTCATGTGCTCACCCACGCGTTCAACTACGGGACTGCGATATTCGAAGGGATACGATGCTATGATACGCCCCGGGGGCCTGCCATATTCAGGCTCAAGGACCACCTGCACAGGATGCAGGACGGCATAAAATCGTACGAATTCGAGTACGGGCTGTCCATTGAGCGCATGTCCGCCACCATAAAAAAGCTCGTCAAAATCAACAAGCTCAGGTCCTGCTACATCAGGCCCATATGCTACGTGGCAACGGTTGGCGTGGGCCTTAACACCATAGGAGCGCCCTACGGGTTCGCAGTCACGGCGTTTCCCTTCGGCAAATATTACGGTGATAAATCCGAGAAGGGAATCACAACAATGGTCTCCAGTTGGAGGAGGATAAAGGCCACAATCCTGTCCCCGCACGTGAAGGCGAGCGCTAATTACATGAATTCCGTGCTGGCGAAAAAAGAAGCCGTTGAAGAAGGGTTTGACGAGGCTATAATGCTCAGCGATGAGGGCCACGTGTCCGAAGCAACAGGTGAGAATCTCTTTATAGTCAAGGACGGCGCGCTCTACACGCCGCCGCTCCATGACGCGGTCCTGGCCGGCATCACAAGGGATTCGCTGATGAAAGTTGCAAAGGACCTTGGCATTCCCGTATTTGAAGAGTCCCTGCTTCGGGACCAGCTTTACACCGCGGACGAGGTTTTCCTTTGCGGCACTGCGGCGGAAATAACCCCGGTCACGCAGGTTGACCACCGGAAGATAACCAAGGGCGTGGGCCCGGTGACCAAAAAGCTCAAAGACACGTTCTTCAACATCGTGAACGGCAAGGACGAGAGATACCTTAGCTGGCTGGAGTACGTCGGGAAGTGAGGCGGCCTTCTTTGTCGGGCGGAAACGTTAAGGATATAAAAACCCTTTGCCCCTAACCAATCCGCTACGTCAAACGTGGGGTCATGGGCTAACCTGGTAGACTGAAGCCTTCGGGCAGCCCTTTTGGCTGCTGTATCTCTCATGGCAAAAGGGCTTGACCCCAAAAGCCGTGAGAATAGCAAAACCAAACGGGCTAGGAAAAGGCTTTGATCTGTGTTCAAATCACAGTGACCCCAGTTTCTATTTTTCTTACGTATTCCCGTTAGTGCGGTAATTCGTTGCTTCTCTGCAGTTTTCTATAGGCACATCGCGCACATGTTCGTCGCCACGAACATGGCGCACAATGTCGGCTTTTTTTTTTTTTTTTTTGCCGACATTGTCGTCTCCTTACAAACTCGCGCTCCGTGGGCAGTTCGGTATCTGACCTGGGTCCCGTTTCCCTTTTAAGCACTTTCAGGCATACTTATCCCCATGCAGCTTTCGCCTAAACTTTCAAAACTGAGCCCTGCGCTGGCCGAGGACCTCCTGGAGCTCGGGAAACGGCTCGGCATGGAAATTACCATGGACACGTCCATCGCGTTCTTCCAGCTTGAGGAAATCAAGGACGAGAAAACCCGCAAGCGTGCGGAAAAGCTGCTCAAAAAGGCCGAAAAGGAGGTCAACGCCCTTGCAGCCGCGACATTGCACGGGCCTGAAGAGCGTACGCCTCAGGCCAGGCAGCCGCAAGGCCTGCGCAGGCAAACGCTTCCAACAGTGAAACACGAAGAACCTTCCTTATTGTCCAAACCTGCCATGCGGATTGAAGAATCCAGGCGGCTCCTGCTTGAAGGGAACAGGAGGTTCGTTTCAGAATCCGCCGCGTTCCGCGCCGCTCCGGAACCAAAGGAATACGCAGCCATAGTCGTCACCTGCAGCGATGCGAGGTGCGAGATAACCAGGACCGAGGACTACGGGAGCAACATGCTGATGCTCCAGGTCGCGGGGAACGTGGCTTCCAAGGAGGTCAGG
>CAILMQ010000002.1 GCA_903835385.1 uncultured Microcaldota archaeon | reverse complement strand
GAAAAACTTGAAGCGAAAAAGGTGAAATAGCATGCCAAAACAGATATTCCTTCTCAGGCACGGTGAATCGGACGCCAACAAGGGGAACGTGTTCGGAGGCTGGAGCGACACGCCGCTCACCAGGCTCGGCAAGGAGCAGGCGAAGGCGCTACGGAAGCGCCTGGACAAGGAGGGGATTGGCATCGCGTATTGCTCGGATTTGCTGCGCACAAGGCAGACCGTGGAATACGCCGAACTCGGCTGCGGGGTGGTATATTCCCCGGCGTTGCGGGAGAGGGACTACGGAACCCTGGAAGGGAAGCCCTGGGATTCAGTCCCGAATCCCGAAAGATTCCACCTGGACCCGTACCTGAGGCCGCCTGGCGGGGAGACGCCTGCAGAAGTACAGAAAAGGGTGGCTGGCTATTTCGAAAGCACAATAGCAAAGGACACTCATGAAAAAGTCCTCGTTATCTCGCACCACGGCCCGCTCGTGCTTCTCGCAATGCACGTCCTGGGCATGCCTCTTGAAAAATGGAGGACGCTCGCACTCGGCAACGCAGGGCTTTCCATACTCGGATGGGAGGAGGGCATCTGGAGGCTGCGGCTCTGGAACAGCCTTTCCTCGCTGGGGCTCAATTCCATGGAGGACCCGTTCAGGGGAAAGCGGTAAAAGGCATCAAAATCCGTCTCCCGTCCTAATGGCACAAACCATTAAGAAAAAACCTCTCCAAAGGTAGCCTCATGCTAATTGGAATAGTCGGAAAACCGTCCACAGGAAAAAGCACCTTCTTCGAGGCGCTCACGGCAGTGCCGGTCGAGCGCTCACCGCGCCCGTTCACCACAATCAAGCCGAACCACGGGGTCGCGTACGTGGAAATCGAGTGCGTGGACAAGGAGTTCAATGTCCAGTGCAATCCAAGGACGGGCTTCTGCAAGAACAGCCGCAGGTTCGTTCCGGTGGAGCTTCTTGACGTGGCGGGCCTGGTTCCCGGAGCCCACGAGGGCAAGGGCCTGGGGAACAAGTTCCTCGACGACCTGCGCCAGGCAGACCTGCTCATCCACATAGTTGACGTGTCCGGCTCCACCAACGAGATGGGCGAAAAAATCCCCATGGGAAGCTACGACCCTGCCAATGACATCCGCTTCCTGGAGGACGAGCTGAACTACTGGATAGAGGGCATACTCAAGAGGAACTGGGACAAGCTCAAGAGCGAGGCGAAGCTGAACAAGAAAAACGAGGACATGATATCGAACCAGATGGCGGGCTTAGGATTCACCAAGGACGTCGCCATACGCGTGCTGAACAAGCTCGGCCTGCGGGAGAAGCCTCTTTGGGAATGGAGCGAGGAGGAGATTTTCAGCCTCTCCCGCACGCTCAGGGAACTGGGAAAGCCCACAATCATAGCGGCAAACAAATGCGACCTTTCAAACGGCTATGACAACTACCAGAAGCTGAAAAAGGAGTTCCCCAATTATTTCATCGTACCCTGCTCAGCGGAGGCGGAAATCACGCTCAAGAACGCGGCCAAGGCTGGATTCATCGAATACGTGCCTGGGGATGCGGTTTTCAAGGTCCTAAAGGAGCTCAACCCGCAGCAGGAGAAGGCAATGGCAATAATGAAGGCGCTCATGGACAGGTTCGGAAGCACGGGCGCGCAGAAATGCCTGAACTCCGCGGTGTTTGACTTCCTCAAGTACATCGCGGTGTTCGCAGGCGGTGTAGCGAAGCTATCTGATGACCAGGGAATGGTGCTTCCAGACGTATGGTTGATGAAGCCCGGTTCCACCGCCATAGAGTTCGCCGGAGCAATCCATTCCACGTTCGCAGAGAACTTCATCAAGGCGATAGACGTGCGGACCAAGCGCGCACTGGGAGCGGATTACGTCCTCAAGCACAGGGACGTGCTGGAAATAGCCTTCAAGCGTTAGGCGGGATGCATGGCCATGATGCTCGTCCTGAACACGTGCCCGGACAAAAAAACCGCAAACAAAATCGCCGAATCACTCGTCCAAAAAAAACTCGCAGCGTGCGTTTCGATTGTGGCGCTCGACAGGTCGCTCTATCGCTGGAGAGGAAGAATTGTACAAGCGAAGGAATGGCTGCTGCTCATCAAGACAAAAGCATCGCTCTACGGCAGGGTGGAGGCACACATAAAGGCGAATCATCCGCATGAGACGCCCGAGATAATCGGCTTTTCAATAAAAAAAGGCGACAAGCGCTATCTCGCGTGGGTGGGGAAAAACACCGCGATGCCATGACCGCCTGCCATGTCCGCAAGCATCACTGCTCCCCCATGCCCTTATGTATCTTCTTCCATATGCCTGCCGCGGGATACCATATGAAAAGGTAGCAGACCGGTATCATCACCAGGCCCTGCAGAAGGCCGTAATCCATCACGAAGCGGGGATACGTGGTGGTTTTCGGGACGAAAGTCAGGTTGCTGGTCAGGTTCTGGTCGCCCAGGTTGATATCCAGCTTCGCGTGCCATATGTATGAGTTGGCCTGGCCAGGCACGGCGCGCGCGCATTTGACGGAATTGGCAGGCACGTCCAGCTGGGTGCTGTTGCCGAACAGGACGTCCCAGTCAAAATTCGGGGTCATGTTGCTTCCGTCCGGCAGGATTACGTAGCTCCCCTGGTCCTGGAAGCATATGAGCGGGTCGCTATGCGAGACAAAGGGCGGGAAATCCAGGTAATCCGCAAGCGGGAATATCGCGTTGACGCTCTGGGGAACCGGGCTGGTCGAGTTGCTTTGCGTGAACGTATAGGTGACGCTCTGCGACGCGCCGCTCTGGTTCTGGCTAGGCGCTGCCAGCACCTGGCCGTTCGCGTATGTGATGTGCGGAAGCACCCAGAACCCGAAGATGAATGGCAGGAGCACGAGTATGCAGAACCTGAAGGCGTGCCTGGGCGTAAGCTCCGCGAGCCATGCCGTGATATCAAGCGACAATGCAATCTCCTCCCTACATTTTTGGTTTCCATCCTCCCATGAGCAGGCTGTTGCCCACCACGCTCAGGCTCGAGAACGCCATGGCCGCCCCTGCGATTACCGGGCTCAGCAGGAAACCTGAAACCGGATAGAGCGCGCCCATGGCGATTGGAATGCCGATTGAGTTATAGACGAAAGCCCAGAAAAGGTTTTGCTTTATCTTGCCCATGGTGTACTTGCTGAGCTGGATCGCCGTGACAATGTCCCGCAAATCGCTTTTCACAAGCACTATGCCGCCGCTCTCTATCGCCACGTCCGTTCCCGAGCCTATGGCAATGCCGATGTCAGCCTGGGCAAGGGCCGGCGCGTCGTTTATGCCGTCTCCGACAAAGGCGACCATGTGCCTGCCGCCCTCCTGCAGGGTCTTGACCTCGTTCGCCTTGTCCTGGGGAAGCACGTGCGCGAGCACGCGGTCGATGCCAGCCTGTTTCGCTATCGCCATGGCGGTGCGCTCGTTGTCCCCGGTTATCATGGCGGTTTCGTAGCCCATGGAGTGCAATTTTTCTATCGCCGCTTTAGAGTGTTCCTTTATCGTATCCGCGATGGCGATGAGGCCCGCCGCCTTTCCCTTGGCGGCAACTATCACAACCGTCTTGCCCTCGCGCTCGAGTTCGTTCATTTTTTTAGTAATGCTTTCCGGAACATCGACATTCTCCTTCTTCATGAACGCGTCGTTTCCGACCAGCACGCGGGCACTGCCCACGTTCGCGGACACGCCGTGCCCCGGAATGGCCCTGAAGGACTTTGCCACATCCGTTTTCAGGCCGTCCAGCTTCGCCTTCCCTACAATCGCTTCCGCGAGCGCGTGCTCTGAGCCTTTTTCCGCAGACGCCGCGAGCGCGAGCAACTCATTTTCGTTCATCTTTACCGGAACGATATCCGTCACTATCGCCTCGCCCTTGGTTATCGTGCCTGTCTTGTCAAAAACAATTATCTTCGCCTGGTGCAGGAGCTCCAGGCTCTCCGCGTTCTTGAACAGCACGCCGTTCTCCGCGCCTTTTCCTGTCCCCATCATCACCGCGGTCGGAGTCGCCAGGCCCATGGCGCACGGGCATGCGATGATGAGCGTGGACACCAGTATGGTCAGCGCGAACAGAAGCGCCTTGCCTGCCACGAGGTACCAATACCCGAACGCAACCAGCGCGAGCAGTATCACTCCCTGCACGAAATATCCTGCAACCAGGTCCGCCAGCCTCTGTATGGGTGCCTTGCTTCCCTGTGCGTCCTCAACGAGCTTGATTATCTGTGCGAGCATGGTGCCGCTGCCGACCTTGGTTGCCTTGAACCTGAAAGAGCCTGTCCTGTTTATGGTCGCTCCGATGACAAAGGAGCCTTCTTTCTTGTGCGCAGGCATGCTTTCCCCGCTTATCATGCTCTCGTCCACGCTGCTCTCGCCCTCCTGCACCACTCCGTCAACCGGTATCCTGCCGCCGGGTTTCACTACTATGATGTCGCCGACAATTACATCCTTGATTGGCACCTCGGTTTCCTTCCCGCCCCGCACCACGAGCGCGGTCCTGGGCTGCAGCCCGATGAGCCGTTTTATCGCTTCGGACGTCCTTCCCTTCGCAACCGCTTCCAGGTACTTGCCCAGGATTATGAACGTGAGCAGCAGCGTGGCAGTCTCATAATACACGCTGCCGGCTATGAACCCGAAACCCACGAGCACGCTGTAGGCATAAGCGGTTCCCACCCCCAGCGCAACAAGGGTGTCCATGCCAGGCATGTTCCTGAGCAGGCCCCGCAAGCCGCGCACGAACAGTTCACGGTTCAGGTAAAGCACAGGGGTCGCCAGGAGGAACTGCAGCGTAGCCATGTTTTTCATGAAAAAATCCGGATATTCCAGCGCCACCAGGCTCTTGAGCATTTCAGGCAGCGAAAGTGCCAGCACCAGCACGGTCAGGGCCGCGGACCAGGTGACCCTTTGCTTGAGCCCTGACAGCTCCCTTTCCCTTGCGAGTTTCTCCCTGTCAAGCCCCTCTTCGAATTCGGATTGTTCCTCGCCGGCTGCCATCCTGGTTTTTTTATCCGCATCTTCCGGAACGTCCGCACCGTAGCCAATGCCCTCTATGGCGTCTTTTATGCCTCCAGGCCCGATTTTTCCCTCGTCGTATTCCACGGTCGCCCGATTCGTCGCGAGATTGACGTTCGCGCTTTTCACTCCCTCCAGCTTCCTGACCGTGCGCTCTATGTTCAACGCGCAGCTCGCGCAGTCCATGCCCGTGACGTTTATGGTGATTTTTGCCATTTCATTCACCCGCCGCAACCGCAGCCCCCGCCTTTCTGCACGACCGGCGCTGCCGGTGGCGTGCTTCCGGCTGGCGAGGAATCATAGACCAGGAACTGGCCGCGTATCATGCCCATGCCGCAGCTGAACTGGATTGTCCCGCCGTCCTGGGGGGTGAACTGCACGGTCTGGACGCCCTGCTTCAGCCTTATGTCCAGCCCGTAGTCGTGCACGACAACCTCGCTGTTGCACCCGTTCAGTTCCAGCGCATTTATCTCCCATTTCACAGGAACACCTTTTTTCAGAACGAAGCTGTCGGGCTCCCACCCGCGGTTCGTGACGTTCATCCGTATTACCTGGAAACCATCCGCGTCAATCTTAATATTCGTTATGTCGCCTCCTGCCGTGGCCGCGTTGCCCGCAGCCGGGCCGGTTACGGAAGCCGCAGAAACGGACAGCGGAATCCCGGTGCCGAGAAGTGCCAGGCCGTTGTTTGCCATGAGCAGGCCGAGCACGATTACCATCACGCCGGAGAACCGCATCACGTTGCTCGTCAGCGCGGCGCTGAGATAGCGGGATACCACCCCGAAGGTCAGCATCGGGACGAGCGTCCCAAGCCCGAAGAAAAACAGTGCTTTGGCTCCGGCAATCGGGCTTCCGGTGCCCGCGGCGAATATGTAGAGCGCCATGAGCGGGCCGCACGCCAGCATCAGCCCGTTGAGCAGGCCGGTCACCAGCGGACCCCTGCCTCCCCATTCCCAGTTCGGCATGAAGGAGGGAAGCCTTGGCTGCAATTTCCTGAGGAACGGAACGGCATTAAGCATATTCAGGCCATACAGCACAAGGAAAAGCCCGGCTATCACCGCTATTGAGCCGCGCAGCTCCGTGGTGAAAGCTATGACCGAGCCCAGAAGCCCGAATGCCGCTCCCATTATGGTATATGATACGGTCTTGCCAGCACCGTACTGGAGATGGGGCATGAGGTCCCCCTGTTTTTTTATCCTGCCCGCATAGGCGAGCACGAAGCCGCCGCACATGCCTATGCAGTGGAATCCCGTCAGGAAGCCCAGCGCCAGGAGCACCGCGATTCCCGTGTTCTCGTTTATGCTGCCAAAATCAAGGCTGACGGACCTGCCAAGCATGAAGTAAAGCCCTATCAGTATTGCCACAAACCCGATAATGAGGGAAAGCGTGCCGAAACCAAATGCCCCATCGCGATTCCCGTTTTCCCCCTCCCCGCCAGATTCCTGCATTTCCGTTGGATGCCCCTCCTTTTCTATCGCCGCCCTGATGGCCGCGGCGTCGGTCTCGGCATCGTCATACACAACCGCGGTCGTTTCCGTGCCGTAGTCGGATTTCACGGACCGGACGCCTTTCACATCCATCGCAGCTCCCTGTATCAGCTTCTCGCAGGACGCGCAGTGCATGCCCTTTGTTTTCAGCGTAATTTTCCTTTCCATGCAAAACCACCTGCAGGTTCCAGGGCTGAAACCATACTTATTTCTGGGTGCAACAATGGTTTCATTTCCTGAAACCAAGCGCCATATTTATATACTGAGTTTGCGTAATTACCACCATGGAAAACAAGAAAATCCTCCTGGGGCTCATACTGCTCGCCGCACTGGTGCTGGCGGTGTACTACGTGCCGCAGTTCGTGCAGTCCAACGTGCCGCAGCAGTGCATCGCTTCCAGCGGGCAATGCGAACATGAGGCATATCTCCAGCAGGTGATTCTTTTCCTGCCGCTTATCATCATAGGCGGATTCCTCGCAGGCGTCGGAGTGTCCTACCTGTACTTCGAGAGGAAGGTGGAGCTGCCCAAAACCCCTGCCCAGGAGCAGGCCATGCTCGGAATGCTTCCTTCGGACGAGAAAAAAGTCATTTCAAAGCTCGTTGCCGAAGGCGGAAGGGCGACACAGGCGGAGATATCGCGCATCGAAGGCATAGGCAAGGTAAAGGCGCACCGGATAATCGAAAGGCTTGGGAAAAGGGGCGCGGTGTCCAAGGAATCCAGCGGCAAGACCAACATAATAAGGCTGAACAAGAACATACTGGAAGGCGTCAAGTCCGCCTGATTCCGCATCGGAGCGCGGCCCGCCTGTGAGGCTAAGCCCGCCTGAGCGCCGCAATGGTCCCGCTTGATTTGAGAGAGCGCACCCGCGCGGGCTTAGCGTCCAGCGAGCCCAGGAGCGCGAGAAAGCCCAGCACCTTCTCTAGATAGGAGCGCTCGCACCGGATTATGCCGCGCTTCGTTTTCGGGTCGAATTCAACGAGCTTGAATGCGGCATTGGACATCCCGAGCTCTCCGAAAAACCTGAGCGCCTCGGCGTACAGCGCGCGCTTGAGCAATTCCTCTTCCGCAGGCTCGGCTGCCCCGAGTTCGAAGAGGACGTACCTTTTCCTCATTGCCGCTGCTTTCACCATAGAGTGGATTGGTAGTGAATGTTTTATAAAATCCTGCAAACCAATCATCTTCATGGAACGCGTTCTGATAATAGCCGGAAGCGAGAGCGACAGGAAAATCGCGGAAAAGGCGGAGGAGGCGCTGAGGGAGTTCGGCATTGAATTCCGGACCGAAGTCGCAAGCGCGCACCGCAATCCGGAAAAAGTGGAGAAAATCGTTTCCAGCACGGGCGCGGACGTCATAATCGCAGTCGCGGGCCTGAGCGCCGCGCTTCCGGGCGTCGTGGCCTCAAAGACCGCGAAGCCGGTCATAGGCGTGCCCGTGGGCGTGAAGCTGGACGGCATGGACGCGCTGCTTTCCATGATGCAGATGCCAGCCGGAATCCCGGTGGCCACGGTCGGGATAGACAACGGGAAGAACGCGGCCCTGCTGGCAATATCGATACTCGCGCTCAATGATAGCACGCTGGCAAACAAGCTCAAATCGTATCGGGACAAAATGAAAAAATAAAAAAAGAACGAGTTTCGAGTTGAAAAAAGACATGGACAAACCGGATTTTCACTTCCCGGAACTGCTTAGGAAATGCAGGCGCGGCGGGCCCGCGGTCACGCTTCCCAAGGACGCGGGCCTGGTGATGGGTTATACGGGAATTGGTCGTGAGTCCCGCGTCCTGGAACTGGGCACGGGCTCCGGCTTCATGGCAATACAGATGGCCAACATCGCCAAGGAGGTCACCACTTACGAGAAGCGTTCCGAGTTCGCGGACCTGGCCGAACAGAACATAAAAAGCAGCGGGCTCGCGAACATCACGCTCAAGCGCAAGGACGTGCTCGAAGGAATCGATGAAATCGCGGGCGCGTTCGACATGGTGTTCTGCGACATCGCGGAAAGCGAGAAAATCGCCAAGCGCAGCCACGAGCTCCTGAGGAAGGGGGGCTTCCTCGCCGCCCACTGCCTGAACATCGAGCAGGCCAAGGCGCTCGTGCTGGAGGCGAAAAAGCATTTCGTTGAAACGTTCATGCTCGAAGGCATAGTCCGCGAGTACGAGGTGCGGGATTTCGGCGTCAGGCCGCAGCATTTCGGGCTCATGCACTCGGCGTATCTTGTTTTTGCGAGGAAATAAGAGCGGGCCGCCGCCCCCGGACTAATGATTATTAAACTGAGCCGGGAAGGGAAAGCGGTGCTTTTATGGATTACGGACTCATGCAAAGGCTTTCCGAGGCCGACGGGGTAAGCTCGGAAGAGGGCGAAGTCGCGCTCATAATGCTCGACTGCTTCAGGAAAGCGGGGCTCAAAGCGGAGATTGACGGCTCGGGGAACGCCATTGCCTACAAATCCCTCGGAAAGAACCCCCTTGTCCTGGGGGCGCACATGGACGAAATCGGGCTCATGGTAAAGCATATAGACGATAAGGGGTTCATCAGGTTCATCAAGATAGGCGGAATCGACGACCGCACGCTAATCAACCAGCAGGTTACGGTCAGGACAACCAAAGGCACGCTCGCCGGAGTCATAGGGAGCAAGCCGCCGCACCTGCTCAAAGACGAGGAGCGGAAAGCCGCGGTGGACGCGAAATCGCTTTTCATAGACATCGGCGCCGCTGATGCGAAGGAAGCCGCGAAAATGGGCGTGGAAGTGGGCAATACCGTGACCTTCAACACGCGCTTTCGGCGCATGGGAGGCAAGATGTTCTCGGGCAAGGCGCTTGACAACAGGATAGGCTGCTACGTGCTTCTCCAGCTCGCCAAAGGCCTGCCTTTGAACGTGGTCCTCATGGGAACCGCGCAGGAAGAAGTTTCCACTTTCGGAAAAGGGGCGCACAACGCGGCATTCACGCTCGAGCCGCGCGCGTTCATAGCGGTTGACACGTCCATAGCCGGGGACCACCCGGAAATGAGGCCCGAGGAGGCGCCCGTTTCCCTGGGAAAGGGTCCTGCCATCACAATGGTGGAGGCCGCGGCCCGTGGAAACGTGGCCAGCAGGAAGCTCGTGCAAAAAGTCATGGACTGCGCGAAGAAGGAAAAAGTCGGCTTCCAGCTGGAAGTGATTGACGGAGGGGCGACAGACGCAGCTTCTGTCAGCAATGTTAATGGCGGGATATCGTCCATAGCGGTCTGCACGCCCACCCGCTACATCCATTCCACGGTTGGGGTGGGCCATGAGGACGACATAGAGGCGCAAGTGAAGCTGCTGAAAAGGCTGATTAGGGAGATGTAGGCGGGACACGCTTGTCTCTGTTCGTGCCCTCAGAGGACCATAGTCTCTATCTTGGCCGCAATCCTTTCAAGGTCCTCGGTGCTCGTCTCGTTCTCGTACTTGGGAGGCATGTGCATGTAGAATCCGTCCCCCCTGTACCTGGGTATGAGGTGCATGTGCACGTGGAAGACCTCCTGCCCGGCTTCCGCGCCGTCGGCAAGCAGGTAGTTCATTCCCTTGCACCTGAGCTTGGATTTCTTGAGCGCCAGCGACATCTTCTTCGCCACCTTGAGCAGTTCGGCCACCCGCTCGTCATCCAGTTCAGTGAGGAACTCGGCGTGCTTCTTCGGAATCACCAGAAGATGGCCGTTGGTTATCGGCTTCCTGTCCATTATCACCAGCGTCTTATCATCCTCATACACCCTGACCGCCGGCGATTCCCCCTTGACTATAGCGCAAAATATGCATCCTGACATAAGGGTATTATGCCGGACCTTATATTAAAACAGTAGCTTTCCCCGCTCAGGCGGGAAATCCTATCAGGGCATGAGCGGCCGCTATCTTTTCCTCAGCACCGCCCATGCGAAAAGGGCCAGCAGCAGGAAAAGCCCTCCGTAATCCACCAGCGGGATGAGCAGGCAGCAGTAGGTGAGCAGCCCGCCCAGGCCGAACAGGTCTGCCAGGGACGCACCCGAGTTGTGGGACGCGTGGAACAATGCCGCGACGAGCACTCCCGGTATGAGGCCCAGGGCCGGAGCCGCGAACCTCCTCTCCTTAAGCAGCCCGATGATTCCTCCGGTTATGGCGGTGTATATCCCGTGGTTTGCCGAGAACAGCACGGAGCGCATCAGGAACAGGCCGAGCCAGCCCCAGATGTCCGCGCTGAAAGGGTTGTTTATCAGGTACATCCAGTTCTCTATGAACGAGAATCCCATTCCTATTGCGAACCCGAACACCAGGCCCGCCTCCAGGGAGTTGTACTCGTTGTGCTCGGAAAGCAGGGCAAGGCCGCTTCCCTTGAAGAACTCCTCGTTGAGAGGGGCCACCAGCATGGCTCCGACGTAACCCATGCCCAGGAGCTCGAATGCCGCGCCCCATACCGTGTTCAGGCCCACTGCCATCAGCGCCGCAAGGCAGCCCCACAGGACGAACGTGACCATTATCCTCAGCGGCACCCGCTCCCTGAAATCCGCGTACCAGAAGGCGGCGCACCAGAGGAACGGCACCACGAATGCGATGAGCCCGGAGAGCGCGAATGACGCGAAGATGGGCAGGCTCCTCCACGCCTCGGCCGAGAAAAAGAGATAGAAAAGTATCACCACTATGCCCGCGAGCTCCAGGCCCCAGAAATAGGGCGACACCAGGAACGACTCGAATTTCTGGAGCAGGGTGGCGCCCCCCTTGAAGGGATTGAACAGGGATTCCAGCGTGTATTCGCCCTCCCATGCAGCCTTGTGCTGCGCCTTCATGCCCTGGTGGATGAGCATGAAGCCGACGGGAAAGACCAGCAGCAAATATGCGCAGCAGATGATTGCCAGCATGATGAGGAGTGCATTCTGCAGGTTCTGCTCGTAGCCGGACCATTCCACGCGCACGCGGTAGGGGCCGGAATAGCTGTCCCCGTTGGCATCATGCATCAGGGCGTAGATGCCGAACTCCTGGCTGCTGTTGTAGCCGTAGGGGAGCCCGAGCCCGCAGGTCACGCTCGTCATCCCGACGTACTCGTCCGTCTCATAGTCCGAGTCGCTGATGCAGTCGTCCTCCACCTCGAGCCTGCCTCCGGAATATGCCTCGAGGCTGACCAGGTCCCCGCGCCGCAGCGGCGGGGTGAGCACCGTGATGTTGAGGTTGTAGGGGGAATCAACGGGTTGCGCGGGGGGCAGCGCGGTGGCGATGGAGACATCGGTGCTCAGGCGCATGGAGCCGAACCCGCTATCCGTTTCCGTGCCCAGGAAATCCGTGGCTATCGTCAGCAGGCTTATGCCTATGCCGCAGAGTGAGAGGCCTATGAGAACCGCAACGAATATCCTGTTCAGGGCCGCGAGCATGACCAGTCCTCGCGCGCGATTATTATAAAGATTGCCCGGAGTTCCGGGGCGTGCAAATCCTGCCTGGAATGCGGTGCCGCGAGTCGTTTCTATTTGTGGTTTTCTTTGAAAAAACATGCATTTAAATAGGTTTTCGTGCATAATAGCACTATGACCTCCTCACGCGAATCCAGATGTTTGGATGGTAAGAACGCTGCAGCGGCGCCAACCCTTCCTGCCAGAATCGGAGCCAGGGTTCAGAGCTGGTTCAGGCGTGGCGAGCGGGCAATGGCGCCTGATATTATGGTTCCTCATAAAGGATCCTGCCCCCCGGCGCGCGAAGTCTCACCCGACGAGCCTCTTGTCGCCCTCATGGGCCTGATGGCGGCCCGTTTGCCCGGCTCCGGCCCGTCTCCCTTTGGTTCCGTGGGCGCTCCGCATACCAGCCCGGTCAGGCACGTGGCCGCGGAATTCTCATCCTGCTACTGTTCCGGCCCGTTTGTCACAATGGTTTTCAAGGACAGGCGGACCGTGGGCGTATACGTGGAAGACGGTTCTCACGTGTCATTAGGCCTGTTTGGCCCGGATGAGAAGGCGGTGGATGGCCCTTACGGCCTCTCCGCCGAGATATCCAGGTTTTGCGCAGGCAAGACCATTACGCACATAGTGGCATATCCGCTGGACGTAGCCGGCTGCCACGCGCTCATCATAACCCCGGAGACCGGCCCCGGGCTCCTGGTCGGCAGCGACAAGCCATTTGTGCTCTACTGAATCGTTTCTCTTTTCCTGGCTTCGGCTTGAAAAAAATTACATGCAGGAGGAAGGATTGTCAGCCTTGCTGGCGATACTTGCCCGCCAGGGCAAGGCATTTGAACCTTCGAAGGCGCTAAGCCAGCAGATTTCCCATTCCCCGATTGAAACGGGAACAGAAGTCAAACAGATCTTGAGTCTGGCGCGTTTGACCGCTTCGCTACTCCTGCGTAAGTAAAACAGTATGCGCCTGAAGTAGTTCCTCAGGCTGGAGTGGCGACGCTCATATTCGCAAAGCGAATGTGGCGCACCATGTCCGAATCGTCGGGCATGATTGTGGGCCGCACAAAGCGGACCGAATCGCTACTCCTGCTTTATTTCTGCGTAAACCGTTATTTCCCTACGACCGGTTTAAATCCCTTATCCGGTTCCTGCCCTGGCAAAAGCTTTTTAAATTGAAGCTACATTAAGGTTACATTAGAGTTTCCAAATGGTGGGATTATGGACCTGAAAATAATCGCAATCGTCTTGGTGGCGGCATCGCTCGCTTTCGCGGGCGCGGTTTTCGCAATGCCCGGCCTGCACGCGGGACTGGATGGCTGGCTGGGCCGCAACGCTTCAATGAACGCGACGTGGCATGGCTTCGGCTCTGAAAACACCACCCAACGCGCCAACGCAACGGAAATAAGCGAGTTCAGGCAGGCGGTCCTGGACGGGGACTACCAAACCGCGAAACAGCTGCATGACCAGTACGG
>CAILMQ010000001.1 GCA_903835385.1 uncultured Microcaldota archaeon | reverse complement strand
AGGATGGAAACCGTCCGCATGGCACGCTCGGACCAGGGGCTCATGCTTCTCCAGAGATGCAGGGACGAGGCGCACAGGTTCGCGATAACTTATCAAAGACTGAGGCGCGGAAAGAAGGCAAGGGAATGAAATAGAACAATGGGCGGGCGCGCGATTGCAAAAGAACCTTGAGGAAATGGTGCTCAGCACAAGTGGAACGCAGCGACGACTCCGGGACCTGATAAGCGATTGTATTCCTGCACCGCCTTCTCGGTGAGCGCGTCAATGAGCTTTATGTCGTTCTCCATGCAATAACGCCTGACCTCCTGGCTCACCTTCATCATGCCGGAATAGCCGGTCCCTATGATGAGGATTTTCGGCTTTGCAGCGAACACTTCCGCCAGGTCTGCGTTCTGGAGAAGATAGCCCTCGTCCCGCCACCAATTTGATACGATGCGGTCCGGAAATATCACCAGGTCGTTGAGGTATTCCTTCCGATTTATTATCATCCTGCCGAACGAATAGGATTCAATCATGTCAAAACCCGGAAAGCGTGGTCTGCCTGTGGCTGAGCAGGTCCTTCATCACCCTGCTCTGTTCCATGAACCTTGAAAGCGGGAGTTTCAGCCTGTTGGACATGTGCCCCAGCGCGGAGCGCATGGAATCGAACTCAAGGGGCTGCCGGGACAGCGCGTTCCGCACGTTTTCCCGGACATTGAACACGCCCAGGGGGACGTAATCCTCGTATGCCTCGCGAAGAACGATTGCGCCTGCCTGCTTTTTCATTCTTGAGAGCGCCTCAAGCACCGCGAACTTGCAGCTGTAGTAGCAGCCGCCCACGCTGGGATATTCCTTTTTCGGCCTTAAAATCTCGCTGTCGCCGAACACCACGGTCGCCTCGCCCATGACGTGGATGAACGCCTCTATCCATTCATACTGCCATGGCGTGGGCGTGAGCAGCACAAGATAGCGGTTGTTGAGGCTGGAAAACTCGTAGACCAGGTAGCGGTCGAGCGTCTCGTAATACATCACTTCGTCGTAAAGGTGGTTCGCGAGCGCGCTGTCAACCGCGGTTATGGACCATCTGGTCGGGACGAGCCTGCGGTTTTTGCCTAACCCAAAGGTGCCTGTGGAGAACGCCTTCTGTATCTGGGAGAACATGACGCCGTCATTGTACAGGCCCACGACAGCTTCCGTCGCCTTCAGGTCGGTATCGTAATGGGCGGCCTGCATGTGCTGTTCCCAGCGCACGTTCCCGATGTCGAAACGCTCTATGGGCGCGCTGGGCCCGTAAGGCGTATGCTCCTCGTTGAACATGAAGCCCCTGGGCTGGTAGCTGAACTGCGCCTCGCTGTCCACAGAGGAGGTTGCGAGCGAAATCTCCTGGAGCTTCTGGACCAGCCTGTTGTCCAGGTCCTTTATGCCCACGCGGTGCTTGCCGCGCACGAGGTCGAGCCTGTAGCGGATGATTTCATCCTGGGTCTTGTGCCCTGGAATCCATGCCTCCGGAGTGTCCAGGACGGACGTGTCACCTGCTTCGGGCGTGAGCATGGGGCCGACATAGACCTTGGGATACCCGCTTTTGCCGATGAAAACCGAGGGTGGCGATGTGCCGTCAAGCTTCTCGCCGACATTCACGCTCCTCATCTGCAGCCTGGACGTGATTCTCTTGAGGAACGCGCCTTTTCCCGTCATGAGGCATTTATCGCGTTTCAGGTTAATAAACAATTCGGGACTGCGTATTTCCGCGGGAGGATCCTTCGGATTTTTCGCTTCAATCCTTTGCCGTTTTCCACAGTTCATTGAAAAATTTCCTATAATCGGATGCCATTTGTTTCGACCGGACCAGCACGCAAATCGGCTTCTCCGCCAGATGCATGAAAAGCACGTAATCATTGAGTATGTTTATCCCTTCCGGACAGATGCCCGCAAATCTCACCTCGTCTCGTTTCCTGCCCGAATACGCCCCTTTCCCGAATAGGGACCGGGATTCAGGAATATCCCGCGAAATCAGCTTTCTTCTTATTCCGATTTCAACTGCTCTTTTATGAAGGCGATTGAAAAAGAGCACGGCACCAGGCGTTCCTTCTTCTTCTGCCGAACGCAGGAAAACCATGTGCTCGTCCCCTTTCCTGGCTGAATCGTACATCGTGGAATAGGCGTTCTTCATCGCCGGGAATCCAACGAAGATTTCGGCTTGCTGCGGTTCCTCGGCAAGTTTCTGGAGGCTTACCAGTTCAGGTAGCAGGCCCTTCAGTGCTTCTCCCTTCTCATCAATCTTTCTTCGTTCTTCTTCCAGGTAATCGCCGAGTTTCTGCGGGCTGGCTGCGGAATAGAACTTCGTTTTTCCCTTCAGTATATAGCTTGCCAGCCCTTTTTGGAGCAGTTTTTCCAGCACCCAGTATATTTTCGACGGTGAGACCTGGGCCTTGTCGGTTATTACGCCTGAAGTGGAGCTTCCGAGCTCCAGTAACGCCAGGTATACCTTCGCCTCGCTTCTGTTCAGCCCGAGCAGCTCCAAATCGCCTGTTTTCATGGTTTATTGTGTCGCCCTTGATTTTTTAAAACTACCCCCTATGGGTGGGGGTATTAAATAAATACCTAAAAGGTGTTATAAAGTGGAGGCATTAAATAAATACTTAAAAGGTGTTATAAAATTACAAAAAATGAAGGTGAGTGCGTGGCCATCCAAACCAGGAAATCGTCCCTTACAGGAAGCGGAAAGTCTCCGGTTGTGTGGAGGAATTTTCTTGCTGATTTTGGAAATAACGGCATAAAACTGCCGCTGCCCAGCAGGAGGGAAGCAGGCTCTATGGAGGCGGTTCCGGAATCCGAGCTTGCCAGGCTCACTTCCCAAGAGGCGGCGAGGATAGAGCGGCTTGAAGGAAAATACGGGACCGAACGGGATATAGAAATACCCGAAAAGATCGCGGAAGCTTACAGGGCCTACAGGCCGACGCCTTTTTTCCGAGCCGAAGGGCTGGAAAAGAGCATTGCAAAGGGCCTCGGAAAGCCGGGATTGCAGCATGCATCGATATTTGTCAAAGATGAGTCGGTAACGCCAAGCGGAAGCCACAAGATGAATACCGCGATTCCCCAGGCATTCTACGCTAAGCAGGACGGAAAGAGGGCGGTGGTCACCGATACCGGCGCCGGGCAATGGGGGATTGCCGTTTCCATGGCGGCGAAACGGCTGGATTTGCGCTCCAGGATTTTCATGACAGCCCAAAGCTATAAGGACAAGAAAGGGAGGGTGGGGCTCATGGAGGAGAACGGAGCCGAGGTGCTCTCTTCTCCAAGCAAAATGACGGAACTCGGCTTTGCCCAACTGCTCATGGATAATGACCACCCGGGAAGCCTCGGTATCGGCATGTCCGAGGCATTCTCGATGATAGATGATGAGACTGCCCTGATGCTCGGTTGCATGAGCTACTACGCCGCGCTCCACCAATCGGTCATCGGCCAAGAGGTCGTGGCCCAGTCAGCGGAGATGGGAGCCGAACCCGACGTCCTGGTCGCATGCATAGGCGGAGGGAGCAACTTCTGCGGGCTTGTGGCGCCATATGTCGGTGACAAGCTCGCCGGAAGAAAAAGCCCGCTATTCGTCGCTGCAGAATCAGCGAACATACCGGTGCTTACGCAGGGAAGATACGAATGGGATTACCAGGATTATGGGGAGCTGATGGCCCTATTGCTGATGAAGACGCTCGGCCATTCAAACATTCCTCCGAAACTGCACGCCGGCGGGCTGAGATACCATGGGAAGAATCCGGCCCTGTCCCTGCTTCACCACCTCGGTCATGTCAAGGCAGTGGCACTGGAGCAGAACGACGTTCTCAGGGCAGGGCTCGGGTTCGAGAATGCAGAGGGGATACTGCCTGCCCCGGAAAGCGCCCACGCCATACTCGCGGCGATCGGGGAGGCGATAGGAGCCGAGCTGCTGGGAATACGCAGGAATATCGTTTTGCTGCTCACGGGAGATGGGAGGTTCGACTCGGCGGCGTATGAAACAGTTAGGAAATGAGCGGCGTGCGCGGGATGGCCGGCATAGTGGAAACTGAGGCGTAAAGCCGGAACGCTGCGGGGAAAAACATATAATTGTACGGCAGCATATGAAGACCCATGAAGGAGAAGGTAAAGAGGCTCTACGCCCTGCAGCTGCGCGAAGGCGGCATAGCGGAAGACGTTTTCCACTTCCTTCCCGCGGACGAGCAGGCGATGCTCGAGGAAAAGGGCGGCAGGAACTTCCTCAGGCCCGAATTCCGGAAACTCATAAAGGTCGTGCTCACAGGAGGCGTCTTTGACATCATCCACATCGGCCATGTCTTCACGCTCAACGAGGCGAAGAAGCTCGGGGACGTGCTGGTCGTGGCAGTGGCAGGGGACGTCCACATAGAGAACAAGAAAAGGAAGCCAATACACTCGCAGGAGTACCGGGCCGCGGTCGTGGAATTCCTGAAACCCGTGGACGTGGCGCTGCTTGGCAAGGCGAAACCCAGGGATTTGCTGGAATTCGTTGGCCCGGACGTGATAGTGTACGGGTATGACCAGGAGCCGTTCATGAGGCCAAATGGAGTCGAGGTCGTGAAGCTGCAACGCAGCGTGGATGCCGACAGGTTCAAGACCAGCAGGATAATAGAGGAGCTGGGGGTCTGATTTCAGGGAGAAAAGAAGGGCGCCGAGCGGGGAAAAACCGTACAGACGCTGGGCAAAGTTTATAAACCTTAGATGGCTATCCAAAATCGTTGGTGACCATGGCTACAGGCGAACTCCAGATGAAGGTACCGGAAGAGATGAAACAGCCGGCACAGATAGAAAGGAAACCCGAGGAAGCCAGGTCCACTTCCGCTGAAACTTTTCTCAGGACGCCAGAAGCGAGGGAATTCGTGAAAGACTGGTCGTCCCGCATGAAGGACGGCGCGCCGATGTACACCAAACGCGGCGTAACCGAGCTGCTGCGGAACATGAGCCAGATACCCGGGCTTTCAACTGACAAGGACGTGCTCAAGGCATCCGGTGACATACTCACCAAACTGGGCGGCATGGACAAGCTTCAGAGTTTCCTCGCCGGCTGGAAGGCGAAATCAGAGGGAATAATAAGGGGAATAAAGGGCCTCTTCAAGTCCTAGACTGATTGAGATGGCGAATGATAACGAGGAAAGCCGGAAGCTCATCGAAAGCGGCATCTGCCCGCGATGCAGGAGAAAACTCGCCCACGAGGAAGCCTGCCTGGAGTGCATCTATTGCGGCTGGTCCATATGCGACGAGGCATGAGGTGTGCATGATGAACCTGCGCCTGGCTGTTTTTATTGCGATAACCGCCTTCTTTGTGATGGGATGCTGCAGCAGCACGGTCAACACGCCTTCTTCAAGCTCCTGCCAGTATGGCACCTACGGCGAGTCATGCACCAAGGTGTGCGACAAGCTGAGCCAGGACCCGAACTGCTTCACGAACTGCATGGAACAGGTCAGGGCCGCCGGGCTCGGGGACGCCACCACGTGCTGCAAAACCAGCGTGGGCGCCAAATGCCAGTCCCAATGCAGCGCGCTCGCCACCAGCACGCAGGGCGACACCACGGAAATGGAATGCATGGACGAATGCACGGCCGCGTATTCCAGCCAGGGCATAACCGCGGACACCTGCGGCGACATCCCATGGTAAGGGAACAGGTAGGGTATTTTACGCAAATAACCTGTTTCAGCAACATTTAAAAGAACAAGCACGCACATACTAATCATGCAACGTTACATGGGCGGGATGGCTACCCAGCGCCAGAGGGAGATTTTCAATTACATTGTCAGGACGGCCCGCGCGGAGGGCGCCATAATAACCACGCACGACATACCGGACGTGGACGGCCTGGGCTGCGCCCACGGCCTCGGCAGGCACATAGGGGGCAGGCGCGTGGCCATAGTAACAGGGAACACCATACAGCGAACGGATCCGCTCGTGGACAAGCTCGGCATGGACCTGAAAAAATGGTCGGAAATACCCAAAGACGACGGCCGCCCGGTAATAGTGGTGGACACGAACACCCCGTCGCTTATGCGCAGCGCGAACGGCAGGAAAAACAATATCCTTGCGGTCATAGACCACCACTGCGTTACCTCGACTCCCCTGGACGCCGATGTGTTCATAAGAAACGAGAAGGCGGTCTCGGTGTGCGAGATCCTCGCGTCGCTCATACCCAGCAGCAGGATAGAGGGGGACCCTTCCATCGCCCTCGCGCTCGCGGTGGGCATATACGGCGACAGCGACAGGCTGCTGGTTGCGGACACGCCGACGCTCCGCGTATTCGACGATCTGGCGAGGATACATGGTGAGAAAAGGCCGGCCATAGACGCACTCGCCTATCCGCCGCTCAGCGCACGGACCCTGGTGGACCTGCTCAAGGACATCAAGCACCTGAGGACCGAGACATACCGTGGCAAGCTCATAGCAGTGGGAAGGACCACGCAGGAGATTCCGGCCGTGTTCGCCATGACGCTCAGCAACATGAGCATAAACGTGGCCGTGGCAGTGGGCAGGATAAAGAACGGTGTTTACAGGCTATCTTTCCGTGTTAAGGAAAGCGACGCCGCCCTAGGCGTGTGCGCCAGCGAGATTGCCAGGGAAACGAGCGAAATCCTCCACATGCCCAAGGAGATGTACGGAGGCGGCCATGGCGACAAGGCGGGCGGAGTGGTGTATGGCGCCTATGAGAACGTCGTGGGTGCGGTCATGAAGTCAGCAAAGGAAGCCATAGACCGCGCGCTGGGGCGCAGGGCGTAGGTTTTTTCAAAAAGTGTAGTTTTTTAAACAGGATTTGATAACAAAAGTCCACTTCTATGCCTCGGTAGCTCAGTCGGTAGAGCGGCTGACTGTTAATCAGCAGGCCGGATGTTCGAGTCATCCCCGGGGCGAAATCAGTTTACAGTGTTCAGTTTTCAGTTTCCCGCAGGAAACTGGAAAGCTTGCGCTCGTAGAGCGCATGGTGCCCGGTGTCAAGTCTCAGTGAGCCCTGGGGATTGACCGCGACAGGCGCGGGCAAGATTCCCGGGGCGTCTCATTATCTTATCCTTCCAGTTCCCAACCGCACACCATCGGTTAAATATTGTCCGCCACACAAGGGTACATAGTTGAATATTATGATGCGCGAGATTTCGCTTGAGGAAGGAAAACTCATCTGGGACAAACTGGTCTTGAAAAAAGAGATATGGACCGACGACTGGGGCATAAGGGCCGCCATAGCCAAGGCGTTCAACTGGAAGCCCCTTATCCTTTACGACGGAAAGAACTTCTTCCCCTTGCAGTACGAGCCTGAGAACGGAATCCATACCATCCTGGGCGGCGAGGCGGCGGAGAAGAACTACCTGACCTTTGACCCGGAGTTCATGAAAACCACGAAAGATATTCCGGAAAACGTCTATTTTGATTTCCTGGTGGAGAAATTCGACGGCTGCATCAGCGGGCTGTGCCCGCAGTTCTTCATAGACCTCAAGGGCATAAGCAGCATAGACGATTATCTCAAGCGCTTTTCCGGCAAGCACCAGAAGAATTTCAGGAACTCCATGAAGCAGTTCGGGGAATATGAATTCAAAAAGCATGGAACGCTGGAGGACATGGCGGAGCTGAACAAGCAAATGTTCGGCGAGAAATCCGACTTCGTGACCGAGAACAGGGCGTCTTATGAAATCCTTGACAAGGACTTGCGCACGGAATACTGGTCAATAATGAAGGGCGAAAGAATAGTGCTGATAACCCAGTATTTCTTCTGCGAATCCACGATGTCGGTCTGCGTCTGGGGCGTGGACGAGGAATACGGCGACACGCTGAAAGTCGCGCTGGCAGAGAACATAAAGCTCGCGAGATGCAGGGGCTGCACGAAAATAGACTACGCGCCGACATATTCGGGCTGGAAATTTTTCTACCGCCTTGACACCGCGCCGCTGTGGAGGTACAAGAGGGGCAAAATCCCGGATTCGGTTGATACGCCGGAATACGGGGCTCCGCCTGCCGAGTTGGAGAGGCTCAGGGCCGAAGGAAGGCCGGTTTGAGCGTGTGGTCACCTAATAGATATATTTATATATTTGTAGTCACCTAAACCAGCCATGCACATCGAAATCCGAAAGGAGAAAGATAAGAAAAAATACTACCTCGCCTACTCTTACCGAAAGGAGGGCAAAACCAGGAAAATACGGGTATATCTCGGCGAAGACCTGTCCGGAAAACAGATTGCCGGGAAACGAAAGGAAGCCGAAGGGAAAATCCAGGAGAGGCTTCAGAGCGTCAGCTTCATACACGACCCTTACCGGACAGTCCTGGCTCCTTCTGAAATCCAGGAGCTCAGGGGCCTCGAAGCGAAAGGCAGGATAAAAATGGTTCACCTGGGTGAAAACGACTGGCTGAAGTTCACCGAAGCTTTCACCTACGACACCAATGCCATAGAGGGTTCGACGATCGGGGGGAAAGAGGTCGGCAACATACTCGAGAGGGACAAATGGCCGGACAAGCCAAAAGAGGAGATATCCGAGACCTACGGAGTCGCGGAGGCCGTCGCTTACATCAGAAAGACCAAAGAGCACGTTTCCCTGGAGTTGATAAGGGAACTGCACCGGATTGTGTTCAAGAATTCGAAACATTTCACAGGAAGATTCAGGGGGCGGGGGGTGGAGGTCGTCATCGCCGATGGGTTTGGCAATGTTGTCCACAGGGGAGCGCCTTCAACCCAGGTCGTTTCTCTCCTTAAAGGACTGGTGGGCTGGTATAAAAAAAACCGGAAGAAATACCCGCCACTGATTGTCGCAGCGGTTGTGCACAACCAGTTCGAGAACATACACCCGTTCCAGGATGGAAATGGACGGGTCGGAAGATTGCTTTTGATAAACATCCTGCTGAAGCATGGCCTTCCGCCGCTCAATATCGAACTGAAGAACAGGAAAGAGTATTATGCAGCTTTGCAGGCTTACGAGAAGGAACGGAACATACGGCCAACGATCGAGCTTATGCTGAAGGAATACAAGCGATTGAAAACATCCCTCAAAAAATAGGTGACCACAAAACCGGGAAATGTAGTCACCAAAAAAAATCAACCAGGCCCAGGGTCCGGCTAATCCCCGGGGCGCGCCGCCCGCTCACCAAACGAACGGAATGAGCCGATATCTTATTTTGCCGCAGTATTCCGCGTACCCGGCCAATTCGCGCCTGAGGACCTCCTCCTCGTTCAGGATGCGCAGTATCATGGGCGGCACGATTAGCAGGAACACGGGCAATGCCACATAGGAGCCGAGCGCTATCGGGGTGGCCACATACATTGTTATCATCCCAAGGTACATCGGATGCCTGATGGCCGAGTATGGCCCGGTGGATATCACCTTCTGCCCCTTTTCGACCTCGACCGTGCGCCCTGCGTAGCTGTTCTCCCTGAAGACCAGGAAAACCAGGAAGTAACTGAGGAGAACCGCCGCATCCGCGGCAATCACCAATCCCGGCGGAACGCTGGACCATCCGAAGCGGCGGTCCAGGCCGGGAATGAGGAAGCCGATTAGGAAAAGCGCGCCCGCAAGCTTCACCACCAGCTGCTGTTTCGCCTCCTTTTCCCTGGTCCTCATCCTCCGCTCCAGGAATTCGGGGTCCTTGTTCAGGAAATAGAGGATTACCAATGATGCCGGGACGAACACTATCGCCATGTACGCCCAGGCCTGCCAGTAGTCCAGTGTGCCTGCAGGCAGGAAAAACATCAGGCTGACCACTGCCAACGCGGCAGCAAACAGCAGCAGCATTTTTTTCCTGGCCGGGTCAACGTCCATCAGGCGGATTACCCGCTCAGATTATAAAATATTGGCGGCGCGCCATTCGAGGCGCCTCGGCCCCTTTGTGCGCCACGCCATGCAGTACTGGCTTGATTTCAACCGCGCCTACAACCCCCTACTGCGCCTACGTGGAGGGCTACATGTGCCCCTACCCGCCGGAGGAGAACACCCTGGCAATCCCGATTCGCGCGGGCGAGAAAAAGTACAGGTAGGCGGCGACCCGAATCCATTTACAATAATCATATAAATTCCCTCGCCCAAGCACTAACTGTGAGCCTCGAATCCAATACCCCCAACGGATATGCGATAGAGTGCAAGGACCTCACGAGGAAGTTCGGCACCCTCACCGCGGTGGACTCCCTTAACCTCAGAATCAGGAAGGGCGAGCTTTTCGGCTTCCTGGGCCCCAACGGCGCTGGCAAGACAACCACCATCAAGATGCTGACGACATTGCTCTCGCCGACAAGCGGCGACGCGAAGGTCGCCGGCTATGACATAAGGGACGAAGCGCCCCTGGTCCGGGCCAGAATCGGCGTGGTCCCGCAGGAGTTCGCGATGTTCGACGAGCTCAGCGCCATGGAGAACCTCTGGTACATAGGCGAGCTTTACGGCATGAAAAAGGAGATGCTCAAGCGCAGGAGCGAGGAGCTGCTGAAGACCGTCGGGCTTCTCGCGCAGAAAAACGTGCGCGCCGGGAGCTTTTCCGGCGGCATGAAGCAGCGCCTTTCCATCGCCGCGGGAATCCTCCACACACCGGAAATACTCTACATGGACGAGCCCACGACAGGCCTGGACCCCCAGAGCCGCATCGCCATAAGGGAGCTCACGCAGACGCTGAATCGGTCCGGAATCACAGTGGTCTATACGACGCACGACATGGAGGAGGCGGACAAGCTGTGCCAGAGGATAGTCATCATGGACCGGGGGGAGATAAAGGCCGAGGGCAGCCCGAGCGAGCTGAAGGAAAAATACGGCGGCGGGCACAGGATAGAAATAGAATTGAAAAGCCATGACGAGCGGCTTCTCGCGGAACTCAAGGAACTGGTGAGCGCGACCTCGGTTTCGGTGGATGACGGCATCATACAGATGACGGTGCCCACCGTGGGCGGGGGCATGCTCCACCAGATATCCGGCCTGCTCTCAAAAAGGAAAATAGACGTGAGGGAACTGAGGTCCAAGGAGCCGTCGCTTGAAGAGGTATTCATAAACCTGACAAGCAAGGAAGTGAGGGACTGATGGCGCCAAGCAACGGGAACAACTCCGTGGAAAGGGCCCTGGACATCAGGAAGATATACGCCATAGTGAAGAAGAACTGGATGGTGATAAGCTCCGACCCGCTCAGGCTCAGGACGCTGCTTATTTTTCCCCTTATCATGATACTTCTGTTCGGTTACACTTCGGGAAAGACCCCGAAGAACATTCCGGCAGCCATAGCCGATTACGACAATTCGGCCTACTCCAGGATGGTGCAAACCCAGCTCTACGGCAACAACCTTTTCTCCATAACGCGCCAGGTGAGCAGCCAGGACGAGGGCAAGGCCATGATAGAATCCGGCCAGGTGAAAATCCTTTTCATCATACCCGCGGGCTTCGGAAGCGATATCCAGGCCGGAAGGACCGCCGCGCTGTCCGTCATCGTGGACGAATCCGACCCTACGATAGCGCAGATAACCAGGGCGTCCACCCAGGCGGTCATAGCGGGCTTGTCGGTCCAGCTGACTTCGGCGCGCGTGGCAGCGCTGTCACAGAAGGCGCAGGGCCTGAGCCGGGAACTGGGCTCTTCCGGAGGGAAGCTGGATGCGGGGGACAACAGGGGCGACGAGCAGGCGCTGCAGAACACGCAGGCGGCAGTGGTGAAAGCCAGGTACACGGCGTCCCAGACCGACAGCATGGTCTCAGCCACCACCCTGGCCATGCGCAATTCGCTCGGAAGCTATTTGTTCGACCCGAACCAGATAGTGTACGATTACGAACAGAACAAATCCTCGGCCGAGGCCGCCTACGAGCTCCTCACCGCGAGCAACGCGCAGGGGCAGGTCCTTTCCCAGATAGGATTGCTCAAGGGGCTGCAGGGCGGCACGGACGCGCTTGCCCAGGGCGCAGGCGGCATGTACGCCGCATCGAAAACGCTCTACTCCGACGCCCTGATGGAAAGGAGCATGGTGAAGGTTTCTGCGAAAATAATAGACAGCGCGGGAAAGGAGGCGGGAGAGATAGCGGACTATGCCTCCAGCACGCCGGCAAGCGCCATATCGCTGAACGAAATCGAGCCATACGGGAGCGGAAGGCCGGGGCTGGATTTTTTGATACCGAGCATGCTCGCGCTCATCGTGTTCCAGGGCGCGGCCATGGGCATGGGCAGGGCGATTGCGGGCGAGAGGCAGGATGGCTCGCTCACCAGGGTTTTCCTCACCCCCACCTCCAACACGACAATAATAGCCGGAACCCTTCTTTTCTACATAATTTTCGAGACCGTCCGCTCCTGCATAATCGTGGCCGCCGCGGTGCTGATATTCGGCGTCACCATCAAGGGAAGCCTGCTGGCCATACTGGCGATAATAGCCGTATACGCCGCGGGCGCGACAGGAATGGGCATGATACTCTCGGTCATGGCCAAAACCCAGGAGCAGTACATGGCCCTGTCCATGCTTGTCAGCCTTCCGAGCATGTTCCTGGCGGGGGTTTTCATCCCGGTTGAAACCATGCCTGCCGCGCTCCAGGGGCTGACCAAGGTGCTTCCCATAACCTACGCGGCGGACGCCCTGAGGGGCATAGTCATCAAGGGCTTCACGCTCGGGATGGTGCTTCCGGACGTCGCGTTCCTCTGCGCCTTCGCCCTGGTGATGCTGGCACTCAGCGTGCTGATGTTCAAGCGCGAGCTGATATAGTCACTGATATAAACATTGATGCGGAGTTGATGAGAATGAAGTGGCCCCTTAACAACGGATTGCTGCTGGCGTTCCTGCTGGCGCTCTGTGCCGCGAGCTTCGCGGCCGTGAACCCGAACCTGGAGATATACAACTATTCGCTGAGCGAGTTTCCGGCAATGCCCGGGCACACGGTCACGCTCACGTTCCACATCAGGGACACGGAATGGGCGACCTGCGCGGACCTGACAAATCTGCAGCTCATCACCTCCTATCCCCTCTCGGTGCAGGGAATGGACACGAAGTACCTTGGCTCCATCTGCGAAAGCGACGGGACAAACGGCACCGTCTCCTTCGACATCCCGATTGACTCCCTCGCGCAGGCCGGCACCTACCCCGTCACGGTCATCACGAACTACCAGAAGCAGTTCGACAGGTTCTCGAACACCAACACGTTCAACGTGCGCGTGTCTGGCGCGCCGTCGCTCAGTGCATCGGTGGCCTCCTCGAATCCCACTGATATCTACCCGGGCGACCAGGCAGCGGTCACGGTGACGTTCCAGAACAGCGGAAGCGGCAGGGTGGAGTCCGCGAGCGCGAGGATGTACGCTCCGCAGGGCATAGAGGTCAAGTGGGCGGGAAGCGAGCAGGCGCTGGGCGAGATACCCGCGCGCGGGAGCGCGTCCGCGGTGTTCAACCTGGAGGCGCTCAAGGGCACGGCGCCGGGAACATACAAGCTGACGCTGGCCCTGGATTATGCTGACGAGAACAACGCCTCCGGAAGCCAGACGTTCACATTCGACATGCCGGTGAAGGCGAAAGCGGAATTCACTCCGAGCGCTCCGGCCGGCACGGTGCTCAACGCGGACGAGGACAAGGAAATCACAGTGGCCGTGAAAAACACCGGCAGCCAGGAGGCGAGGAAGCTCAAGGTCAGGATACAGCCCATCTTCCCGTTCAGCACGGACGGGACGGTGAGGTACATCGACTCGCTGATGCCGGGCGAGGAGAAGGGCCTGACCTACCTCGTCCACGTGGACAAGGAGGCGACCGCAGGGGAGCAGGTGGCAGGCATGCTCTTCGATTTCCAGGACCCCCAGGGCAGGGAGTTCACGGACTCGCAGGATTTCACCCTTGATGTGAAGACAAAGACCCTGATGGAGCAGCTGATGGATTACTGGTACCTGGCCGTGCTCGCCGTGGCCGTGATCGTGCTCGTGGTGCTGAGGTGGATTTTCAAATTCGTGGCAGGCGCGCTGAAGGAGGGGGAAAAGAAGGGCTGATGAGCGGCACGGAGCGGGCCGAGCACAAGAAGGCAAACCGAAGCATAAAAGGCGCTTCGGTACCGTTTTGGCACAGGCGTTTGAACCGAGGATGTCAACGATATTTAAATAAAAAATATAAGAAGTATAGGAATATTTATATACTTAACATACTATTTATCTGCCTATGCGCTATAACCCATTTAATCCCCAACAACCGGCTAGACCTGATTTCTTTGTTGGCCGTGCCCCTGAGATTGTAGAATTTGAAAAATTCTTATCCCAAACAATGCATGGGTCTCCTATGAATATGGCCGTAACAGGAAACAGAGGTATGGGAAAGACATCGATTCTTGTAAAATTTGAAGAGATAGCAAAAGCTGAGAAATGCATTACTCTGCGTTTATCCAATTATGAGGGCAATATTGCTGACATCATAGATTTTACAGATTACTTAACTTTGAATTTGAAGCGGGAGATATTAAGCAAAAAACCACTTAAACAGAATCTGGGCAAAGCATTTGAGTGGATAAAATCCCTAAGACCAACGCTATCCTGGAAGGAAATCGGAATAACGTTAGAACAAAAACAAATCGTGCAAGAATTTCTTAGGGAAAGCCTGCTGAAACTATGGGCAGAGGTGAAAGATGAGAACCCTGCCATAGTTATTCTTTTTGACGAAGCTGAATCTCTTGAAAAAATAGACGGGGCGTTATCTTTCATGAGGGAAGTATTTCAACGTCTTTCTGCCGAAGCAAATTATACGATTGTATTGGCGGGGAAATTGAACTTTCCAGAAAGAATGTCTGAATCATTTTCACCTTTAAACAGATTTTTTCCATGCCAGAAATTAGCTGCGTTCCAACCCGATGAGATTGAAAATTATGTTCGGAAGAAACTATCCACAGAAAAAGTAGGTGTTAATATAGACGCAAAAGCACTCGATTATCTGTCTAAAGAAAGTGAGGGCCATCCATATGTTTTAGTTGCTATGTGCTATCTGATATTCGATTCATTAAACGATAATGAAAATATGATGAATATGGACGTAATTAATAGAAGTAAAGCGAAAGTCAAAGCAAAACTTGCAGAAGATTTCTTTTCTCCGATGTATCATCCGCTTACACCCAAAGCAAAAGAGTACCTGGGCGTAATAGCCGGCAACATAAAAACAGTTGATTTTTCTTTTAGCGATGTAGTTGAATGGACTAAAATGCAGGGGAGTTCCATCTCCCCGTATATTCAAGAACTTTTAAGAAAAGGCATAATAAACAAACCAGAAAGAGGGCAATACCAGATATTTCACCGTTTGTTCCTGGAATACGTTCGAGATAAAGCAAAATAAATCAATCCCGCTCCCAATCTTATGCCTTTGGTCCGAAACCAGCTTATTTTGACGGCTTTAAGTGCAAACCCCGGGCGAAACAAAAGCATTAAATCCTCCTATGCGAATGCCTTTCGTGGCAAGGACGGGAAAATACAAGGCCCGGTTGTCTGAGGCGGTAATATGATTCTTGAAATCCTGGTTATCCTGGCGCTCATGGCGGTGGACTTCCCGTTTACCGTAGCGCCGTCGGTCGCATGGGGGCTAAGCATGGGCTTGAGCCCGTTCCAGCTCGGCGTGTTCTACCTGTGCGCGACCCTGGTGTCCTGCACAATCTATTTCTTCATGCTCAGGAAGAGGGCCAGGATGTTCAAGGTGTACCATGTCATAGGCAAGTACAAGCAGAAGGGAGCGTTCTACTCCGTGTTCCTGGGCAACATGCTCTCGCACAATTTCGACGCGGCTGCCGCGGCAGGCGCGAACAAAATCAGCTTCCCAACCACGATGGCAGCGCTGCTTGTTTCCAACGCGATTTACTTCGCCACGGTGTGGCTGCTGGTCGCGCTGGCAGTGTACCTGGTTTCCGGGCTGCTGGCGCAGGTCGTGCTTTCCGCGATCCTGGTGTCCGCGCTCTGGACCGCTGCCGCGCATTTCGTGCTGTACAAGCTGGGTTTCGGCTGGAAATGAGGTGTGAACATGTCAATGGTTGAATTCGGGGAATACAAGGGCAACAAGCTCATAATACTGAAAAGGGACGAGAACGACAAATTTCCCTTCAGCTTCGGCAAGGGAAAGGCGAGACTGATTGTGGAAAATTTCGAGGAGATAAAGAAATTCGTTGAAGAAGAATAATATTGAGCGTCAACCGGCCTTTGCCTTGAGCCCCTTGGCGAACTCCTCTGCCCTGAGCAGGTCTTTCTCGTTCGGCCTGCCCTTGCTGATGCCGCCGAACCAACCGAGATAACCAAAGGTGTCCCAGCCAGGGCACTCGAATTCGCCCATGACATCGAATCCTTTTTTCCTGAGCTGGCCCGGGAAACCGGACGAAAGCAGCCGGTTGAAAACCGAGCCCGTGCCCAATCCGCTCGTGGAGAATACGAACGCCTTTTTGCCCTTCATGCCCGGCAGCCTCTCGACCAGGGAAACCAGCGAGCGGTGGTGCTTTCCGAAATAAATGCCCGAGCCGAATCCGATGACGTCGTAGCGCTCGAGCATCGCATTGCCGGTTATGGCACTCGGCTGCACGGTGTCCGCTTCCAGGACGCGCGCCATCCTCTCCGCCACCTTTTTGGTGTTTCCGTGGTGCACGGACATGCAGATTATCAGGGTTTTCATGGAATCAGATATCTAACCTGCAATAGTTATTAAATCTTGGATGGCAAGCACCGCGTATGAATATCCTCCTTCGCGTCCTGCCCGGATTGTTTCTGGCGCTGCTGCTCTTTGGCAGCGCGGCGGCATACAACTGCCTGTTCGACGGCAGCTCGTACTACCCCGCGTCCAACAAGGCGTACTGCTTCGCTTCCGGAAGCGATATCTGCGATTACCCCTACGGGGTGTACCTCGTGTCCAATTGCATGAAGGACTGCTGCCAGAACATGACGCCGGGATTTGACAGCGAGGTCGTGACCTGCGGGGACCCGAACGCGGGATACGGCGAATACGACACCCTTGACGGCGCGTGCGACGCGTCGCTCCAGCAGGAGGTGGCGGGCGGCACCGCGATAAAGATGGGCTTCAATTCGTACTGCCGCTTCACCGGCACCGCCATGCCACAGGCCGGGGACGAAAAAAAGCTTGACGACTGCAACGTGGAGTGCTCCAAGGGATACCTGACGCAGGTCGGGGCCATGAGCTGGCTCACGCCGCAGGAGAACTGCGACTCGGTTCCGCCGTCGCTAAGGCAATGCATGAACGATTTCAAGAAGCAGGCCTACGGGTCCGGGTTCCCCTGCAGCTGGGGCTCGGGCACCCAGCCGCAGCAGCCTCCGGCCCAGCCGCCGCAACAGCCGGCAGGGCCGTGCAGCGGAGTGACGTGCGGAAAGAAATGCGAGGTTAAGAACGGCGTGCCCACGCTCAGCTACGACGGCACGTGCGTGGAGTCCGGCACAGCTTACACGTGTGCGTATTCGGAAAAGGAATGCCCGTGGGGCTGCCTTGCCACCATGGACGGCTGCCAGACGGTCTCGCCGGTAGAGGTGAGCATCACGAGCCCGGCGGATGGCACCTCCATTGACACCGGAACATCGGGCGTGGCTTTCATCAACGTCAGCGGCACTGTCACCAGCGGCCAGCAGTACGGGGTGGAGGAGGTGCTGGTGAACGCCGGGCTTGATTATCCCCAGCCGGCGGCGTACAACCAGGCGGGCGGCACTTTCACTTACAAGGACGTCAGGATAGCGCAGGGCAAGCCCGTCCGGATAACGGCAACCGCGTCCGCGGATAAGCGGGGAAAGACGCTCGGCTCCACGAACGTGATTGTATATCCCGCACCCCAGCTGGAAACGCTTCAGTACAGGTGCCAGGCAGGGGTGGTGGTCTTCAGCAACGGGCAGCCCATGGAATGCACCGGCACTTCCAGGTCCATACAGGAAGGCGACACGTTCCAGCTCACGCAGACGGGCTCCCTGTGGCTCACATATACGGACGGCACCATGGTCGTCATCAAGGCGCCTGCGCGCGTGCGCATGTGGAAGCAGGCGATATACGTGGATTACGGCGCGGTGGAGGTGGAGGTCAATCACGATTACGAGGTGCTCACCAGGCAGGGCCATTACGTGGTGCGCGGCACGCATTTCAAGGTGGCTGTGCCCGAGGACGCGTCGCAGCCCGAGAGCCTCGTGGTCATGGAAGGCACGGTATCCGCAGCGCTCGCGGACGCCGCGGACACTTCGGTTTATGTCGGCAAGGGCCAGAAGCTGGCGCTCGTGCCCGGCTCCCCTCCGACCACGGATGATGTTGCCGCGGCTGATTCCAACGAACTCGCGTATTACTTCGGGAACACTCCGCCCGCAGGGGTGAACGCCCCGGGCGGCACTGGCGGGGGATGCTGCGGCAGCGCGTTCATACTCGCGTTTGCGGCTGCGGGCGCGCTCGCGTTCTCAAGAAGATGAATTAGTAGCTGCCTCATTGCGCCTTTCTTACGAGAACGGACGCCGCCAGCGGAAGCAGCGCGAGAAGCGCCAGCGACGGGCCGGAGGCGGCGAAGAGAGCCATCAGTCCGAACGCGAACACGGCGGGTTTCATGAGGGCGATTAACTGCCAACCTATTAAAATATTCTCTCGGATAGCCACCGCATGTGGTTCAAGGCCTATGTGGAGGAGAAGAGCGACGGCCTGGTGGAGCTGCTCGTGAAGACGCACAGGGGGTTCTACAAGCTCTGGGTCTACCCCGAGGGAAAGCGCGTGGAGGTCATGGTTGACGGCGTGCTCAGGGGCAGGGCGAAGGCGAAGCTGAAAGGGCTTGAAGGGGACTGACATGAGCATAACCAGGCAGCAGGTTCTCGATGCCATAAAAAGGGGCAGGGCCGAGAGGCTCAGGGAGGGCATGGAATACGTGCGCTTCAGGGAGAACCACGGCAAAATCATGCGCGGCACGGTCGTGACCAGGGACAGGGTCATCCTTGGCTACGAGCACATCCCCAGGATTTTCACACTTGAGAAGGGGCTCGGCCGCAACATTCCTGGCGGGGAAGTGTGCATAGAGGAGAAGATAGACGGCTTCAACCTCCGCGTGGCGAAGGTGGAGGGCGCTATTTTCGCGTTTTCCAGAGGGGGCTACATAGACGCGTTCTCGACCGAGAAGGCGAGGGGGCTCGGGCTGGAGGGGTTTTTCGCGGATTATCCTGAACGTATACTCTGCGGGGAGATGATTGGCAACACGCCATACACCTCGCCGACGCCGAAATTCGACGTGAAGCTTTTCGTTTTCGACATAGACGACGGGACCGGCAATTACCTTCCCTGCGAGGAACGCTATGCCATGTTGAAAAAATACGGGATTGAAAGCGTCCCCCAACTCGGAAAATACGCGACGTCCGACATCAAGAAAATCCGCAATCTCGCGCTCTCGCTGAACAAGGCCAACAAGGAGGGCATGGTGATAAAGACCCTGGACAGGAAGGCCGCGGTGAAGTTCGTGACCCCGAACGCTGACATAGAGGATATAGGGAGATGCTCGCCCGTGATGTTCGACATGCCTTTGGGATTCTACGTGCAGCGCGTGTTCCGCTCGGGAATGTTCTTAAGGGAGTTCGGCCTGGACCGGAGGGAGTACGCGAGGCGCCTGGGCGAGGCGTTCTATTCCGGCCTTCTCCGGGGGATTGGGATGGTCGGGGACGGCGGGGGCGCGGAGGAGGAGTTCGAAATCCTGATAAAGGACCCCAGGACCTGGGACACGATACACCGCCACATGTCCAAGGAGGTGAAGCTGGAGGTCATATCCGACCGCGACGAGAAAGGCGGGAAGCGCATCCGCTTCAGCAAGACGTACAGGAAGACGACGAAGAAGATGCACGATGCGCTGACGGGCAAATCTGTTACAGACTAAAGTATTCCCGTTAGTGCGGTTCCACGTCGCTTCTCTTTCGTCTTCTTAGAATTCGTCGTCTAATATTTGACTTATGCTCCGAAAGTCCCTTGGTGTTTGGCTCAAGGTTACTTATGTGTTCCCATCAGTGCGGTAATTCGTTGTTTTCTTCCTTCAAACTATGGACACGCCGTCCCCGTACAAACTCGCGCTCCGTGAGTCGTCTGGTATCCGACTCAGGCTCATTTCTTCTTTTTCCCCAGCGTCTTGAGCAGCGCGTGGAACTTGTCGCCTTCCAGGCATTCACACCCTATCTTGTTGGCGAACTTTATCACGCCCTCGTCAGAGGTAACCAGCGTGGCTTCCAGCTCCTTTGCAAGAAGCACGAGCTCCAAATCCTCCTTGCTGTCTATTATGCCGGTCCTCATGCTCTCGCGGTACTTGTCCCGCAGCTTCGCGAGCTTGGCATCGTTGTCCGGATGGTTGTCCTTTGCGAACTCCTCGGCCAGGCGCAACCCCTTGTTCACGCGCGAGCGGACGTCGTCTATGAAATCGTAGAACACCGCGGCCGGCAGGTGGAGCGCGAACGTGTTGGGCGCGCGCTTCTTCACGTGGAGCGCGAGCTCGTCCGATTTCGCGCCGATGAAGTTTTTCAGCTCGTTGAACACCGAGGGCGGGATGAAGAACTGCGCATCAAGCCGCCTCGCCATCCTGATGAATCCCGTGACCGCCGACGGGGGGTCCTTGCCGAATTTCCCCCTTGCGTAGGGATTCACGAAAAGCGAGGTATCAATCACGAATCTGGCGGTTGGCATGAGGAGGAATGGGAGGATGAGAGATATAAAGATTGCGTTCGGCTCACTCTCCTGCAAGCGCTCATATCAGCCTTACGAGGCCGCGCCCGATCTCGGGTATGTTGCCGCCGAAGAGGCTGGTGGTGTTGAGCACGAAGGTGAAGAATATCGTGAAGGCGATGAGCGGGAATATGCACATCACCGACGCCAGGTGCTTGGTCAGCTCGGGCAGCTGGAAACTGAAGAAATCCGTGATATTGGTCTTGCTCGCCTGGAGCCAGCCCATGAGTTCCCCCTGCTTGGCCAGGGAGCCGGTGCCGCAGCCGAGGCCGCTCAAGTCGCCCACGGCGGGCGTGTTGCATGCGTATTGTATGGTCGTGCCGGAGGCGGTCTGGGTCACGCCGGTCGCGGTCAGGAAGCTGGACTGTGCGGAGGAAAGGGACATCGTGGTTATCAACACGTAAGTGAAGGGCAGCACGAAATACAGCCCGATCGACAGCGCCATGAGATAGGCGCCGCCGCCCCTGCTGGGGGGGAAGGCGCGCAGCGCGACGCCGAGCGCGAAGAAAAAGCCCGCATAGTACTTGACGAACATCATCGCATGGCCGATAAGGTAGTAGGCGAACATGTAGAACGTGAGTATCTGGACCCCGTTGGTGATGCGCTCGGACGCCCACTTGAGGCCGAAGCACGTGAGCTGCTCGGACATAAAGATTTCCATGTATACGGAGGCGCAGGCGTCTATGGGAATGGCCGCGTAGTACATGTAATCCAGGAACTGCTGGCTGCATTTGGCAGGGGCGTCCATGTAGAGCATCATCATGTCGGGCATCGTATCCACGTTCAGGCGGAAGGTCGTGTGCTGGAGCTGGTAGCAGGGCGTGCCGGGAATGGCCGCCTGGTCCGCGGGGCAGGCGGTTATGGTGTTGATATACATCTCCGCGGTGATTTTCGTGAGCACGGTGTCCCCGAACCCGATTATCCCGACGCTGAAGAGCACTATGAACACCGTGGATGCGGCATAGACGAATTCCGTTTTCGCGCTCTGCTCGAGGCTCTTCATGTCGAAGAGCCGGGCGAGCATGATGAGCGCCACCGAGACCAGCACCGAGCCTGCCGCGGCGAGCACGGCGATGGTCCGCCAGCCCCAATCCTGCGAGATTAAATCTAGGAATGCCATTGGGCTACACCATCCTGGTCAACGTGGAGATGTCGACCTCCTCCCCCATGCTCTTGCTGAGCGACGTGGTCACCTGCACCATGAGCAGGATGTTAAATACCGGCATCAGGAAACCGATGACGAATGCCCTGCCTATCACTGATACTGGCAGCACCATGGCGAGCGTGAAGACCTCGCCTATCAGCGACGAGAACATGGTCCCGATGTCTCCTATCAGCGAGACCACCATGTCTATGGCGCCCATGCTGGCCTTCCCGGCATAGAAGCTTTTTATGGCGCCGCCCACCCCCTGGCTCATGTCGAAGCGGCTGGCGGTGAACGAGCGGAACGTCTCCATGGGCCCCGCGTCGCCGTAGAACATCAGGTAGTTCGCCGAGTAGAGGGCCGGGAACACGAACAGGAAGCTCACTCCGAGCCCTATGAGCGCGCCGCCTATGCGCCGCGTGGGGGTCAGGGAGCGCAGTATGATGCCCAGCGGTATGTAGTAGCGCAGCGAGCCCTGGAGCACGAACAGGAATACGTAGAGCTGCGCGTAGTTGATCACGAACGCCACCGCGAGCGCATTGGACATGCTGTAGAGCAGCTGCTTGATGGGCGAGGCGAGGCCCGCGAACGGCGGGGCCACGATCCCCACCCCCAGGGGCCTGGGCTGGGATTGCACGGATGCGAACGAGTCCACCACGACCCCGAGCACATAGTCCATCTCCAGCCACTGGCCCATGTCCGTGCCGACCCTCTCGAAGTAGCCCTGGGTGACGTTGTAGATGCTTGCGGTTGGCGCGATGCCGGGTATCTGGTTCTGCGAGAGCAGGCCGCCGAACTGCAGGTCCGAGACCGCGCCCATGGCGCCAATGAGTATCATCACGAGCACCACGGTTATGAACAGCTCGGAGAGCTCGAGCTTCACGAAGCCCTTGAGCCCCTCGTTCCTGAAGAGCACGGATATTATGTAGAATGCCGCTAGGAACACCGCCGAGGTCGTGAGCGCCAACCCCATTGTGCCCTGCCAGCCGCAGAGGAACTCCTGCAGGCCTCCGGCTGAAGACAGGCAGGAGGCGTTGTTCACAATCTGGTCCGCACTCAGCATGGCATCAGCCTATATCACTTTTATGAACGACATGAATGACACGTCCACGTTAAAGAACTTCGCGAACTCCCTCGCCGCCGTGAGTGTCACGAATATGTTGATGAAGGGCAGCAGCAGGGACAGTATGACGACGTAATAGACGGAGCTCTTGACCATCTCCATGGCCACGTTCAGGCCCGCGCCCACGAAGAACGGGAAGAACACGCCGGCTGCCAGGAACACAATCAGCAGCATCGAGCCGGCGACCGCGAGTATGCCCGATTTCTGCACGAACGACTGCAGCGCCTGGCTGCTGTCGACAAGGTTGGCACTCATGAGCTTGTGGGTCTCGTAGGTCGCAAGGAACATGAACGGGTATATGAGCGCCAGCGCGAACGTTATCGCGAACAGCGCCTCCCCCGCGGTGCGGGTCTGCGGCAGCGCCCGCAGGAATATGGATATCGGTATGAACAGCGTCCAGGTCCATTTCTTTATCATGCAGAGCACCAGCAGGTGGAACATCCACTCGCCCAGGCCGAGGCCGAGGTACTGCAGCGCCATGCCGACGATGTCGATGAGGGGCTTGAGCACCGGGCCCAGGTTGAAGGAGTACATGGTGCGCCAGGTGATGCCGAACCACATGGTGGACGAGTAGACCGTGTGTATCACCATGTTGTACATGACCAGGTTGGAATAGTTGGTTATCATCTCCACGATGAGGGAGCGGCAGAATGCCATGGCCGAGTCTATGATGGCCGGTGGGGCGCCCTGGTTGAGCGGGTCCGTGCTGGTTATGGAGTATACGGGGTCCGTGACTCCGTTCGTCCGCACCGTGAACCAGGTTTGCGCCGCGAAAAGCACGCCGAATATGAACACCACCCTGAGGATGGTGTAGAGCATCTGGACCGCCTCGTCCTTGGCAAGGGCGAGCAGGCCCGGCATCTGCATGAGCTGGCCGAGCAGGTAGACCAGCGCGATGGCGAATCCCAGCGCCAGGAGCGCGATGAGCGTGGCCTCCACCCATGCCGGGTCCGCCGAGAACATGTCATGGCCGCAGAAGCCCGGGTCGAAGGCCTCGAACACGGAGGTGAATGTCTTGGGTATGGTGCCTCCGGCGGTCTTGGCGGCCTGGACAAACGCGTTCCCTTGCACCTGTATGGTCTGGTTCTGCGTGTTCAGCATGTCCGTGAAGCTGTCCGCGAGCGCGGCGCCTGCGAGCGCCACAAGCAGAACAGCCGCCAGGAACACAGTTGCCTTTTTGTCCATTCTTCCATCCGTCCCCGTCATATCAGGTGCGTGAGCCCCGCGATTTCTATGTCCCCTCCCAAGGTCCCGGAAATGGACCGTATGGTCGCTATGGTCGCGAGTATGCCGAAGAGCCCGAAGAACGTGGAGAAGAACGCGATGCGCGAGAGCGCGTCCACCGGCCCTCCGGGCGCATATGTGCTGAACACCGAGATGTCAATCTTGGATACGGACGACACCTTCTTGAACCATTCCTGGGTCTTGTTGCTGGCATTGGCCAGCGCCGCCTGGCGGTTCGCCAGGGGCACCGACTTCGCGAAATCCGCCCCGGGCTGGCCGTTCTGCGAATCGAGCGCCTTCAGCCCTCCGGAACTGCTCTCGCTGGTTCCGAGGCGCTGCTCCATGGTCTGCATCCCGAGGTTGGCGTACTGCTGCTGCGCATCGACCGTGTCCAGGCCGCCTCCGGGCACGGGTATCTCTCCGGCCACGTACATGAAGTTCGTGATGGGCGGGTCGTAGCAGGCCGCCTTTCCGGCAAGCAAACTCGCGCATGTCGCGGCGAACTCGGCATTGTTATGGATGGTATACTGCTTGATGTTGTACACCACGAGGCCCCCCAGCGAGTAGAACGCCGGGAACACGTAGTAGAGGGCGAGCGCCGAGGCGAGCAGCAGGCCGCCCAGCCGCCTGCTGAACGTGAACGTCCTCAACACGGCGCCGGAGACGAACAGGGCGGGGAACAGCGCCCTGGCCACGAAAGACAGCATTATCTCCTGGAACTTCGTGAGTATCATGAGCTTGATGAGGTAGTCGAACACCATCGCCTTTATGGTGTTGCCCACCGTGAAGAATCCCCTCCATGGCGTGATGCTGAAGAAGCCCGAGGCCTGGGTTATGAACTCGAAATTTATCGTGAAATCCGCCGCGGTCGAGGTGTAGATGTAGGAAAGGTAGTCCTTGTAGGCCAGGTCCTGCGCCTCCTTGAACAGGGAATGCAGGTACCAGATGCCGAGCCGGATGTGGCAGGCGGGTATGTCATGGTAGATCGAAGTGGCGGGCAGTGCTATCTGGGGCCCGCACAGCGGAAGCGAGATGCCCTGTTCCGGTATGTACACCGTCATGGGCTGCCCGCCCAGGAACAGCCCTCCCTGGACCGCGGAGTCGAGCAGCATCAGGGCGCCGACACTGGGCGTGGCGACCAGCGCGATTATCACCGCGGAGTAGAAGGCCTCCACCAGCTCCATCTTCGCCCAGCCCTTCATCCTGTCGTTCATTAGCGCGGCGCCGAGCATGTAGACGAGGGCGGCGAGCGTGATGGCGAAGCCCAGCGCGATCCCGGCGACGGCCATCCAGCCCACGGCGGGATCGGAATACCATATGTCGAGCGCAGTGGCAGCCATCATGACACCTTCGCGGTCAGGAATTTCGTTATTGCATTTATGGATGCTATGGTCATGGTAATGGAGAATGCGGGCACGAACAGGCCGAACAGCGACAGCAGGGCCAGGGACTTCATTATGGGCACGAATTCCGCCATGGGGAGCAGGTTGAGCGTGGGCTCTGACAGCAGGGTCTGGAACACCACGTTCATCCCGGGGAGTGAACTGAACAGCGGTATGCGGTTGAGCCCGTTCGAGAGCGGCTGGAACAGCACTCCGGCGACTCCGAACTTGAACGGCCCGCACAGGGACTGTATGATGAGCTCGGACCTCGCCTTGTCATAGACCTGGACCTGGAGGTCGCTCAGCACCATGGAGTTTACCACGTAGAGCAGCGGGAAAACGAACTGGAATGCGAACGCGAACGCGATGAGGAACGAGCTGGCATCGCGGGTGGGCGGGAAGAACCGCAGTACCAGCCCCGCCGGAAGGAGGAACGGCACCATCAGGGCGTCCACCAGGTTCAGCAATGTCATCTGGGCAGAGACGCTGGCGTAGATGGACACGAGCCCGTAGCCGAGCACATTGGTTATCTGCACGAAGACGTCGATGCCGGGGAACACCTTTATCACATTGGTGAGCACGGCTTCGCCGATTCTCCTGCTGAACGTGCTGAGCATGGAAGTGCAGGTCTGTATCCTGAATATGTCGTACAGCCCCGAGAGCATGTTGCTGGCGATGGTATCGCGCATGAACGCGAGCGCCGCCGCCGGCGGGCTGGGCGTCCCGGTGGCCATGACGGAGAATGCGGTGCCCGCGGCAAAGAACCCCAGCACGAAGATCAGCACCAGGAAGGAGCCCGCCAGGTTGCTGAGCTCCACGTTCAGATAGGCCTCCCATTCCGGATTTCCGAACACGCGGGACATGAGATAGGTGATCAGTATTATGATGGCCACGAAGAAGGCGATGTCTATCACGATTTTCTTGTAAGGCTCAAGGATGGTGCCTGCGAGCAGGGTGTCCCCGAACTGGGGGAATATCATGAACACCAGGATGTATATCACCGCGCATACGAGCGCCCCTGCCAGCAGGCCCGTGGCCCACACCGTAGCCCTCGCGCGGGTCTCCGCGCCCGAGGCCTGGCCGAGCGCGTAGGCGGCGGCGGCGAGCACCACGAGCGCTATTACCAGCACGCTGAACGCCGTCTGGGCAGTGCTCAGAAGCGTATCAACCCACTTGTTCATGACGTCTGGGGACGCGGCAAGCTGGTAATTGGGCAGGAAGATGAATAGCATGAGCAGCAGCACGGCGGCCACTCCCACGGCCATGAGCATGGACTTGGCCCAGGTGCTGGCCCGCGCCTGGGTCTCGGCCCCGAAAAGCGTGCCAAGGGCATAGACCGCCGCGGCAAGAGCTATGAGGGCCGCCATTATCGCGCCTATGATTGCCATGGCTATGTCCAGCTGGGAGCTGAAAACGGATGCGGGCGCCTGCGGCGCGGCGGTCGGCACTGGCTGCGCCTGCGCAAGGGCGGCAAGCGCCAGCAGCACAAGGACGAACGGCAGTTTGCCCATATCCAACCTCAGATTATCTTGGAGAGCCCGGCGATTTCAAGCTCCCCCCCGATTATCAGCGCTATGTTCCTGTACATGGTTATGGTGAATATTATCTCTATCACCGTGGAAACCATCACAATCACCAGGAACTGGCTGTGTGCGACCACGGAGTCTATTATGAAGAAGAACATGCCCGCCGTTGCGGAGGAGGGCATGAACTGGTTCGCTCCGGAGAAGAACGAGGACGCGAAATCGCCGGTCATGCCCATCATGAACTTCCAGATGCTCCACACCGTGCCGGCGAAATCTACTATGCCCCTGCCTATGCCGATCATGATATTGCCCGCGGAGCAGAACATCTGCACGACCGCGTTGCCCGCGCATGCCTGGGTGGTGGACGCCGACTGTACGGCAGAGGGCGTGGAGAACAGCTTCGTCATACTGTCGGTTGCATTCGCCCTTGCGCCGGTTATCTCGCCCTGCGCACTGGTTTCGCTCACGTCCGACTTGTATATGCTCAGGTGCTCCGGCGCATAGACGAAGTCCACGGGCTTGTAGACGTCGAATACCAGGAAGTTGGAGAACAGCACCGCGAAGGGCAGCACGAAGTATCCGGCGAAGCATATGGAGATTATGGACGAGCCGGTTTTCCTGAGGAACGGTATGGCCCTGAAAACCAGGCCCAGGGGGAGGAATATCACCGGCAGGGCGTCCCTGCAGAATATGAGCACGAACTGCTTTGCCCATATGAAGGTCATCAGGGTGCCTATGGCCTCGACCACTATGGTGTGGGCATTGCTCAGCAGGCCGAGGCCGTCGAATGGCATCAGTGAGAACGAGATTATGGCGGGCCCGGCTATGGGCGAGCCTATGGGGAAGCTCATGGTGGACAGGAACCCTATGAGCGCCTCGTAGAGGTACATGGAGACGTACATCTCCCTGAGCTTGTTGAACATGATTTCGGTGGAGGCGATGGCCAGCGTCACATGGGAGGAGAACAGCTCGGACGCGGGGTGGTCCGGCACCTGGAACCCGGCGGGCGCGACCAGCCCCCTTGCAATGGGGTCTATCACGCTGGCCGAGGATATCCACGCCATTATTATTATCACGCTGAAGAGGAGCGCCGAGAGCTCCTCCTTGGCCATGGTGGAAAGAGGCGGGTGCTGGAGCGTGTAGGCCAGCATATAGAACAGCGCGGCTATTATGGCGCCGAGCGTGAGCGCGACCCCTATCATGGTTTTGGCGGTATCTGGCAGGAAAAGGAGCAGTGGCAGGGTCAAATCCATGCTCCTTCCTATCTGTAATTATGATTAAAAATGCTCCCTATAGAAAAGGGCAACAGGTCATTTCCGGTTGGTCACAATGGACAGGACTCATTACATAGCGGATGCGAAGGCGCATGCGGGCGCAAGGGTGAAAATAGCCGGCTGGGTGCACGATTTCCGCGACCTGGGCAAGCTCAAGTTCGCGCTCGTGCGCGATCGGAGCGGCATACTCCAGGTCATCATGAAGAAAGGCGCGGTTCCCGAGGAGCTGCTTTCACAGGCCGTGCTGAACAAGGAGGACGTGGTGTCCTTCGAAGGCATGATAAAGGAGAACAAGATGGCCCCGGATGGCGTGGAGATGGTGCCGGAGAAATTCTGGCTGCTCAACAAGGTGGAGCGCAAGCTCCCCCTGGACCCGACGGGCGTGGTGCCTTCGGAAATAGACACGCGCATGGACTTCCGCTATCTGGACCTGCGCAGGAAGGAGGCCACCTCGGTTTTCAGGATAAAGTCCGTTGTGGCAACCGGCTTCAGGGAGGCGCTTCTGGGCATGGGTTTTGTGGAAATCCACCCCTCGGCCATAACCGGCGCGGCCACCGAGGGCGGCGCGGACGTCTTTCCGATACAGTATTTCGAGAACCGCGCATATCTCGTGCAGTCGCCGCAGCTCTACAAGCAGCTTGCGGTGATAGGCGGGTTCGACAGGGTGTTCATGACCGTGCCGGTGTTCAGGGCAGAGAAGCACAACACCACCACGCACCTGAACGAGATCGTGCAGATGGACATAGAGATGGGCTTCGCGGACCACCTGGACGCAATGGACGTGCTGGAAAAGGTCACGCTGCACATACTGGGGAAGGTGAAGGCGGAGATGGGGCCGGAGATAGAGGCCCTGCACCCGGAGTTCGAGGTACCGGACAAGGTGCCGCGCTACTCGTACACGGAGCTCGTGGAGAAGCTCAACGCCGCGGGCATGAAGATGGAATGGGGCGCGGACTTCACGAAGGAGGCCGAGAAAAAGCTCTTCGATATACTGGACGACGACCTTTATTTCATATACGACTGGCCCACGGCGATCCGCGCGTTCTACTCCATGCCGGACCCCAAGGACAAGAAAATATGCCACGCCTTCGACCTGGTGTATCGCGGGCTGGAGATTTCCTCTGGCGCCAAGCGCATCCACAACCCTTCCATGCTCGAGGAGGCGCTGCGCTCGCGCGGCCTGGACCCCGGGGAATTCGAATTCTATTTGAACGCGTTCAGGATGGGCGCGCCGCCGCACGCAGGCTGGTCCATAGGCCTGGAGCGGCTGACCATGAAAATCTGCAACCTGGAGAACATCCGGGACGCGACGCTGTTCCCCAGGGACAGGACCAGATTACGCCCCTAGACGTACTGAACAAGCGCAAAAACGAAGATATCGAACGCGCTCGGATGCGAAAACGTATCGAACCCGCCCGTTCGCACGGTGTTTTGGGGTTTTGAAATGCCTGATGCGCGCTTTTGGACAGGATAAGAGGGGCATATCAGCCGCGCACCGTTTATAAAGAGTTCGGTGCATAATAGTATATTGTGGGATATGGTGGAGGCAAGACAGCGTCCATCCACCTCTCATTATAGAGGGATACACTATGAACATACTGGTTACTAACGACGATGGAGAGACTGAGGGGCTGCGCATCCTTCTCGATGTTGCGAAGAAGTTCGGCAGGGCCTACGCACTCGTGCCGAATCGGCAGCGAAGCGCGGTCTCTAGCGCCCTCACGCTCCACAAGGCCATACGCCTGGAGAAGCTGGACCAGGACTTCTATGAGATAAACGGCACCCCGGCGGACGCGGTGCTTTTCGCAACGCATTCGCGGGAGCTGGAAACCCCGGACCTGGTGCTTTCAGGAGTGAACTGGGGCGACAACGCCTCGTTTTCCGCGCTTATTTCATCCGGCACGCTCGGCGCGTGCTGGCAGGCGGCTTTGGAGGGAATCCCGTCCATAGCGATCTCAATGTACCAGACCAGGCGGGACTGGAGGGACAAGAGCGGCTGGGGGGATCCGAAGAAGCTCAAGAAGGTGCTGGCCGACATCATAAAAAAGCTCCAACCGAAGCTGAGCGGAGACGTGTTCTTCAACGTCAATTTGCCCGACGACCTTTCCGCGCCGAAGATGATTGATTCTCACAGGATGCAGAAGGTAAGGTACAAGACTCAGATAACCAAGAGGTTCGACCCGAACGGGAAGGCCTACTACTGGATATCCGGCGCCAAGAGCGACGTTGAGAAGGGCACGGACCTCTACGAGATATCCGTGAACAAGAACGTCACCATAACCGAGGTCCCGCTGAGCTTTTCCGACGTGAGCACGAAAGCCGCGGTTGCCGGTGTTGACGAAGAATAACAAAAATAGCTGTTTTTTATTTTTCTTACTGGCTTCTTTTTTTACTTGCCCTTTTGATTCGTTCTCTTTTTCGTTTCGCTTTTCCCTTCCTTCTTCAGTTTTAATTGCGCAAACGATTTGCTTGCTTTGGTACTCCAAAAACCAGGAAGTTCATTCGCCACAAAACCCCTGAACCCGTCTGAATATACGTAAGTTGAATACCTTCCGCCGTCCGGAAGGGCTCCGAAATCGATTCCATCGTAGATCTGGCCGATTTTTTTGCGCTCGAAGTCCTTTTGCAGGAGGGAGGGCTTCCTCATCAGAAGGTAATCCGCCTGCCTTATGCTGTTTATCTCGAGATTGGCCGAGTTCTGGGAGATGAAGAGCACGGACACGTCCTTGTGCCTGGCCACCAGGAGAAGGGATGAGAGCAATTTGTTCCCCGAGGACTGCGACTCTCTTGAAGAGAAGAGTATGCCGCCTTCGTCCACGAGCACGAAACGGCCGTTCGGTATCCCATCCACGCCATCCACGGGCATTATCCACTCCGGGAGCGCGGACTCGTCGAAACCCATGGCGCACACCTTCCTGCCCTTTGCGGCAATGTTCTCCAGGATGCGCATCCCGAGTGCGGATTTCCCGCTTCCGCGCGCCCCGAGTATCAGTCCCACGGTGCTTTTGGACGAAAGCCTGTTCTCGAATCCGGCCATGTCTCCGGCCAGGTTTTTTTCGACTGTGAGTGATTGGTAGACGGCTTCGCCGTACTTTGCCCGGGCCTTCTGCTTCCCTGCCTTGTACGCCTTGGAGAAGGCCTTGGAAAGGATGAAGCCCGCCAGCCCGAAGGCTGATTTGACAAGCAGATAAAAAACATGGAGCGCGCCTGAGACTACCCATACCCAGGCGTCCCATATCTTGGATTTGAGCTTTTTTGGCATGAAAAGCATTGCGCGGCTTTGTTTATTAACGGTTTCCCAATCGCCGCTTCAGATAATCAGCGAATCCGGATGGGTTTTCCGGAGTCAGGAGATACGCAACTTTCAATGCCGTGGATTTTTTATCGGAATAGATTATTACGATTTCAGCGCCGGGGGATAATTCATTGAAAGTCCCCAGGCCCACCCTGGTGTGGCCTTCGAGAAGCAAATCAAGGCGCTTTGCGCCAAAGGCAGGATTTTTGTAGACCTCGACACCGGATATTTCGGATAATAAGATGGGGCTTTTCCTGTCAATAATCCAGCGTTCCCAACGTTCGGGTGAAACGATTATTTTATCCTCAGTGACGGCGTATGTCGTTATGATGCCGCGATGGATGCCGTAAGAACCGATTAGGACAACTAATGCACAAAACGCTAGCGCGGCAATGATAAAAAACGAATCCTTGAGCGAAAACACGGCAAAATATGCGATTACGCACAAGAAAACAAGTGAGAGAAAAATCCTGATGATTTGAGCCGGCTCCTTGAACGGATTCTGGCCCTTGAAAACCTCTTTGGCCATGACATTCATTCTGCGGATAGAATTAAAGAACCGATGCGCGCGGGCCGGGCGATATTACGGAGCGAATTGTTTTTTTTGTTTAGCTTTCCTTTGATTCGTTTTTCCCTTCTTTCGATTCGCTTTTTTCCTTATTTGTTTCGCTCTCTTCCGTTCCGCTTTTCTCTTTATCCGCTTCGCTTTCCGTCTCTTTCGTTTCCTCTTTTTCGCTTTCCTTTTTCTCCGCTTCAGGCTCTACCTTCTTCACTTCAATCTTCGCGGCCTGCTCCATCGGGGCTTCCGCCACGGCCTCAATGCCGTGACTCTCCACACCGTAGCCCGAGTCCATGGAGCGCTTCGTGCGGAGCACGATCGTCGCCTTGAACTTCCTTTTGAGGAACTCCTTGGCCGCCTTTATGCGTTCGCCCTCCTTTCCAATGGCGATTCCGCGGTCGTTCTCGGAAACCGTGAGCACTATGTTCTTCTCTCCCATGATGTCAATTATCTCTATGCCGGTGATGTCCACGTTGTTGAAGAAGTTGCGCACGAAGGCCTCGGGGTCGCTGCTGTCCCCTATCACGACGACCTTCTTCCTGAACATGTCCGCGAGCTTCCGGACGTTGGCGCCCTTCTTGCCTATGGCTTTGCCCAGCTGGGCCATGTCCACGAGAAAAAGGAGCCATCCCGCGGTCTCCAGGTAGTCCGATGGCATCACACGCGTGACGGTTTCGAACTGCGTGAAGTAGCCCAGGCCCTTGCCGTCCAGTTCCACCACATTATCACTTTGAGGCGAGTTCCATTATGGGCGAGCTGCCGGTTTCGTACACCGAAAGGACGGAGACCGGGAACGGCTTGCCGCAAACAGAACCGAGCTCTATGGAGCTGCCCTCGAAAATTATGAGCGGTATGCCGGATGCGGACGAGTATTTCTCCACCTGGCTCTTTATGGCCAGGGGCGTGTTGGATGCCACGACGAAGAGCTTCGCCTTGCCGAGCAGGCTGGCCGCTATGCCGGTCTTGGCTCCCATGCCCACCTTGCCGCTTTCCACGCAGAGGCGTATGGCCGAGGTCAGGGGCTTCTCCTTCTCCTTCTTGGACTTGCGCCTGCGCACGACTTTGCGCGTCTTCTTCTTTTTGGCCGACTTGGATTCGGTTTCGGCTCCGGCCTCATCCGCTTCGCCGGCCTCTTCCGCGCCCTCGAGGTCTTCCTCTGCAGCTTCAGTAACTTTTTCAACGTCTTCGTTTTCTTCCTTTGCCACTCATATCACCTGAAAGATAATCATTTCTTGTGGGACATCGCGAGCCTTATTTTCCCAGTGCCCACCGGCACGGTCTGGCCGACGATGATGTTCTCCGTGACACCCACCAGCCGCTCCTCGTCAGAGAACGCGGCCGCGTTTATGAGGTGCTTCACGGTCTCCTCGAACGCCGCCCTTCCGAGCACGCCCACCTTCTGGCCCGACAACCCGTGCCTGCCTATGGACCGCACCTTGCCGGAGTTGGTCATTGCGTCCGAGATGAGCATTATGTGCCTGGTGTCCACGTAGAGCTTCTGCATGTCCATGACGTCCTTTATCTCCTTTAGCACGGAGTTGCGCGCCGCGTCTATGCCGAACACGCGCTCGATTTCCTTGATGTTGTTGGTGTATATCCTCTTGGAGTCCACGGCCGGATGCTCCATGGCGCCCAGGATGTTGAAGCCCGCGGCCCTGACGAAATATTCCCCGTCGCCCTTGACCACCACGGCGCGGTGTATGCCGCGCACGCCCTTGACTATGCCGTCCTTTATCCTGTTGGCGAGCTTCCTCACCGAGCGGGCGGTGACCTCCTTCTCCTTCTCGCCCTCCTTGGGCTTCACCTTTTTCGGGTACAGCGTTATGACGTTCTCGGAAATCCTGAGCTTCGCGCTGCTCTCCTCGAGCACCTTGCGCAATGCAGCGAAGGACACGCCCAGCGCCTTGCCGTCCTTCTCGGAGTATGTTATGTCCACGGTCAGGTTCTGGAGGTCGTCCTCCACCTCGGCCACGTCGGACACGAACACCGAGCTCAGCTCACGGGCCACCTTCGCGGCCTCGGCCTCGCTCCTGAAATCCTTCTTCAGGTAGATGTCTATGATGGGCTTCTTCGGCTCCTTCTTCGCATCCACTATCTCGATGAGGCGGGGCAGGCCCGTGGGCACGTGCTCTGCGACACCGGCGTAGTGGAACGTGCGCATGGTCATCTGCGTGCCCGGCTCGCCTATGCTCTGGGCCGCCACGACGCCTACTGCCTCGTACGGTGCAATCGCGGATTTGAGTTTCTTGTACATAAACATATCACCTGTGCTTCAAATGTCATGCGGTATCTATATCGTCCTGCTTGGTGACATCCGCCAGTGCGGCCTTGCTCGCGGACATGGGGTCCTTGCCGTCGCCGCCATAGATGAACTGCACCACCGACATGTCGGCGTTCCGCACGGTCATGTCCGGATAGACCACCAGGTCCTGGAGCGCGTTTATGAGCCTGCGCTGCATGTATCCGGACCGGGCGGTCCTGATGGCAGTGTTGACCAGGGCCTCACGGCCGCCCATGGCATGGGCATGAACTCGTAGGGCGTGAGCCCTTTCCTGAAGGACGAGTACACGAAACCGCGCTCCCTTCCGGTGAGCACGCCGGGCTTGAAATAGGGCAGTATCCTCTTGCGGTAGCCCCTTGCGAGGCGCTTGCTCCGCACGGTCTGCTGTGCCACGAGCGCGGACATCTGGATGGCGTTGAGCAGGCTGCCCCTGGCTCCTATCTTGGCCATGATGATGGACGGGTTCTCTATGGTGAGGTCCTCCTCCACCAGCTTGCCCACGTCTTCCCTGGTCTTGGAGGTTATCTGCACGATGAGCCCTTCAAGGGTCTCCTTGAGCGTGAGGCCGGGCGAGCGCTCGAGCGACTTGCTCCGATACTGCATCACCAGGTTGTCTATCTCCCTGTCCATCATGCCGGTTATGCCGTTCACCTTCTCCTCGGCCTTGGGCGAGAGCGTGTAGTCCTTGATGGAAACGCTGAGCCCGTGGAGTGATATGGACTCCAGGGCGAGCATGGTGACCCTGTTGAGGAAGTCCCGCGTGTACTCCGGGCCCTCCAGGACGAATATCTGCTCGAGGACTTCGCCTTCCATGGCCTTGGATTCAACCGCGCCCTTTATCAGCTTGCCCGAGCGTATCACGATTTCCTCGCCGAGCTTTGATTTCACCTTCGCGTTCAGGCTCTTGGGCAGCAGCTGCGAGAACAGCAGCTTGCCGGAGTAGCGGTCCTTGCGGTCCGGTTCCGGAAGCTCGGTGATGCCTATGAGGAAGAACATGTTCGACGCCTCCTCCTTGGAGAAGTCCGCGTTGTCGCGGGTGAGGAAGTAGAGCCCGGACACGTGGTCCTCCTGGGGCTTGATTATCGCATGGCCATGCCTTGGCGAGAGGAGCTGCTTCTCCACCGCCATGAGGTAGCGCGCTTCGGCCTGGGCCTCCTCGGTCTGCATCATGTGGAGGTTCATCTCGTCCCCGTCGAAGTCCGCGTTGTAGGGCGAGACCACGACCGGGTTGAGGCGGAACGTCTTGCCCGGCAGCACGTGGACTATGTGCGCCATCATGGAAATCCTGTGCAGCGAGGGCTGCCTGTTGAACAGCGATATGTCGCCGTTGATTATCTGCCTCTCGAGTATCCATCCGACCTTGAGGTTTTCCGATATCTCCTTCCTGAGCTCGGGTGTGTCTCCGACCTTGAGCCGCTTGCCGTCGGGCCGCAGGACATAGACCGCCTTCGGGTATTTCTCGGCGAGTATGCATGCCTTGCAGTGCTCCAGGTTCCACTCGGTCACGGCCAGTGGCACTGTCAGCTCCTCTGCTATGGCCTGGGGAACCCCCACTTCGGCCAGGCTGAGCCGCGGGTCCGGAGAAATCACGGTACGGGCCGAGAAGTTCACACGCTTGCCCGAGAGGTTGTACCTGAAACGGCCCTCTTTGCCCTTGAGCCGCTGCGCGAGCGTCTTGAGCGGGCGGCCGCTGCGGTGGCGCGCGGGCGGGATGTTCGCGGTCTCGTTGTCGAAATACGTGGTCACGTGGTATTGCAGAAGCTCCCAGAGGTCCTCTATGATGAGCTGCGGCGCTCCGGCGTTGATGTTCGCCTCCAGCTTCTGGTTTATCCTGATGATGTCCACCAGCTTGTGGGTGAGGTCGTCTTCGCTGCGTTCGCCGGTCTCCAATGTTATGGAGGGCCTGACGCTCACCGGCGGCACCGGAAGCGCGGTTATTATCATCCACTCCGGCCTTGAGTAGAGCGGGTCGAAACCCATCTCCTTCAGGTCGTCGTCGCTCAGCGAGGACATCCAGTCGCGGATGTCGGACGGCAGAAGCATGGCCTTGTCCTTGTAGAATCCCGTGGGCTTGAGAAGCTTGATTTCAGGGAGCGGCTGCCCGCAGTGGGCGCAGATCTTGGCCTTCTCCTTCTTGCCCTTCTTCTTTTTGCCCTTGTCCTCGAAATCCGATTCCGGCTCCGGAACCTGGGGCAATGCCGCCTTCTCAGTTTTCACCGCGGGCGCGGCTTCGGTTATGGCCGGCGCGACGACTTCCATGAGCGAGGGTATTTCCGATGCTGCGGTTTCCTCCACCGGCTCCTTTTCCACCACTTCCTTTATGGCCTTCCTGCTGGTCAGCTTGTGGCAGTTGGGGCAGGTTGACTTGAGCACCAGGTATATGTGTTTCGCGAACTCCACGTGCACGACAGGCCTCACCAGGTCGATGTGGCCGAAGTGCCCGGAGCATTCCTTCACCCTGCCGCCGCAGGTCTTGCAGCGCAGGCCCGGGTCCACGACGCCGAGCTTGGTGTCCACCAGCCCGCCGTCTATCGGGTAGCCGTCGTCGTCATAGGTGTCCGGCACCACGATTTTCGTGGCGGACATCTTCCTGACCATCTCTGGTGAGAACAGGGAGAACTTGATCCGGTCGAGAATTTTGTTAATCTCCATAAGCACACCTAGCCTTTCTCCCTCGTCATAATCCTCGGGAATATATAGAGGGACTTTATCTCGTCGAGCAGCAGCTTGAACGCGTAGGACATCTCGAGGGGCTCGACGTTTTCGGATTCGCACACCGGGCACACGTCGCGGTTCCTCGCGTAATCGTGTATGGCGATTGAGCCGCATTCCGTGCACACCAGCTGGACGGTCTTGTCGGACTCGCCGAGCAGCCTTTCCCGGATTAGCATGCTGGCCCCGTAGCCTATGAGGCAGTCACGTTCCATTTCCCCGAACCTGAGGCCTCCCTCGCGGGCCCTTCCCTCGGTCGGCTGGTGGGTGAGCAGCTGCACCGGCCCCCTGCTTCTCACATGCATCTTGTTGGAGACCAGGTGGTGGAGGCGCTGGTAGTAGCACACGCCCACGAATATCTTGCATTTTATCTGCTTTCCGGTGAGGCCGTCGTAGAGCACTTCCTCGCCGTATTCGTCGAACCCTATGGATTTGAGCGACGCCCTGAATTCCTCCTCCGTATTGCCGGAGAACGCGCTGCCGTCCACGAGCTTGCCGTTGAAGCTTCCCGCCTTCGCGCCGAGCATCTCCAGCAAATGGCCCGCGGTCATACGCGAGGGTATGGCGTGCGGATTGACTATCAGGTCCGGCACCACACCGTCCGCGGTGAATGGCAGGTCCGAAGCAGGCACCTGCAGGCCGATTACTCCCTTTTGCCCATGCCTGGACGCGAGCTTGTCGCCGACCTCGGGGGTCTTGGTTGCGCGGATGCGCACCTTCACGAGCCGGTTGCCGCTCGGTCCTTCCGTAACCAGGACGGAATCCACGCGGCCCTGCTCCCCGGGCTTGAGCGCGAGGGAACTCTCCCTCTTCTTCTCCTCAACCGTGCCGAATACCGAAATCTCCTCAAGGAACCTTGGCGGCGACGTCTTGCCGACGAGCACTTCCTTGCCGCCGACGTCGCTTTCCGGCATGATGATGCCGTCCTCGGCCAGGTGCTTGTAGGCCTCCTCGCCCCGATAACCCGCCACTTCGGCGGTGGGAATCTCTATCTTGTCCTTCTGGCCTCCGGGATAGAGCCGCTCCTCGGTCTCGTAGGTCTTGAACATTGCCACGCGGAGCAGGCCGCGGTCTATGGACGACTTGTTCACCACTATGGCATCCGCCATGTTGTAGCCGTGATAGCTCGTGAGCGCGACCACGCAGTTCTGGCCCGCCGCCTTGTTGGCCAGATTGAGCGCCTTATAGATGCTGGTCTGCACCATGGGCTGCTGCGGGTAGTACATGACATAGTTCCGCGTGTCGTAGCGCAGGTTGAAGTTCGTGAGGAACGTCCCCAAAGATTGTTTCGCCATGGCGCAGGCCATGGTAATCCTCGGCGATGAGTTGTGCTCGGGATAGGGGAGCACGCCCGCAACCACGCCGAATATGGACGACGCGTCCACCTCGAGGTGCGTGTGCTCCTCGGTCATGTCTTCGGCCCTGCATGCCACCAGGGTGTTCTCCTCCTCCAGCGCATCCAGGTACTCTATTATGCCCATCTTCACCAGGTGGTGCCAGTTGAGGTCGCCGTTCTTGAGCCGCGTCATTACTTCCGGCGTGAGCCTGGACTTGCCGCCCTCCACTACTATATAGGGCCTCCGGACACGCCCCTTGTCCGAGACTATGTGGAGCTCGTTGAGCCTCCGATCGTAATATATATTTATCTGGCCGTTGAGCTCGTTCATGCGCCTGCGCTCCCTGAGGCGCTTGGCGAGATTGTCGCCGTCCGGATGTGTGCCAGCCAGCCGGCCGTTCAGGTAAATCGAAGTAGCTCCCATGACCCTTCTGCGTCGTTTTTTAACCATCGTGAATCACCCGGTCAGACTGCCCCCTCTTTCACGTCGTACGCCTTCAGCTGGCGGACGATTTCCTCCTCGTCCACGCCCGTGGACACCTCGGCCATCACCGCAAGGTTCTTCACCAGCGAACAGCTCGGGCCTTCGGGCGTCTCGCAGGGGCAGAGCTTGCCCAGCGTGGTGCCGTGGAGGTCCCTGGCCTTGAAATGCGGGTGCTTCTTGCTGAGCGGGGATATTATCCTGCGCAAATGGGATATGGTGCTAAGGTAGCTCACGCGGTCGAGCAGCTGGGATACCCCGGTCTGGCCGGCTATCCAGTTGCCCGTCGCCATGGCGTAGCGTATCCTGTCGCCCATGGCGTCCTGCCGGATGAGCGTGTGCACCTGGAGCCGCCTGCCCCTCGCGTCGGCGCGGGACGCCTGGTACACCAGGTCCTTGATGAGGAACTGGAACGCGTAGCGGAACAATTCCTCCATCAGCTCGCCCGCGAGCTTCACGCGCTTGTTGGAGTAGTGGTCCTTGTCGTCGGGCGCGGCCTCGCGGTTGAATATCTGGGTGGCGCGCTCCGCCATCTTGATTAGGTATTTCGCCTTCGCGAACCTCACGATCTTGGTGACGCCCACGTGCGGAAGCAGGTAGTTGTCCAGGAGGTTCTCCATCCTGGTGAGCCGGAATTCCGGCGGCTGGCCCGGGGACAGTTTCCTGCTCAGGATGTCCACTGCCTCCTCCCGGTTCTTGGTCTCCTCTATTTCCATGTTGAGTATGACGTCGTTCCTGATTCGCTTGTCCTCGGTGAACTCCTTCACGATGTCCGAGTCGCGCTCCATGCCAAGAACGCGCAGCACCTGGATGAGCGAGAGCCCGCCGGGCGCGGACGGGAATTCTACTATGAAAGCGCCTTCGTTGTTCCTCGTGACCACGCACCTAGCGCGGAACCCGTGGTGGGTGGAGAATATCTTGGACACGACGCCAGTCCGCTCCTTCGTGACCATGAGCTTGTTCGGCACCAGGTCCTCTATGGAGACCAGCGCGCGCTCGCTGCCGTTCACGATGAAGTAGCCTCCCGGGTCGTCCGGGTCCTCCCCGGATTCTATGAGCTGGTCCCTGCTCATGCCCGCCAGGTAGCAGAGCTTGGATTTCGCCATGACCGGGATTTCGCCGATGAACACGTCCGAGTAAACCGGCCTTTCCACTCCGTTGAAAACCGGCACCATCTCCAGGAACACCGGGGATGCGTAGTTGAGGTTGCGCAGGCGCGCCTCGTTGGGCAGGATCTGCCTGTAGCCGCCCTTCACCTCGTAGTACCTGGGCTGCTCGATGCGGACCTTGCCGAGCTTGAGCTCGAAACCCTCCACGTTCGTCTGTATCCTCCCTACGCGGTCCACCACGCCCTGAAGCCCCAAGTCCAGGAAATTATTAAACGAACTGAGCTGCTGCTTCACGAGCGGGTTGACCCTGTAATAAGCCTCTACCAAGCTGTCCATGCATACACCCAGATTATGTTTTGATTTTGCTCCGTAAATTTCCGTTCCGGCAAGAATGGCCGGAGCCAAGATACATCACACGAAACACGAATATCGGCAGCGCCTCACTGCGATTGCTTGCCTGCGGGCAATGCTCACCTACTTCGTAGATGAGACCACAATCCTGTAGCTGACGTATTTCCCCGTCTCTCCGTCGCGCGTTATCTTCACAAGGTCCCCGGTTGCGGCCTTGAGCGCCACGGCGGCCGGATCGGTGTCCGGAAGCACTGGCAACTGGCTTTCGCTGATGCTGTACTTCTTCAGGACCTTGGACTTCTCCTCGGAGGAGATCACCGACATCTCGGGAACGAGCACGTGAGATAGCACATCGATTGTCTTAGCGACCTTTTTCTTCAAGCAGGACCACCTGGAACATACCGCAGCATTAAGGCTAGCCTTCTCTCCGGTATCGCTATAGTTAATTTGGAAAGGTTTTTAATAATGCGTTTTGGCGCCATGAACCGCTCTTCCCTGCACGCAGCGCGCGGCATCCGGCACTTGTTTCGCCCGCACGGATGGCAGGCCCTGTTTTGCAGGGCATCAGACCCGGTAGGGAACCATGCCGAGTTTTACCTGGGACGTTTCCTTGTCCAGTTCCGCATGCACAAGATAGCCGGGATTGTTTTGGGCCAGGTCCCGTTGCAATTTTTCCATGTTCGCCGGAACCTGCAGATAGCGGTTCAGGCCCGGGGACAGGTTGATGCTGGATGCCGTCTCACGGGCAGTGCCGGTTACGCTGGCCAGATCCGCATTCGCCCTGCTTTGGGAAATGACATCCGCGGGTGAATTGCAGGCCGTGGCCCAGGCCTTGAGATTGGACTGTTCGCGTTCTATTGAAATCTGCGCCGACGGGACCGGAAGCCCTGATTCAACAGGCTGGATGACGCGCACGGAGAACCTGAAGCCCGGGTAGTCGCGCTTCAGGCTTGAGATGACCTGTTCCCTGGCTTTGGGGTCCTGTAATTGCGCCGAAAGCTCCGGAGTGATGTAAAGCGAGACTCCTCCGGGTGTTGAGAAGCCGCTGGTAAAGCAGGTTCCTATCCAGTCATTGACCCCCTGGACCAGCCCGTCCGGGCTTTTTTTGATTGTTTTGGAGAATTCGACAAGAGCGGCCGACATTTCCTCCATGGTGGGGGGTTGCCTGAGCATTCTGGCTATTGCGGAATAATCCTCCGCAGCCAACTCTTTCCTGGGGGGTTTTTCCTCCCTGGGTTTGGCGGCTTCCCCTTCCCTGTGCCCGAGCGCCTCGTCGGAATATCGCTTCCTCAAAACCGAGATTGGCGACTTGTAATCGCCATATTGCTTCCGCAATTGCCTGTCTATCTCCCTGAGGTCCTTGCTTGATATTTCTGACGGCGCGAGCACGCCGTCCTCATGGGGGTCGAACGCTTTGCGGCCCTGCCGGTGCGGCGTGCGGGCAGTAAAATCCATGGGCAGCACGCCGTCTTCCGGGATTATCTGCCTGGCTTCCTTCCGATTAAGATGCGCGTCCACCCTTTTCCTGTGGCTGGCGAGCTCGCGCAATTTTTGTGCCGCGCGTTCTGAAGAAACGGCGGGGTCCGTAGTGACCTTGGAATGCGCCACGTGCATTCCGACATGAGTGCCGTGCCTGAACAGTGATTTCGCAGCCTTGTCCCCTTCCTCGACCCTTTTTTCAACCTCGGCCTGGGCCATCAGATCAACTCCGGTTCGATGAAAGCCTCTGGCATAAAGTGGAAAACGCGCTAAGCCGGACAAGGCGGGAACGGACGTCCTTTTTCCCGGAAAGGGATTCCTTTTCCCATTCCGTAAGCATCGCATGCGTCGCCCTGAGAAAAAGTACGCGTTTTTCCAATTTTTGCGGCTTTTTCCCTGCGGCGTCGTATTCTGACAGGGCGACTTCAATGGCTGAAATCGCGCTGCTGACCTTCTGCTGCGTCTCTGCCTCAAGCTCCACCGTGTCCGTCTCAAATGCACCCATTGTCATCATCGGCAAATAATTGCATGGAATGGGATATAAACGTTTTGAGACGGATATTGAATCATGATACTAATCATAGACAACGGCTCCCAGTACACACACCTCATAATGCGCAACTGCCGCGACATGGGCCACGAATCGCAGATTGTGAACAACTCCTCGTCCTACGAGCGCTCGGTGGCCCCGAACCTGAAGAAGATAGAAAAAATCATCCTGAGCGGAGGGCCGGGCTCGGTGTATGCGGGCAACAACGGCCTGAGCGAGGTAATCGTGAAAAAGGCGCTCTCCGGCGAACTGGACAATCCACTGCTGGGCATCTGCTACGGCCACCAGCTCATCGGCCATCTGGCAGGCGCGAAGGTGGCCAAAGGCGTGAATGCCGAATACGGCATATCGGAGATATGCGTTGACGAAAGGAACACGCTGTTCATGGACGTGCCTAAAAATTTCAATGCATGGGTCTCCCATTTCGACGAGGTAAAGGATGCGCCGGCCGGTTTCAGGACGCTGGCGCACTCGGACACCTGCCCCGTGGAAGCGATGCGCCACAATGAAAAGGAGATTTTCGGGGTGCAGTTCCATCCCGAGGTCTGGCACACGGAGAACGGCGAGCGGATTCTGGGGAATTTCCTGGGGGAGCACCATGTCGTGGACAAGCTATAGGGGGAGCCGGCTCGCGTCCTATAAAAAAGCGCTGGGCGAAGGCAAGGTGGACAAGCCGGCAATCGGGCTGCTGGACAGGTTGAACGCCAATCCTGACCTCGTGACGCTTTCTTCCTGTTCCGGAAGGATAGATTTGCTGGTTTACGACATTGAGCGGGGCAAGAAAGAGTCTTCACACTACGCGAAATGGCACGGCCAGGTGGGACATGAGGATTTCGAGATGAAGCTGAGCTCCTATGCGGGGAAGCTGCCGCTCTGGTTCAAATGCGAGCCGTTCATACTGCACGTGGCTGCCAAAGACGTGGGGGTTGCGGACTCGTTCGTGAAGAAAATGCGGTCCAACGGCGTGCGGCGCGGGGGAATCCAGGCCATTGGAAAGAGCCGCGTGGCGATTGAAGTGTCAGGCAGCAGCTACATATCGTTCCCAGTGGAGTTCATGGAAGGCGAGTGGAACGGCATACTGGACATGGCAAACAGGATGATGAAGAAGAACCTGGAGCTTTTGGGAAGGCTGGAGAAGGCGGACTGGTAAGAAACCCCTTATTATCGTAAAAGTCGCCCAAGATGGCAAGAATCGGCATATTTTAATATTTTCACTACGTTATAAATTCGGTGCTTTTGATGGCCTCGGAAGTATTGCGATTAATAGAATCATCCGCGAGAAATCCCGACCCGAAAAAAATTTTCGCGCCCCGGCGTCTCATAGTTTGCGGCCTGAAAACCGTCATGGCAACGGAAAAAACAACAGTGGATCTCGTGCTTATGAGCCGGGCGGCTTCTGCGGAGTTCGAAAAGCGCTTTCCGAAACGTCCTCTTGCCAGTGCAGCTTTCGAATTCGCCCGTGACAATGCACTTGCGTTCATTGGAGGAACAGAAACGAGCCGCCCGCACATAAAAACGCACTATTTCCCGGGCACCAATTTCCAGCTCGGCCATGTTTTAACCGAAAAACAGGTTTTTGACCTGGGGTATGTAGACCCGCACATGGATACCGTATGCGCGCAGATCGCCCGCGTTGCCGAATATTTAATCAGGCATGGCAAAAGCAGCGAACTGGCCGGGACACTTAGAGAAGCAGGCCTCATCGATCAAAAACATTTTGTTACCGTGCAGCGGGATTTGGCAGAGACATGGGAGCATACTTTGGACGTGCTGGATCGCGAATCCGACCATGCGGACGTGCCAAAGTTGGTTTGCAAATCCCACCCGGTGCAATTATTTCTTTTCGGGCTCAGGGGAGACATGCTTTCCATCGGTGGCGCCTGCCATGTTCCAGGAACCGACGTTGCCAATGAATTCTGGACCAGCGCCCCGCCTTTGGAAGGATAGTCTATCGGGCAGCAAACATAAGTATCTAATACCTTATACCTGTGATTTATCCATGGATTTGAGCAGGTTCAGCTTCGGCGCGACTTCCGCTGTCACCAGCAGCCTGGCTTTGCTCATCGGGCTGAACCAGCTCGAGGTTCCCAAGCTCGGGATACTCGGCGCGCTGCTGGTCATCGCGTTTGCCGACAATATCGCGGACTCGCTGGGCATGCACATCTACGCGGAATCCAAATCCAAAAGCCACACGAGGCTCAGCACAATCTCCAACTACCTGACGCGGCTGGGCATCTCGCTCCTCATGATAGCTTTTGTGGTAGCCCTTCCCTTGGATTATGCGATTGCCGTATCCGTGGTCTTCGGCCTGGCCGTCATAGCGGTGCTGAGCTACCTAATCGCGAAATCCTACGGCATGGATACGAACCGCGTGGTGGCCGAACATCTGATTGTGACGGGGTTGGTGCTGGTCGCGAGCCAGCTCATAGGCTCCTCAATAAAGGCGCTGTTCAGCTGAGCTGCCGCTATTCCTTCAGCAGAAAAACCCTGCCCGCAGCCCTGGAGCCAGTGGCCGCTCATTTCATCTTCATGTATTCGCTGCCAGAAGCGGAATAAACGAGCTTCTTCACTTCCATCAGGAATTGCTGTGCATTGGACATCACGCGCGCCGCCTCGGCAGAGGTTATCTCGCCCAGGCCATAGGATGCCTTTATCCGCTCGGTTTTCGCATTGGACAGGGTGTCGGCATAAACCTTGCCGAGCTGCTTCGCATTTTTCAGGTAAGCCGCATATTCCCTGGGCACTTTCTTGTCTATGTAGAACACCTCGAAAGCTGATATGGCGCATTCGTGAGACCTGGCTTCCAGCCCGATGAGAAATAGAGCGGCCATGGTCGCGTGGTACATGGAATAATATGAACAGACAATCTGCCAGTCGAAGAATTTGCCTTCCTCCATCTTCCGGGCAGCGTGGAGGTTCCACTCCGCCTTTTCCAGATGCCTTTTTGCGGCGTCCACGCCCACGCCGCACTCGATGAGCTTTGGCGGCACGTCCGGCGTGCCCTCAAAACACCTTTCAAGCTGGTTCATGGCTTTCCCCTCGCAAGCGCAAACTCCCAGAACCTGTGGAAATTGCTTATAACTACGCGGTCCCTCCATATTCCATTGTATACCGGTTCTTTGTGCCATTGGACTTCCAGTTCTTTTCCTGAAATCCGATGAACGCTTATCTTTACCCCATATGCGGCTTCCTTCTTTTCTATCGCATCCGGGTCAAGCGCCCCATCCACAACCAGTAAATCAACATCGCTGGATTTACGCTCGTGGCCTCTTGCGGCAGAGCCGAAAAGAAGCGCGAAGCCGCAATGCGCGAGAAGCCCGGATAACTCTGATATGAGCATCGCCATTTTGCTTTTGCGCAGGAAAATATTCGTCCTGTCCTGCTCGAGCAGGGACATGACCGGAAGAGCGTTCTCTGGAATAAGGGAGAAGAACACCTGCCTGCCCCGCCTCACCTTTTTCAGCATCCCGGCCCGGGAGTAATGGTTGAGATAGGCGAACACCGTCTCATGGGAGATCCCAAAGCCCGCATTTTTGATTTCTCTTTCCACCTCCAGGCCGTATTTCTCCCCGCACGGGTCGCGCTGGAAGGGTGTAAGGCAATAGAACATCCTCCAGTTCGTTGAGAAGATGGATTCCTTGTCCATGTCCATAGTTCCACTTTTCCAGCTACGGTTTTTTAATTGTTGCTATAAGGACCATATAGTTGCTATAGTACATATGTTGTTCATTCCTTCAGCAGAAAAACCCTGCCCACTGATTCATTCATGGGCACAACGAAATGTTTTCCTTCCTTTTCATAGAAAAGCATCTGCGCCTTGGAGCCCGTGATTGTCCCGTCAATGGAATAGGAGACCCCGAAGGATTGCGGGACCGGATAGGCGTTTTCCCTTATTTCCGATTCATGACAAAAAAAAGCCTCGATGTCCGCGAACGCGCGCGCGTTCGGTTCGAGTTCGTTTTTTATCTCCTTTATTTTCGCTTCGAGGGCGGCTTTTGTTTTTTTCTTTCCCAGAAGCTCCAGCTTTGTGCTGTTGCGCACGAAATTTTTCAGGCCGAATCTCTGCTGCAGCGCGGTTTCCGCCCCGTATGCCTCCTCGCCGTTGTGGAACCGCAATAGCTCAATCCAGAAATCCGCGCCCTGCTCGTGCGTCCGCTCCTCCACCCGCTCGCTCCGCGTGACTCCGCACTTGATGAGCGAATCGCCGAACTGCGCCAGGTAGACGCTGAAGTCCTGGTGCACGTATTCCTCCCGCATCGCCTCGTAGCCCTCGAAATCCAGGCGGGTGTAGACCTTTAAGATGTCCCTGTTCCTGCAGTGGGCGCACTGCTTCCTGCCCCTGATGCCATGGGGGCAGCGGAAATGATTGTCCAAATCCTGGTATCCGGTGCACAATATGGAATCCGAAAACCTGATGTTCAGGCATTTCCCCAGGAGCGGAAACTCGCAAAGCTCGTCCTTTTTCCAGAACAGGATGCGTTCGGGGTTTGACCTGAAGGATATGAGATGGCCGAGCATAGGACGGGATTGGCAGGACCGCGTTTAAAAGCGTGCGTGGGGTGCATTTCCACGGGCAGATGCAAACACAACTTTTTTAAATAATCTGCCACAAATAACAGGATATGCAGAAACAAACAAGGAGAGGCAGCACTTTGCCCGGATACGACCCGGCCGAATCCAAAAGGATGGCAAGGATGTGGCCTGATTTCGTGAAAATGGAGAAAAGGATGGGCAAAGAAGTTCCGTTCATAATGGCTAATGCCCCTAACCAGAAACCGCTTGTTTTTGACGCCTGCCTCGGCTGCGGGGCCACGACCATAGGGCTCAGGCTCAAAAGTGGCGCCAGCGTGGTTCCGAATGAGATAGACCCGGACATGCTTGACGTTGCGATTTCAGAGGCCAGGAAAAGGGATATCAGGATACGGGCGCTTTCACATGATTGGAGGAGCATTCCGTCGCATCTGCAGGGCATGTTCGACATGGTCACCTGCCTGGGAAATTCCCTGACGCTGATTTTCGAGCAGGAGGGGCGGCTCAGGGCGCTCCGGAACTTCGCATCGCTTCTCAGCCCCAAAGGGGCGCTTGTGATTGACGAGCGCAACTATCCCAGGATACTTGAGGGAAGATTCAGCCAGAGCGGCGAGTATGTTTATTGCGGGATTGACAAAGTGGCATGCAGGGTGGTGCATGCGGACGAAACCCAGGTCATAATGGAGTATGAACACCTGCAAAGCGGGGACAGGGCGCTGCTCAGGATGTACCCGTTCAAAAGGGGCGAGCTTCACGGCCTCCTGCGCGAGGCGGGATTTGAAAATGTCAGGACGTTCGGCGATTACCAGGAGCGCTTCAGCCCGGACAATGTCGAGTTTTTCACGTACGTGGCGCGAGTAAGGTGACCACGTAGACGTATTCGAGCGTGTCCTTTGATTCGTTTTTTATGTTGTGCTTCACGCCTTCGGGAATGAAATACGACTCGCCCTGCGAGAGCGCGACTGTTTCGCCGTCCATTGCGAGCGACGCTTTGCCTTTCAGAACAATGACTACTTCTTCGCGTTTCTCTGTGACGTGCTCGCCGACTTCCTCTCCCGGGGCGAGCGTGACGCGCGCGCTCTTTAGGGATTTGCTGTGCGGCGGCCTCACCAGATGTCGGATTTCCATGGATGGCAGTTGGCACGGTAAATTTTTATTCCCTTCTCCTGAAACGATAGGGTACTGAACAGCCCCGTCGTCTAGTGGTCAAGGATAACTTGGGTTTCATTTAACCTCGGTCCTTAAAGGAGGCTCTGGCTTTTCCTAAAAAAAGGAGAAACCTCTTGACATCGGTTCGAATCCGGTCGGGGCTATTATTTTTCTTCGTTTCCAGTTTCGGGTTTCGAGTTCAGTCAAATCTCAGGGCTTTTGACCACGCT